>DBNL01000050.1:0-2285 GCA_002299785.1 Verrucomicrobia bacterium UBA673
CAGTTCGCCCTGTGGAATGTCGTCGTCGACGGCATGCTCACGAGCCGGGGCGCCGTGGTGCGCACGCTTCTCCTGATTGTAACCATAATGCTCCCGATTGGCATTGTGAACTGGCTGACTGACGCAAACTACATGTACCTCTGCACCCAGCCGGCGGTGGACAACCCACTCGTGATCGGCGGCTGGCCGTGGTACATCGTCAACGTCATGCTCATCGGCTGGGCGCTCATGCTATTCGCCGCCCTGCCGATGCGATGGCTGCGCCGCCGCAGCACGAGATGACCCGGCTGCTGATAACACTATCGCTGCTCGCCGGCATGCTGCCGCACCTGGCCGCCGAGTTGAGCGGCATCGATCACTCGCAGCTGCTCGTTTATCGGGACCAAGCAGGCAGCGAACACCCCGTCAAGACGACCGCAGACTGGGCCAAGCGGCGACAGCAAATCGTCGCCGGTATGCAGCAGGTGATGGGACCACTGCCAAGCCGCACCACCCTTCAGCCGCTCGAGATGCGAGTGCGTAGCCAAACCGATGGCGACGGCTTCACCCGGCTGAGCATCGACTTTCTCACCGAGAAAAATGACCGCCTCCCCGCCTTACTCTATCGACCCAAGGCCACCCACTTGGCCAAACAGGCCGGCATCCTAGCTCTGCACCCGACCTCGCCGCTCGGCAAGCATCGAGTCACGAAAAAAGGCGGTGTCCCCAACCGAGCCTACGCATACGAACTGGCTAAGCGCGGCTATGTGGTCATCGCTCCCGATTACCCGTCGTTCGGCGACTACGCATACGACTTCGAGTCGGACGACTACATCTCCGGCACGATGAAGGGTATATTCAACCACATGCGCTGCGTGGATTTGCTTCAGTCACTACCCGAGGTCGATCCCAAGCGCATTGGCGCAATCGGGCACTCGCTCGGCGGACACAACGCTATGTTCGTGGGCGTGTTCGACACACGCATCAGCGTCATCGTCTCCAGCTGCGGCTGGACGCCGTTCCACGACTACTACGGCGGGAAAATCGACGGCTGGACGAGCGACCGTTACATGCCATCGCTCAAGACGAGCTACAATCTCGACCCTGACCGCGTACCGTTCGATTTTTACGAAGTCGTCGCCGCGCTCGCTCCGCGTTCGTTCTTCTCCAGTTCGCCACTTCGGGATTCCAACTTCGACGTGCGCGGCGTGAAGAAAGCCATCCCCAAGGCACGCGAAATTTACAAGCTACTTGGGCAAGTAGACGCGTTGCAGCTCCGCACGCCGGACTGTGAGCACGACTTCCCCGTTGAGATCCGCCAAGAAGCCTACCTCTTCATCGACAAAGCCCTTGGCTGGGTAGAGAATTAAAGTCTAGAGAAGTTGGCTGATTGGATCAGCACCGTGGATGACGCGTTGCACCTCGGGCGGTATCCCGGCCATGGTGCGCAGCGTGCCGGTGTCCAGCAAAGTGTCCATGATCGTGGCGTACAGGTTGGGGATGGTGATGCGGTCGCTAGCCGGCTCTCCGCCGTCGCGAGTGGTGGAGCCGACGACACGGCCCATCTTCAGTCCGCCTCCATACAACATCAGCGGCGCCACGCCGGCCCAGTGCTCCCGACCGCCCTTGGCATTCACCTTGGGCGTGCGGCCCATCTCACCGCAGCAGACGAGCAGGATTTTGTCGCGCAACCCGCGCGCCTCGACGTCCTCAATGAACGCGCTCACCGCATGGTCGAACGGCGTGCCGACGTAGCCCATGCCCTCGATCATTGTGGCGTTGTTCGCGTCGGCGTGCATGTCCCACACGAAGTTGGTGGTGATGGTGATGAAGCCCGCGCCGCGCTCAGCCAGGCGCCGGGCGAGCAGCAGCAGCTTGCCGAGGCTGTTCACGTGCTCGGCATAGCGCGGATGGTTGTTCCACTTTTTGCTGATGCGAGAGACATCCATAAGCTTCGATGTGTCGTATCGCTCGATCACATTGGGGTCTTCGCGGGTAATGTCGAATGCCTCCGACACGCTACCCGTGAGCGTTTGATAGGCTTGCGACTGGAACCGGTCGAAGCTCTCGGCGATGTCGCTCTCGCCGATAACCCGACGCCACTGGTCGAGCTGGGCTAAAAGGCTGCGCCGGTCGTCGAGTCTCGCCGGATCGATGGCCAGTTGCATGTCGCGCTTGAGGTTCCCGTCGCCACTCGGAGCAAACGGCGCATAGGCCGAGCCCAGCGGCCCGGTGCTGTCGAACCGGCCGAGATCCATGAACGCCGGCTTGGCGGAACTGTCCACCGCTCGTGGGAACAACGACAG
>DBNL01000050.1:2681-9523 GCA_002299785.1 Verrucomicrobia bacterium UBA673
ATGTGTGCCCCGGCCGAGTAGCGCTTGCTGATGATCGGCTTCGAGTCATGCGCGTTGCTCTCCGTGGTGAACGAGCGCACGAGAGAAAACTTGTGCGCCAGCCTGGCCAACCGCTGCATCGTGCTGCCAAACGTGATGCCCGGAATCGTCGTCGGGATTTCGCCGGTCATTGAGCGGATGCCGGACGGCGCACTCATCTTGGGGTCGAACGTCTCGTACTGCGACGGCCCGCCGTGCTGGAACAGAAACACGACGCACTTGTCCCTTGCCAGACCGCCAGCTTTTTTGACGGCTTCTTCCGCCTGAAGCAGATCCGGCAGCCCCAAGCCTCCCAGTCCAAGGCTTCCCACCGAGAGAAACTCGCGCCGGCTCCAATGTTTGGTTCTCAGCCCCAGCATAATTCGCGAACGCCAAAAACCGTACACTCACCCCACACCAGCGCAATCCTTTCCACCGCCTGACCATTGGGCGCTTGTTCCAAGTTTGAGGCCGCTCTACGCTGCGGGAGTCATGTCATTGCCGGTGATCAGTGTGGAGCAGATGCGGCGCTGGGAGGCGGCGACGTGGGAGTCCAGCAAGACAGAGGAGGAAGTCATCGCACAGGTTGGCGAATTGGTTGCATCCCGCGTGATGGAGCTCACTCGGCCCTGCGATTCCATCCTGCTGCTCGCCGGTAAGGGCCACAATGGCGACGACGTCCGTGCGGTGGCCAATCATCTTCCGGAGCGCGAGGTTCGCCTGCTCAGCATCACCGACCCATCCAAGACACGACAAAAACTTCCGCTCGATCTCGATCCCGCCCCGGCACTCGTCGTTGATGGCCTATTTGGTATCGGGCTGAACCGGCCGCTCAACGCGGACTGGATGCAGGTCATCGAGCAGATTAACGCCAAGCGACTGCGCGTGCTCTCCGTGGACACACCATCCGGCTTGGATGCCACCACCGGCGAGGTACAGGGAGCGGCGGTTCGCGCAACGGAAACAGTGACGCTCGGCGCGCCCAAGCGGGGTCTGATGCAGCCAAGCGCCTCGGAATTCGTCGGTCAGCTGCGGGTGGCGCCGGACATCGGCCTGGCCCCGTGCCTCGAAACTAGCGACTTGATGCTTGGCCAAACGGAGGATTTTGTGGGCTTCCCACCAGCTCGGCCGGCTGGAGGACACAAGGGAACATTTGGGCACCTTGGCATCATGGCAGGCAGCATGGGATACCATGGCGCAGCTGTGCTCGCAGCTTATGGCGCGGCTCGTGCGAAGCCGGGGCTAGTCACATTGATGACTCCGAAGGAGGTGTTTGTGCCGGTGGCATCACAGCTGGCCGGTGTGATGGTACGGCCGCTGGTGCCGGGCGAAACGACGGTTCGCTCGATCACCGGCATGTTGATTGGCCCGGGCTTGGCCGCAGATGATTTGCCAGGTGACTTGAAGGAAACTGCCGGCGAGATGTGGCTTCAGTCGTCGATGCCGATCGTGGTGGATGCCAGCGCACTCGACTGGCTGCCGACCGGCACGTTCAGCGACAAGGCGATTCGAGTGATCACACCGCACCCCGGCGAGGCGGCACGGTTGCTTGGCTCAACTGTGGACGAAGTGCAGGCCGACCGGGTCGAGGCGTTGCGCACTCTATCAGCCAAGTTCGGCGACTGTTGGGTTGTTCTGAAAGGCCAGCACACGCTGATCGGGCGCAGCGAGGGTCAAATTTTGGTGAACCCCACGGGCAACCCGGGCCTTGGCCAAGGAGGTAGCGGCGACCTGCTGGCCGGCTATTTGGCCGGACTATTGGCCCAACCACTGTTGCTCGAGGATGTTTTCCATACAATCCGTTACGCCGTTTGGCAGCATGGCGCGGCGGCGGACGAGTTGGCGAGCCAAGCGCCGAACTGGGTGGTGGAAGACTTGGCCAAGTGTATCGGGGCCGTGCAAGCGTAAGCTCAAAAAGCCTTTTGAATGCCTTTACAATCAATCATAATGGGCACACCCTCGGCTTTTCGTTCTGCCGTGCAGTTCGACTTGCCTGAGTTGATTTCAGTACTCCAATGAAAGGGTATATTCATCTAACAAAAAATGTCCTCCTGAGCACACTCGCTATGGGGGCGATGTTACTAGCTGGTTGCTCCCAGCAGAACAACGAACCCCAGATCGAAAAGGCAGCAGCGCCCAAAGCCCAACTGCCGGGTGGAGCAGATAGTGTGGTCTTGATCCCCATCAAGCTCCTCGAGGAGGAAGACCCCAAGCTGTTATGGGAAATGCTTCCACCATCTTACCAGACTGACGTCGCAAACCTGATCCAGGACTTTGTAAAGAACATGGATCAGCAGCTTTGGGATAAACTTTTTGGGGTACTGAGCCAGGCCGGACTCCTGTTAAATGATAAACAAGACCTGATCACCGCCATGATTGAACAAAACCTAGGCGGCACGGGTGCGTCACCAGAGGAGATGCAACAATCGCTTGAGACAATGGGTAAAATGCTACAAACCATTGTCGAAAGTGACCTAGGCAAACACGCCACAGCCAAGGGCATGGATCCTGGCAAGTTTCTGGATGAGACCGGCAAGGAACTGTTCAAGTTAATTGCTCAAACCTCCAAGCTTGAAGAAGGCGACCCGTGGAACAACGAAATCAAGGCCAAGCTAAAAGATATCAAGGTGGAGATTGTTTCACAGGAGAGCGACACTGCCACAATCAGTGTAAGCGGGATTCCCGACCTGCCGGATATTGATGAGTTAACGGCCATGTTTCCAGGTTTCGATGATTCCGAGGTACCTGGGCTTTCCATGCTAAAGAATGGCGAGCAAGAGGTCGTCAAAGTCGAAGGCAAATGGATTCCAAAAACAATGGCGGATGGATGGAAGGACACCATGTCAGAGGCAAGCGAAATGATTAACAACGACCTCAAGAATATGCTCGGGCCGGAAGAGAAAAAACAGGTCATGAATATCATGAACGCTGCGCAGATGGGACTGGCAGGCGCAGCCAAGGCCAAGACTCAGGAAGAGCTGCAAATGGCAATGATGCAGGCAGTGATGGGAGCTCTGATGTCTGCCGGCGGGGGGGGTGATGGTGGAGGGCTACTCCAGGATGGATTAGGTGAATTGGGATTGCCCGGTTTTGGCGAACCAAAATAGGATAACTGACATTCAACGCTGATTATTAACCAAATTAACAATGAGAACCTCAGGGCCCATGAACAAATTTAAAGCCACACTATTAATAGTCGCTGTTGGACTTATCATTCCAGCTAGTTTCGCCCAACAAGAAGACAAACCAATAAGCGAACAGATTCTTGGTAGTTGGAAACATCAATCAGAACCAGTATCCATCACATTCCAAGCCGGCGGAAAAGGTCGTGTGAGTTTGGGAGGAGGACAATTTGGTGTTGATATAACTTGGAAATTGCTGGGAACAAACAAACTGTCAATGACATTAAAAGATCCTGGCACAGGCCAAGTTGAAACCGAGGTTTCGACTTTAGAATTTGCCGGGGACACGGTGACGGTAACTGAAGAAGGGGGCGATAAAGTAAACATCTATAAAAGAACAACGGGTGAATCTCCTGATATTACTCTCTTCAATGCAGCTGTGGCCGGGAATCTTGAAGCAGTCAAACAACACATTGCCGCCGGTACAGATTTGAACCAGGTAGATCCTAATCCCCTTGGTTCAAAAGGTAGTTCCCTACATGCAGCCGCAGCGTTTGGATATACTGAAGTGGCCGTAGCCCTTATCGAGGCTGGAGCCGATGTGAACCAGAAAGAAAAGGAGGGGCAGACTCCCTTGCACACGGCGGCTTTGTTTTGTTATCCAAAAATCGCCCAAGCTTTGTTGGACAACGGTGCTGATAAGACCATCAAGGATAACGATGGCCAAACAGCTCTAGAAATGGTGGTATTCCCATGGGAAATAGCTAAGGGGATCTACGAGTTACTTGATGGCATAATATTTAAGCCCGCCGGCAAGCCGCTGGATTACAATCGAATCCAGAAAACCAGGCCCCAAGTTGCTGCCATCATTCGTAAAGCTGCAATTAATCGTAATGCAGTAAGTGCCGAAGCACGTCAACTGGCCCAGGGCGAGATCAGCCTGACCAACGGCGACATCATCGAAGGCACCGTGGCGGACGTGGACCAGAACGGCATCGTTGTGCGGCGCGACATCGGTGGATTTGCGCAGCGGGCCAACTGGATGCAGTTAACGCAGCAAAGCCTCAAGAAGATCCGCCGACTTGGCCAAGTTGACCCCAAACGCTACAGGGGTGCAGCGGTTTATGCCGAGCCGTTCATCGAACCGAATGAATCAGAAATGGAGAGAAACCTCCTACCTGGGCCGGTCAAGGGGCTCGCCCAACCCGCGTTACCCTCAAGCGTGGAGGCGAGTTCAAAAGTGGCTGCGTTTGGTTCCGTGGGAGGACTGGGTCTGCTGGTGGCCATCGCGCTTGGGAGCATGATTGCCGGCCTTGGTGTGGCAGCATTTAGGGAATCCAACGCAATATTGGCAGCGGGCGTGTCGCTCTTTCTGCCGCTCATTGGTCCAATCCTTTTCCTAGTGAAACCCAAGGTCGAGTACGAGGACGAATACGACGAGGATGAGGAATACGAGGAGATCGAGGCACCAGAGGGTGCCACCATGAGCGATACCGGTGGCGGTGCCGTAGCCGGCATGATGCCAGAGGCCAAGAAGATGAGCTTCGCCCAGACAAGTGCAAAAAAATCCGGGCTCAAGCCACAAACTTGGGCACGAGGGGACACACGATTCGATCGCTCATTTTTCCAGAACAACTTCCCGAACTTTTTTAAAACTGTTCTAGGCGAAGCAGAACGAGGATTCGCCCTGGCACTCAAGACCGGCAAGCGCGAATACATAGGCCAACGCATCAAGCGTATCTCGGGGACGGACATTCATATGGAGTTGCTCAACGGCAAGGAGCAAAAAATCTCCTTCAGCGAAATTGGCACGATTGACTTGCGCCCCAAATAAACATCTGACCCGGATACACTGCCTGGCCAGTCGTGGCTTGGGCATCCCATTTTATCGATGAAACTTCGCACGATACTATTGTTTGGCTCGCCAGGTGCCGGTAAGGGCACACAGGGTAAGATTCTAGGTAAAATACCGAACCACCTTCACGTCTCCAGTGGTGATCTCTTCCGCAACCTCCGAATACAAAACCCACTTGGCCAAACATTCCTCGACTATGCCAGCAAGGGGAGTCTTGTCCCCGACAAGCCCACCATCGAACTTTGGCGGGACGATATCGAGAACCGCATCCACAATGGAATCTTTCACCCTCAAACCGACACGCTGCTACTCGACGGCATCCCTCGCAACGTCACCCAAGCCAAGCTTCTTGATGACACTCTCAACATCGTCGGTGTTCTGAACTTATTCTGCAAGGACCTGGACATAATGGTTGATCGACTACAGGCCCGCGCCCTGCGCCAAAACCGCCTCGACGACGCCAACCTCGATATCATCCGCAACCGGCTCGAAGTATACGAGGCCGAGACCCGACCGGTTCTTGACCATTACGGTGATGCACTCGTGCACACCATCGACTCAACCCAGTCTCCCGTCCTAGTACTCCGAGACACGCTGGGGATTCTGGCTAACCTGGAGGCGTAACCCCACCTCACTGCCGTGACCCAACCGCTGCGCGTTGTTTTCATGGGAACAGCAGACTTCGCCTGCCCCACCCTCGTCGCACTCAACGACACACCCTGCATAGAGGTGGTCACCGTGGTCACCCAGCCGGACCGGCCCAAAGGCCGCCAACTCATCCCCCACCCCTCGCCGATCAAGCTCGAGGCCGAGTCACACCACCTCCGCGTCCACCAACCGGAACGTCTAAGCAACGACATCAGTTTCCTCGAGCAACTCGCACCTGACCTGATCGTTGTCGCCGCCTACGGCCAAATTCTTCCACAGGCGATTCTCAACCTCCCACTGCATGGCTGTCTCAATGTCCACGGCTCGCTGCTCCCGGCGTACCGCGGCGCGGCGCCGATTCAGCACGCCATTCTCGACGGCCAAGCCGGGACCGGAGTCACCATCATGCAAATGGACGCCGGCCTGGACACCGGTGCAATTATCAGCAAAGCCGCCACCCCGATCGAACCGACCGACAACGCGCAGATACTACACGACCGCTTGGCCAAGCTTGGCGCGGAACTGCTACTTGAGACTATCCCCCTCCACATCGCCGGTAAAATCGCAGCCACACCACAGGACGACACCCTCGCCACCCATGCCGCCAAGATTACCCGCGACATGGGCTCTATCGACTGGTCGCAACCGGCGATGCAGCTTTGGAACCGGTCACGGGCTTTCACCCCATGGCCTGGCGTGTTCACCCGTCTCAATGGCAAGCTGCTCAAGCTGCTCGAGATCAAGACTACCGAAGCCATTGGCCTTGAGCCGGGCCGCATTGGCCAAGCGGATGCCGATGGCATCGTCGTCAGTTGCGGCATCGGGGCGATTCGTGTCACGCAACTCCAAAAAGAAGGAGCCAAGCGTCTGGCAGCCGCCGAGTTCCTTGCCGGAACCCCACTACCGGCAGGCACACAACTGGGCTAAAAAAAGCCGCTTGGCCAAGCTGGTTTTTTAGCGGAACATTGCGGAGTGCAAACAGTTGCCGAAAAAACCTTGCCGGACGCCAACGGGCGCTTTGGGGAATACGGCGGACGCTACGTCCCTGAGACGCTTATGCATCCACTGCAGGAACTGGAGGATGAATATTTTCGTGCGCAGAACGATCCCGAGTTTCAAAACAAGCTGCAATATTATCTGCGCGAGTTCTGCGGACGCCCTACACCCCTATATCACGCTGAGAGGCTCACCCGGGAGCT
>DBNL01000050.1:9866-9999 GCA_002299785.1 Verrucomicrobia bacterium UBA673
GGCGGCGCAAAAATCTACCTCAAGCGCGAAGACCTGCTGCACACCGGCGCGCACAAAATCAACAATGCGATGGGGCAGATCCTACTGGCCAAGCGCATGGGGAAAACACGAATCATCGCCGAGACCGGCGCGG
>DBNL01000156.1:0-2367 GCA_002299785.1 Verrucomicrobia bacterium UBA673
GACTCGCACACCTGCATGGCCGGCGCGTTCAACCAATTCGCCACTGGCATCGGCAACACCGACGCTGGCTTCGTGATGGGCACCGGCAAACTGCTGATCAAAGTGCCGGAGACGATGCACTTCCGGCTTGAGGGCGAATTGCAGCCGGGCGTCATGGCCAAAGATATAATCCTACACGCGATCGGCGAGATCGGCTTCGACGGGGCGACCTACCGTGCGATGCAGTTTGACGGCCCGGGCTCAGCCGGCCTTTCGATGGACGACCGCATGACCGTCGCCAACATGGCGATCGAAGCCGGCGGCAAGAACGGGATTTTCGAGTACGACGAAAAAACTGGTGCAATGGTCGACGAGCGAACCAAGCTCAACGGCACCAAGAGCGACTACGAGCCGGTCGAACTCGACGAACGCGAGACGTTCGTTTACGACACCACGATCGACCTAAGCGCACTTGAGCCGACCGTGGCGTGCCACCCCGATCCCGGCCAACGCAAGCTCGCCCGTGAAATGACCGACATGAAACTCGACCGCGCCTACGTCGGCTCCTGCACCGGCGGCAAGACGAGCGACTTCCTCGCGTTTGCAGAGTTAGTTCGCGGACAGGAAGTGTGCATCGACACGTTCGGCGTACCGGCCACTCCGGAGATCGTCCAAGATTTGCAGACCACCGAGTGGGATGGCAAGAGTGTGTGGAGCATACTCACCGATGCCGGGGTACGCATGACCGAGAACGCCGGTTGCTCGGCTTGTCTCGGTGGCCCGGTGGATACCTTCGGCCGCATGAACGAGGGTGGCCAAAAGTGCATCAGCGCCACCAACCGTAACTTCCCAGGCCGCATGGGCAGCAAGGAGAGCGAAGTATACCTCGCCAGCCCGGCCACGGTTGCTGCCAGCGCTCTCGCCGGTCACGTTGCCGATCCACGCGAATATTTGAACTAATCCGGTAGTTTTTTATCGGCTCAACTGACCAAGCTAAGGTCAGTTTTTTTTTGCTTGGCCAAGCTGTTGTGCTAGCGTTCCCTCCAGTAAGTCATGCAAACAATCACACTGGGAGAATCAGGTCTAGAATGTAGTCGCTTGGCCTACGGTTGCTGGCGTGTGACAGGGGTAATCAACCATGCTCCCATCGACGAAGAGCACGAAAAAAAGAGCCACAAAGCTATCACCACCGCTTACGAGGCCGGCTACACGCTGTTTGACTTGGCGGACATCTACAGCGACGGCCTCGTCGAGGAGGTATTCGGTCGAACACTCAAGGAAGTTTCAGGCATGCGAGAAAATATTCTCATTGCGACCAAGTGTGGCATTCGACAAAAGGGCAACCCAAGTAAAGAGTCACCTCACCGCTATGATCTTTCCCGCGAACACATCCTAAATTCCTGCGAAGCATCTCTCAGACGCATGGAGATTGACTGTATTGATCTGTATCAGCTTCACCGCCCGGATTACCTAATGGATCCAAGGGAAATTGCCTCGGCATTCGAGGAACTGAAACAAGCCGGCAAAGTACGCGAGTTTGGTGTGAGCAATTTTACCGTTGATCAACTTAACCATCTGCAGGCCGCCTGCCCAATGAAACTTCACTGCAACCAGGTTGAAATTAGCCTGATTCACCGCAACGCTCTTGAGGATGGTTCGCTCGACTACTACCAGAGTCATGACGTTACGCCGCTGGCATGGAGTCCGCTTGCTCAGGGCAAACTCGGCAGCGAGTATCCTGTCTCCATGCGTAACCCAAAACACACGCAAGAACAGGCAGTTCGCGATGCGCTGAACCTTGTCGCAAAAGAGAAAGACTGCAGCCGAACCGCTGTAGCCCTCGCCTGGCTTTTACGTCACCCGGCTGTAATTGTGCCGATCATTGGTAGCACCAATCCCGAGCATATTCGTGATGCCACGGCGGCACTCGACCTACTGTTGCCGCGCGAGGAATGGTATCGATTGATGGCTGCCGCCGGGGAACCCCTGCCCTGACTTGGGCCTTCCTAATCCCAACCCAGCCACGCCGCCCCGGACAGTTCCGACTGGTTCACTTGGCAAAGGCCAGCCAGCATTAGTTTCCCCGGTCGTTACAACATCGTGCCACTGATTTAGGCAATGCTCGTATGCCTGATCGCAGAAGGTGAATCAGAGCATATCAATATTTGGGATACCAACCTCAAGCGCCTGGCCAAGCTCTCTCTTCAGGACTGGCACTGGGCATCCTGCGCGAGTGCTTCCCAGGCAGGCCGGTCATCGGCCTCGACTAGGCGGACTTGATCTGGGGCTTGGCTCGTTCCACTGCCTCACCCAGCAGGAGCCAGCGGGAGAACAACTCGCCAACACCCACCGCCCAGAGTAGCTTGGCTAACCGCGTGGTTTGCACCA
>DBNL01000156.1:2750-5261 GCA_002299785.1 Verrucomicrobia bacterium UBA673
ACCTGTGAAGGGTCGGGATGCAGGTTCCGGCCTCCGCCGTGTCGCGGGTGTCTTGGCGGTTGTAGCGGGCGCAGTTTTCTCCGACCAACTCTCCGCTGGTGTGGTGATTAACGAGATTTATTACAAGCCGGCCGACAAGACATCCCCGGAGGAGTTTGTTGAAATTCACAACCGTAACCCGACGCCGGTGAACCTGTCCGGCTGGCGCTTCACCCGGGGCATCGACTACACGTTTCCGGAAGGAACCATGCTGGAGGCGGGAGAGCATCTGGTCTTGGCCGAGCATCCCGCGACACTGCAGTCGGTTTTTTCAGTAGCAGCGCTTGGCCCGTACAGCGGCCGCTTGGCTAACGATGGGGAGAGGCTGGTTCTGCGGGACCGGCAGGACGGAGTGGTTGATGAGGTGGAATACGGCGGCGAATTTCCGTGGCCGGTGGGAAGCGAAGACGGCGGCTCGATTGAACTGATCCACCCCGCCCTCGACAACAACCTCGCCGGAAGTTGGAGACTCTCGTCCGCTGGAGCAGGACAAGATGGAGTACCTTGGGAAGAGACGGTTTTTATCGACCACAACGATCACAAGTGGCGCTACAAAAAAGGCACCTCGCCGCCAGCCGGGGGCGCCGCGTGGCGAGAGTTCGGCTACAGCGAAAACGGCGACTGGAAAACCGGCCGCACCAGCATCGGCTACGGCGACAACGACGACCAAACGCTCCTCGCCGACATGAGGAACAATTATTCCACCGTGTACCTACGTCATCTATTTCTCGTACCTGACCCCGATGCAGTTCCGGCATTGCAGCTGAAGCTCTATGTGGATGACGGCTGCATCGTTTGGATCAATGGCGAGGAAGTGATCCGCCGACATGTCGCCGACGGCGCGATGGCGCACGACTCAACCAGCGGCGTCGCCGACCACGAGCGGGAGTGGGAGCTGATCGATTTGCCCGACCCCGGCTCTCTGCTGGAAAAGGGTAACAATGTCATTGCCATCCATGTCATCAACGCGACGCTGGGCAGCAGCGACCTGTCGATCGACGCGGTTCTGCTCGTTCCGCCTCCGCCCTCAGCGGCGCCCAGCCCGACTCCCGGCAAACGCAACTCCGTCTTTGCCACAAATGCCCCTCCGCAAATCCGGAAGGTTGCAACCGCCCCCCGTCAGCCGACTGCGAAACAGCCGTTTCGAGTCACCGCGAAGATTACGGATCCCGACGGAGTGGCAGCAGCTCAACTGCATTACCAAGTGGTGGTGCCTGGGAAATATCTCCCGGCCTTTTTACCCCTGTCCCACTCACAACTGCTCTCGAAGCCCAATCAACCGCTCTCCGCCAACCCAGAGTTTGAAGCCGAGGAAAACTGGCGCACCCTTTCCATGCGCGATGACGGGCTGGAAGAGGACACCACGGCAGGGGATGGGGTTTATTCGGCGCAGCTTCCGGGGCAGGAAAACCGCACGCTTTTCAGATATCGGATCACCGCCACCGATGGGACGACGTTGGTACGGGTTCCCTACCGGGACGACCCGTCGCTGAACTTTGCGGCCTTCATTTACAACGGAGTACCCGCCTTCAAGCCAGCAAAGCGCACCGTGCACCCGGACGGCCTAGGCCATACCTATCCGGCGGATATCATGAACTCGCTGCCGGTCTACACGCTGATCACACGCGGACGGGATCTCGACCAGTGCAACGCCTACAACTCGGCCTACCAGATTCCCAAGTCCAAGAGCGAGGCACGCAGCAAGTTCAACTGGGAAGGAGCGTTTATTTACGACGGGGTCGTCCACGACCATATACGTTACCGACTGCGCCAAGCCAACGACCGCTACGGGGGAGGAGGCAAACGCTCAATGCGTTTCCGGTTTAATCGGGGGCATTACCTGCAGGCGAAAGACAATTACAGCCAAGACTATCCGGTCAAATGGCGCACACTCAATACGGGTAAAATGTTCGACAACAAGCGTGTTGGCAACTTTGGGCTGACCGAGGGGGTCAACTCGCTTCTCTGGAACCTGGTAGGTGTACCCTCACCCTCCACGCACTTCTTTCATTTTCGCGCCATGACCGGAACGACAGAGGCTCCGTCGAATCCGAACGGCCAGTATACCGGCGACTTCTGGGGCATGCACCTTGCCATTGAGGATTATGACGCGCGGTTTTTGGAGACGCACCAGTTACTGGACGGAAACCTGTACAAACTGAAGGATGGAATTTTCGACGGGAACAGGGTCAAGCGCAACCAGGGGCGCCACGCCGTAACCGACGACCGGGACTTTCAAAACATCCGGCAGCAGCTACGGCCGACGCGATCCGTGGATTGGCTTCGCTCACATGTGAACTGGAATCTCTGGTACCGCTACCACACTGTCTGCGAGGCCATCCGGCATTATGACTACTGGCCGCGCGACTCGCATTCCAAGAACCGGGCATGGTATTTCGAACCCAGCATGGAGACACCGCTTGGCCGCTTAGCCGTGCTGCCGTGGGATGCCGATGCGTCGTGGGGGCCGAG
>DBNL01000088.1 GCA_002299785.1 Verrucomicrobia bacterium UBA673
AAGATGGCGGGAGTGACGAGACTTGAACTCGCAACCTCCTGCGTGACAGGCAGGCGCTCTAACCGATTGAGCTACACCCCCGACAAGGGACGGAGGAACCTACCAGAAGTTTTTTGCCGGTCAAGCGAGTTAGAAAAAAAAATGATCCGGACAACAGACGTCAAGGAGGTGGGTGTGGGGAACACCGCAGAAGAAACGTGCCGCTGCCCGAACCAGTTGGGGATGATTTGCCTCTGGCCGAGTTATGTCAATCCCCAAATATCGACTCGGCCCAATTCAAGTACCCAAGCCCCATTTAGACTCAATTCCTATAAAAAACGCGAAATAAAATGGCGGAGAGGGAGGGATTCGAACCCCCGTTACCTTTTCAAGTAATCACGCTTTCCAGGCGTGCGCCTTCAACCGCTCAGCCACCTCTCCAGCAAGCGGCCACGTATTGTGTAAAAAGCTTTGCCAACCGGCAAGTTAATTGAATCTCAACCGGCTGTTTCATGGCACAAGCTAACTGGCCACTTGCCAGCGGCGGGCGCTTGTGAATAGTTTAACGCGCTCTATGGGGCACTTGAAATTGCACATACCGGGGCCGATCGAGGTCAGTGACAAGACGTTTGAAGCGTTTCGCATGCCGATGATCGGGCATCGCAGCCAGGACTTTAAAGACCTGTATACTGCCGTGATGCCAAACCTGCAGGCGCTGCTCTACACGGAGCGCTTGGTTTATCTCGGCACGGCATCGGCTTGGGGTATTATGGAGGGCGCTATACGCAACTTGGTGGCTAAGCGCGTACTCACCTGCATGAAGGGTGCCTTCTCCGACAAGTGGCTCGACGTGGCCAAACGCTGTGGGAAGGAGGCTGAGGCACTGCAGGTGGAGTGGGGCTCCCCCATCCTGCCTGAACAAATCGACGAGCGCCTGGCCACCGGCGAGTTCGACGCCATCACACTCGTCCACAACGAAACATCCACCGGCGTGATGAGCCCGCTTGTCGAGATTGCCCAACTCAAAGCCAAGTATCCGGACGTGATGTTTATCGTCGACAGCGTTAGCTCTCTCTCCGCCGTGAAGATTGAGTTCGACCGTCTCGGCATCGACCTGTTGTTGGCCGGCACGCAAAAGGCTTTAGCGCTCCCGCCCGGACTGAGCGTGTTCACCGTATCTCAGGCAGCGCTCGACCGCGCTGCGACGATCAACGACCGCGGCTACTATTTTGACCTGCACGAGTTCCAGAAAAACGCGGAGAAGCAGATGACACCGAGCACGCCGAGCATCGGCCATATTTACGCTCTCCAGTCTAAGCTTGAGGACATAATGACCGAGGGGCTCGACGCCCGTTTCGAGCGGCACGCCAATCTGGCGCAAATGACCCGCGACTGGGCCGCCGGGAACGGTTTCACACTGTTCCCCGAGCCCGGTTACGAGTCGCAGACGCTGACGTGTGTGAACAACGGAGCCAAACCGGAGGGGCGCGAAATCGACGTGGCCAAGCTGCAGGCACTTATGAAGGAGCGTGGTATTTTGATCGACGGGGGCTACGGCAAAATCAAGGGCAAAACCTTCCGACTCTCGAGTATGGGCGACGAAACAGAGGAAACGATGCAGTCTCTTTGCGGCCTGCTCGACGAGTCGATTGCCCAGCTTTAGGCGATCAGCCCGTCGACCAGGTGAAGCGTGGTGTTTGCCCGGGCGGCGACTCTTTCGTCGTGTGTCGCGATGATCATCGTCAGCTTGGCTTCCCGCTGCAATTCACACAACAGGTTAAGCACTTCGTCGCCAGTTTTGGAATCCAGGTTACCGGTCGGCTCGTCGGCTAACAAAATTCGCGGCTGGTTGATCAGCGCCCGGGCGAGGGCTACGCGCTGTTGCTCGCCACCAGACAACTCGGTCGGCAGATGGTGCATGCGCTTGGCCAAGCCGACTCGCTCCAGCAATTCCCTGCCCCGCCGCTCCGCAACGCCGATGCGCGTGTGCGCCATTCGCGCCGGAATGAGGACGTTCTCCAGCGCGTCGAACTCCGGCAAAAGATGGTACGATTGAAACACAAAACCGACCTCGCGGTTTCGCCACTTGGCCAAGCGCGAAGCTCCCGTGCCGAACAGCGACAGGTCGCCGGCGAACACCTCTCCAGCGCTTGGCTCGTCGAGACCACCGAGCAGATGCAGCAGTGTGCTTTTGCCCGCGCCGGATGCGCCCTGCAACGAGAGGAAGTCGCCGCTCGCGATCTCGAGGCTCACGCCGTGCAACACCTCCACCTTGCGCCGGCCAAGGTCATACGACTTGTGCAACTCCCGTGCTGAAAGGATCACGTCACTCATGGCGAAAGGCCTCCACTGGCTTGAGTCGGCTGGCGTTCCACGCCGGGATCACCCCGGCTAACAGGCAAATAAACAAAGACCCGACGCCGATCTTTGTCAGGTCACCACCCATCTCCGAGAACTTTTGGGCCGGCAGCTTATCGAATAAATAAATCTCGGCGGGAAACAACTCGAACCCGGTCGCGACCCTCAATAATTCCAGAAACTCATTGCGATACTCCAGCACGAGCAAGCCAAGCCCAAAACCGAACGTCAACCCCAATAACGCCACCACGAGGCTTTGCGCAAAAAACACCTGCATGATCTGCCAGCCGGTCGCGCCGAGCGCCTTAAGCGTCCCAATCTCCGGCGTGCGCTGCACCACGAATGTGATCTGCGAACTGGTGATGCCAAACGCCGCCACGATCATTACGAAAAACAGCAGGAAAAACATCACGTTACGCTCCACCTTCAACGCGTCGAGTATCTGGGTATTCTCGTCCTCCCACGTCGTGACCACATAACCTTGCGGCAGGTTTTTGAGCAACTTTTGCCGGACCATTTCGGTCTGTTTTGAGTCGTGCAGTTTCACTGACAAACCGTGGACAGCATCCCCAAGATCGTAGAGCCCCTGTGCGTCCTCGATGGAAGTCAGAACAAATGATGCGTTGTACTCGTAGTGACCTGTGTCAATGACACCCCTCACTTCAAAATCATCCGGCAGAAGAACTGCTTCGCTCCCCTCTTGTTGAGCCTTGCGGATCCGGTGAAAACTCCTCGCCGAATGCACCGCCAAAAAATCTCCCACCCTGAGGTTCAGCATCCGGGCAAATTCTTTCCCCACCACCAACCCGTTTAATGCAACGTCGATGTCGCCCGCCACCAGGTTGTTGGTCGAAACCAGTGAGCTGACCTTCAACTCCTGTTCCAGATCCACTCCGCGCACCCATGGCGTGAAAACCTGCGGACTCTCCTCACCATCAGGTTGTGTCTCCACAAGCACCGGGCCGATGATGAACGGTGCTGCCCCTGAAACGGCCTCATTCGACAAAACCTCATCCCGGATGGATCGGTAGTCACTCAACGGCTTGCCGCGCTCCGAAACCTTTAGATGCGCATTTAAATCAAGCAACCGTTCGCGCAACTGCTGGCCGAAGCCGCTCATCACGCTCATCACGATAATCAGCACCGCCACGCCAAGCGTCACTCCGATGATCGAGATCAGCGTAATCGCGGAGACAAACGTGCGCTTGGGCCGCAAATACCGCAGCGCCAGCGCCAGTTCAAATGGCAGCTTCATTTAGCGGGCGACAAGCTACCCGATGGCCAAGCGGCGGGAAAGGTTGAAGCCCACCGCTTGGCCAATAACCTTGCTGCTTGGGCAGGCGGAGAGCATATTCGTGCCAAGTAATCCATTACATTATGCCTAAAAAATATCGAGTTGGAGTCATCGGCAGCACGAATCGCGGCAATTATGGCCATGGGCTGGACACGGTATGGCGCGAATTCCCGAACACGGAAGTGGTGGCCGTAGCAGACGACAACGCAGGCGGCTTGGCCAATGCGGTAAAGCGACTAGGCAATCCTCGCGGCTACGCCGACTACCGCACGATGCTCGAGAAGGAGACGTTCGATTTCGTGAGCATCTGCCCGCGCTGGCTCGATCAACACCGAGACATGCTAGTGGCTGCGGCCGAGTCGGGCGTACGCGGCATCTACGAGGAGAAACCGCTCTGCCGCACATTGCGCGAGGCCGACGAAATGATCGCCGCCTGCGAGCGTAACAACGTCAAGTGCGCAGTCTCACACCAGACTCGGTACAGCCCGATTCTTGATCAGGTTGAGCAACTCATCGCTGATGGCAGGATCGGTCGCCTGCTAGAGTTTCAACTCCACGGCAAGGAGGACAACCGCGGCGGTGGCGAAGATTTGTGGGTGCTCGGCACGCATGTGTTTGACCTGACACATCACCTCGCTGGTTATCCGCTTTGGTGCCAGGGCTACGCCCGGCAGGACGGCGAGTCAGTGACGGCCAAGCACGTCAAGCCGGGCAACGAAGGCATCGGACCTCTTGCCGGTGACAACGTAGGGGCAACCTACGCCCTGCCCAGCGAGGTTTCGGCCCACTTCCGGTCCGTTCGCCGCACCGCCGGTAATCCCAATCGTTTTGGCCTGTCGGTTTTTGGCAGCGAAGGCGTCATCAAGATGACCACTGGCTATCTGCCAAGCGCCAGTTTCCTGCCGGACGGCTCTTGGACACCTGCCCGCACCGGTAAAAAGTGGATTCCCATCAGCTCGAACGGTGTAGGCCAAAAAGAGACGCTCAAGGATGGCGGGCTGCACGCCGGCAATGTGTTGGCAATCCGCGACCTCATTGCCGCCGTGGAGCAGGATCGGGATCCGGAAGCAAGCATTCGGGACGCGCGCACGGCGGTCGAGATGATTGTGGCACTATTCGAGTCGCATCGGCAGGGCGGCGCGCGAGTCGATTTCCCCCTGGCCAATCGCGACAACCCTCTCGCTCAACTCAAAGCAAAATAGGCCAAGCCGGGCCAATTCATATTAACCCCTGTCGCCAATTGGCTTTGACAGGCCAAGGGGTGACAGGCAAAGTCCCGCGCCCTTTTTGGAGGTAAGCCACAAACAAGATTTTTAAAAATGTCAGACTTGGAAGACAATAACCCCACAACAAACCCCCAGACTGAAGCCAGAAACCCGCTGATTCACGACCTCAGTTCCGAACTGGAAACACCGCCTGTTGAGGTCGATGGAAAACTAGTGGGCAACATGCTAGTGGGCCAATCCGGCGGCCCGACGGCTGTCATCAATGCCAGCGTGGCCGGCGTCATTCAGGAAGCCGGCAAATACCCGGGGCAAATCAAGGAGATTTACGGCGGCCTCAACGGCATATTCGGCATCCTGCACGAAAACCTGATCGACCTGAACGAGGAAAAGGCCCGCTCCATCGAGGAACTCAAGCACACTCCCGGTGCCGCGCTAGGCACCTGCCGCTACAAGATTCGCTTCAACGATGACCCCGAACAGGCTGCACTCGACATGAACCGGCTGTTCGAGGTCTTCGAGGCGCACAACATTCGCTATTTCTTTTACGCCGGCGGCAACGACTCCCAGGACACCAACAACAAGGTTCATCTCGAGGCCGAGAAACGTGGCTACCCGCTGCGCTGCATCGGCGTGCCGAAAACAATCGATAACGACCTGCCACATACCGACCATACGCCGGGCTACGGCAGCGCGGTCAAGTACAATGCCACGACGGTGATGGAGACCGCGGAGGACGTCGCCAGCATGGCCACCGATGATGGGGCATGTTGCATCATTGAGGTCATGGGCCGCGCCGCCGGCTGGCTCGCCGCCGGCACCGTACTTGCCAAGCGCAAACCAACCGACGGGCCACACCTCATTTTGATGCCGGAAATCCTACTCAATGAGGATAAGTTCTTGGCCAAGATCAAGGAAATCGTCGCTCAACTCGGCTACTGCATCGTCGTCACTGGCGAGGGCGTGAAAAACACAGAGGGACACGAATTCGGGGCGGACAAGACGCGGCTCGATTCTTTCGGCCACCCGGTACTCTCCGGCGCTGCCGAGGCACTCGGGGAACTTGTCCATGGCAAACTCGACATAAAGACACGCACCGTGAAACTCGGCTATGCCCAACGCGCCGCCGCGCATTTCGCCAGCCAGCAGGATGTCGATGAGGCAGTCGCCTGCGGCGTTGCCGCCGTTCGCGCCGCCATCGATGGCAAAAGCGGGTTCATGGTCACGATCGATCGCAAGTCCGATGAGCCGTACGAGTTCACCACCGGCCTGCATCCTCTGGGCGACATCGCCCTGGTGGAGCGCACCATACCTCGTGACTGGATCAGCGAGGACGGCTGGTTGCCCAACGAAAACCTTATTAAATATGTCGCTCCACTGGTTGCCGGTCGGTTAGATCTGCCCACCAAGGGCGGCCTGCCAAAGTTCGCCGAGTTGGCCAGGGTAACTGTCGAGAAGGTTCTGCCGCCACGCTCCCCTCTGGTTTCTCAGGAGTCAGAATAAGACCAGCTCCCGATCCCGTTTGCTTCAGTGCGGGTTCCCGCAGGTATAGTCACCCTCCTCCCAGCCGTCGCGGCTGTGGTAGGCCCACCAGTCGTGTTCCTTGGGAGATCCGTTCATGCGGGCAGCATGGCCATCGACATAACTCAACATGATTCCCCTTTTGTGCGGCATCGTCTTGTAGTCCCAGTAAGGCATCTCCCAAGTCAGTACAGAGAGAGACGGATTAACGCAGTCACTAGCCTCACGACCACTGACCGGTCGGCGCTCCTCATAACTGCCGCGACTTTTTGTAAGGTAAATGTGGTTCCAAACGTAGGTCACATTGTTATTGCTGCGGAATCTCGACAGCATCCCCGAATCCTGCGTCTTCATCGCAACAGAACAGGCAAAAACGGAGTGTGGCGTCCGAGACTTGCCGGGTTGTTTGGGGTCGGGAGCGCCGGTGTTTTTCCCAATATAAGGCTCAAGTAACTGAGGCATCCACACCGGGTCGTTACGCAATGCATGATCCCCACCCCAAGCCCGTCCCCAGTTGCGGCAGAGTGGAATCCGATTGTCATACTCGGAAATATACATCGTCACGGCTAGGCCGATTTGCTTGCAGTTGTTCAGGCAGGTTGACTGGCCAGCCTTGGCTTTAGCCTTGGCCAAAGCAGGCAATAAAAGGCCAGCGAGTATCGCTATAATGGCGATCACCACCAGCAACTCGATCAGCGTGAAGCCCTTGGTCAAGCGGGGGGAGTCCGTCCGGAATAGCATTTTCATGGGCAAATTTAGATATTGATATTAACTGCCGGTTTCACCTTGGTCAAGTCGGCACCGGCCGTTATCATACCGCGCATGTCCGAAGAATCCGGCACCGGCCAAGCGCCATTTCAGACAAAATACCTGTTACTGATCGTCGCGGTGGTGCTGGCCCCAGTGGTCTTTAGCTGGCTCACCAGTTCCCCTGCAAAAAGTGATGTCGACTTCGACCTATCGGTCAATGCCGGGAAAACACACTACGAGGCCGGCGAGGGTCAGAAATCCATCGATGCCTTCACCAGGGCGCTGAAATCCAAACCCACCGAGACCGACCTACTGCTAAATTTGGCCAACGCCCATCGCTTGGCCAACCAGCCGTTAGAAGTCATCAAGTACGCAACGGAAGCGCTCGACATCGACAACAACCTCGCCGCAGGGCATTTCCTGATTGGCTGCGCGCACCTGCGACTCGACCAAGTGACCGAGGCCGTCAAGGCGCTGCAACAAGCCTACGACATCGACAACACTGTCGGCGCAGTGGGCTACTTGCTCGGCAAGGCTCAGTTGGCTGCCGGCAATGCCGAGGTAGCCGCCCTGCTGCTCGAAGAGGTAGCCGCATTCGAGACAGACCACCTCGGCGCAGCCTACGCTCTAAGCCAGGCGCTCACGGCTCTCGGCCGCACAGACGAAGCCAAGGACGCGCTCGAGCAGCATGAACAACTCATCGCCGGAAAAAAAATGCCAGACCAGCCGGGGCATTGGGAAATGTGCACCTACACTGAAGTGCGCATCCCGTTCAAGCTGGCACAGCCGGATGCCTCCGGCATCGCGGTCACGTTCGTCGATGACACCGTCAGGGCCTTCGCCGGCAACGCCAACAAATTTAGCGGGCCGTTCGGCGTGATCGATTTCAACCACGACGGAAACAATAGTCTATTCGTCCGCACTCGCACCAACACCTTCCAAACCCTACTCAACACCAACGCCGTCTTCACACCGCTCGGCTTAGTGTTTCCGGCCATCGACGGTGCCCGCTACTCGCGCTGCCTCGTCGGCGATCTCAATAACGACCGCTTCGACGACGTGCTAATGCTAAGCAACCTCGGCTCGCACGCGTTCCGTTTTGCGACCAACGGCCTCGCGCGCGACCTCTCCAAGTTCTCCAAGCTCGCCTCTCTCAAGGCCATTGACGGCGTCATCGCCGACATCGACTTCACCGGCAAGTTAGATCTGCTCGCCATCCAACCCGGCGACGCAGGTCTTAAGGTTTTCCGCAATCTCGGGAGCGTTTATTTCAAGGACATCACCAAGACCTCCGGAATCCCAACGCAGATTACCGGGGCGCTCAAGCTCGTCATGGACGACTGGAACAACGACGACATGCTTGATCTTTTCATCCAGCGCAAAAATGAGCCGCCGATGTTCATGCAGAAAAACCGCGGTGAGGCTCACTCTCCGACCAACACCCTCCCCGCCCTACCCACCGCCGGCGCGCTGACAACAGGCGACCTCAACAACGATCTGCGAGTTGACCTCGTCTGCCTGGCCAACGGCAAACTGGAGGTCACTTTCAACGGCCTAGAGGAAAAGCAGACTATCACCTTGCCCAAGCCGAGCGCCACCGCTATCAACCTCATCGATTATGACAATGATGGCTGGCTTGACCTCTTCGCCATCGGCGACGGAGTGCAGGCATTTCGCAACCAAGGCACCGGCGGCTTCACCGATGTCACCGCTGCTCTTGGCCTCGACTCTATCACCGACCAAGTCACCCAGCTTGTCTCCGCCGATATCGACCGCGACGGCGACTCCGACCTGCTGCTCGCCCATGCCACCGGCTTGAAATATCTCCGCAACGACGGCGGCAACGCCAACCACCAGCTAAAGATTCGACTTTACGGCAACCGCTCCAATGCCAGCGGCATCGGCATCCAAGTCGAGACCGTCACCACCGGTCTGCGCCTCAAGCGAACTGTCCACTCGCTACCCATCGAGATTGGCATTGGTAAAAACAAACTGCTCCATTCGCTAAATGCCCGCTGGTTCGACCTCTCCCTTTTCAACCTCGACGTGCAGGTGAAGCCCGGCGAAACCGTCACTCTCACCGAGTTGATTCTGCCGACCGGATCCTGCCCGTACCTCTACGCTTGGGACGGCAATAAGTACCGTTTTGTCACCGACCTACTCGGCGCGTCGCCGCTTGGCCTACCGGTCGCCGAGGGCGTTTATATCGACGCCAACCCGGACGAGATCGTGTGGATCGGCGACGAGACAAACTTCCAGCCAATCGACGGCAACTACCAGTTGCAACTCACGGAGGAGCTACGCGAAATCCTTTATCTCGACGAGGCCAAGCTACTTGCCGTCGATGTGCCAATCGGCACCGAAGTGCACCCCACAACCAAGTTGCGCCAAAGAGGCCCCTACCCGCCGGCCGGGCTCACCGCCCTAGCCAAGCGCAAGCCGCTTCGCCAAGCCAAACTCAGCGACGGGCTCGATGTCACCGCCGCATTGCTGGCCACTGATGAGCAGTGGGTTTCGCCTGTTGAACTGCGAAAACCTCAACTTCGTGGATTGGCCAAGCCGTATTCGATCGAATGCGACTTCGGCCAGCTTAACGCCGATGCGCCGCTCGCCTTGGCAATGACAGGTTGGCTGCACTTCGGCGGTGGCATGGCCAATATTGCCGCCTCGCATCACGAAGATCTGCCGTTCCCCTTTCCCTCCCTCGAGGCACAAGTCGCCAACGGTACTTGGCAAAAAATCGATGTTACCGTCGGCGCGCCTGTCGGCAAAACAAAGACCATCGTCGTGGACTTGGAAGGCAAACTGCCAAGCGGCGCCAAGAGGCTTCGCTTGTCAATGGCGTTTGAGATTCACTGGAACCGAATTGCGCTGTTTGAAAAGACGAGTTTGCCATCCGTCGCGACGATGCACCCCACGACGACTGATTTGCACTGGCACGGATACGGTGCGACGGAGGATTTGCCGAGCCATCTGCCGCTGACTCCGATCCACGGCCAAACCGTCGACTCGCCGAACTGGCGAATCACCCCCTCCGGCTGGGTCACCCGTTACGGCGATGTCGATGAACTCGTCGCCGTTAAGGACAACCGACTCGCTCTAATCGCCGCCGGCGACGAGTTGACGCTTGATTTCGAGGCAAGCAAGCTGCCATCGCAACGCCCACACACCTCACGCCAATTTTTTCTATTCATCAGTGGCTGGGACAAGGACGCCGACTTTCACGTCACCAATGGCTGGACGGTCGAACCGCTGCCGTGGCATGGCATGGATGCCCAACGCTACGGACGAGAACCACGCCCCAAAATCGATGACGGGTGGATCAAAAAATACAACACCCGCTGGGTCGGTCCACGCCCACTGAATAAACCCAACAAAGTAACCATAATCAAGTGAAGCACCGAATTCACTTTTTATTTTTTACGATTGCCGGCTTGGCTGCACACGCCGACTCGCTTGAGCAGATTGCTAATGTTTTCGTCGAGGACGGATTAAAGCTCCATCATATTGAATTCAGCATTACCGACACCCACTTCGAATCCCATGGCGACAAAAAGCACGAGATTCTAACCGACCGATACGGGGACACCCCGCAACAATCGGACGGCCGGATTCTCTTGAAACCCAATGGTGATGCGGTTAGCCAGGCGTACTCTTGGGACTACAACGCCTCACGGCCAGGCAAGTACTGGGTAGAACTTGTTTACGCCTTGGCTAAGGGCAAAAGCACCGCCGTGCCAAACATCAGCTCGTACCGAATCCAAACCCAACTTGATGACACCGGCGCGGCTAATCGTTTCCGCAACGTCACTCTTGGAAAAGTTTATTTCGTAGAACCCGGCAAACAAAAAATCGAGCTAAAGTTTCGTGGCGAAATGCCGAGAGTCCGCGCGCTCATCCTGCGCCCCGCGCCGGAAGGGGAACCCATCGGCCAGGCGCTTGACCGCTCGGTGTTGCTGCATGCGCGCGACGTAACGCTGCACAGCACCAAGGTGCAGTACGAAACCAAGCCGCATAAAAACACGGTCGGCTACTGGGTTAACGCGACTGACCGGGTTTGCTGGGACTTCACCGTGACGAGCGACGGCATGTTTGATGTCGAAATCCACCAGGGCTGCGGCAATGGCCAAGGAGGGAGTCTTGTTGCGCTTGAAGTCGCCGGTCAAAAACTTGATTTCACAGTAAAGGACACAGGCCACTTTCAAAACTTTATCCCCTACAGAGTTGGCACCGTAAACCTGCCCAAGGGCGAACACCGTTTTTGGATTAAGCCATTAAAAAAGGCGCGAAATGCCATCATGGATGTGCGCCGGATACGATTGATCCCGATCAATTAAACTACGCCAATCATGAACGAAACTAACTCCGTTACTTCCACGAACGCAGTTGAAAACATCGTGGACTCAATCAAGGAGTCCGACTCCTTATTTCAGGGGCTGTTGACCTACTTCACCAACCTTGAGCCGATCGATCACATCACGTTCACCATCAATCTGCTGATCCTTATTTTCGGTAAGCAAATCATCAGCCATCTGAGTGTCCAGACAGTCGGCGCTGCGCCGTTCCAACTGCGGTTGCTGAGAATTTTGAACTCAATTCTCTTTCTGACATATTTTTGTGCTGTAGCATTCCAGTTCCAACTTGGTTCCAGCATCAGCCATACCGGGTTGCTGGTGTTGCTGACATATCTCATCTGGCAATTCACCCATTCATTGGTCCTCAAAAAATATGGGCGCAAGCGGGAGGTTGAAGGCGCGTCCATTTACGTGGAATCGTACACCTCAAACAACCTGAAACTAATTGCACTTTTACTCCTCGGAATTACTACAGGATTAATATTTCTTAATATCTGGAAACTCGAAAGCTGGCTTCAAACCACCAGCTTTCTCGGGGCATTAGCCGTCCTGATTTTTACTACAAAGGACTATTGGCTAAAGGATTTCATCAGCGGTATCATCGTGATCAGCAATGGCAATATTGAACGTGGGGATGTCATCCGTATCCCCGATGAAAACATCCTTGCAATAGTGCTCGAGACTCGCACTACGCTGACCCTGTTGCGCGATGTCATCCGCAACCACAACATTACTATCCCCAACTCCATGCTCCTGAATAAACAGGTGGAAATACTCACCACCGATACAAAAAAGGGGATTTATGACTTCGTCGAGTTCAATATCGGCTACGAGACTCACCCGGATGTGGCGATGACCTATCTGCTCGATGTCTGGAAATCGGCATGCAAGATTACCGCTGCCATAAACTCAGATCGGGAGGGTATCATCAAGCTGATCGACAACGGCGATCACGCCGTGACATGGCGGCTGCTTTACAATCTCAAGGCCGAGCATGAGATCATCAACGCCCGCAATGCCGTGAAGTTGGCGGCGTTCGAGTTGCAGGGCGAGCACGGCGTAAAGCTCCCCACCCCGCTGACCCACTCCTTCCCCAGCGGCCCGGTGGTTGTCAGTAAACCCCCAGCGTCTTGAGGACCGCCCGGACGCGGGGCACTTCATGAGTGCGGAAAAGGTCGGTCCCGCCCAGCGCGGCAAGCACGGAAAAAAACGGCTCGGCGCTCCGCACCTCATCCCCGAAACACTCAACTGCATGAGGCAGTGCGTTGCACACCGGCCACCCCAGTTCGCGCAACCGGAAGGCATTCAGGAATGTTTTCATTTGGTGCCGAATTCGCACCGAGCTGTCCTGCAAATTTTCGTAGTAAAAGCCAAGCCCCGGATCGACGAAACCCTTGGCCAGGCCGCAGCGCTCGGCCGTCTCGATCTCGCGAGCAAAGTACTCCGCCATGCGCGGGATGGGGTCGTCATCAAGCGGGATGTCAGCGACGTCGCGGGCATTGTCGCCGGCGACGTAACATACGATCACGGCGGCATCGTGCCCGGCGGCAAGGCGATAAACAGTCTCGCTGGCCGCAGTGCCTGTAAGGTTAAGCACCTTGGCCCCGGCAAAAAGGCAGGCCTTGGCCACCTCGACGTCGTAAGTTTCAGCTGAGACAATGATGCCCTGCGAGGCGAGTTGCCCTATCACCGGCAGGAGCCGTTGCTGCTGCTCGGCGGCACTGACTCGTTGCGCTTGCCCAAGCGTCGATTCAGCGCCGATGTCGATGATGTCAGCCCCCTGCGACCGCAATTCACTCCCGCGCTCGACGGCCAACTCAACGGTGTTGCAGATACTCTCCCGATACCACGAGTCGACGGAAAGATTGATCACCCCCATGACCGCCGGTCGGGTGGAGGGGAAGCTCAGTTGGTCAGCGATATCGAACGGACGCACGACGGCATCGAGTACTGCAGTGTGCTTTGAGGCGATGGCACCCAGGTCTTTCAGTCCAAGCATGTTCAGGGTGTCTTGGGGGCTTCCGACCCGGTCTTAAAGGCGTCGAGCTTGGCCTGCCAAAGAGGCATGTCGGGCAGTTCCTTGGCTAAGCGCAAGTAAACTCTGCGTTCCTGATCTGCGCGCCCAAGCTGTCGGGCTAAGTGCCCAGCCATCAACCCGGCTTCCTTCACCCAAAACGGATCCATCTTTTCGATGTCGGAACGGAGGTTGCCGCCAAAGACGATCTCCATACACTGATCGAGCGACTGTTGAAGGAGTTTCTCGCGCTCCTCCGTTTCGCCGGCCAACGCAGCCTGCTCCTCTAACACGCGGGCCAACCCCAGTCCCGCCTGGCTGCGGGTGGTCACGTCGGTACCAGGCAGTTCAGTCACGACTCGGTATGCTTTCGCCGCCGGACTAAGATTTTGCAATTGCAAATAACAATCGCCGATGCGGCCCCACGCGAGGGGATGCAGCGGGCTGCCGATCATCTCATTGGCCACGCGTAGATAATGCGGCAACGCGTCGAGTAGGTTCGTGGGCGTGCGCTGGGTCTGGTCGGCGGCTACGTCGCCAAGAAAAAACTCCGCACGCGCCTGCTCAGCAACCGGCGCGTTGGTGGCGTTGATGACCGAAGCCAGTAGTAAACCGGCGGCGGCATGTTCCTGCCGGAAGAATGCCGAGCGTCCAGCGTTGAGCCGCGCCTCCCATTCCATGTCGCCGGCGTTCGCCAGAAGGTTTGTATTTTCGAAAAGCCGCCGATAACCCTGCTCGGCCTCTGCGAATTTGCCGGCTTGGAACTGTTGGTCGGCGATCCATTTCTGCGCTACTGACGCGAGTGGGTTTGTCGGGAATCGAACGACGTAATTCGTGAACAACTGAAACGCCTTCGACCTGTTGCCGGCCTGATGGTTAAGCCAAGCACGATCAAACTCAGCCTGCGGCTGTGCCGAGTGCCCCGGGTAGTTGGTCACCCAGCGGTCGTACTCGATGATTGACGACACCCAACTGCCGTCCATGACGTGTGTCCTCGCGATAGCCAGTTGCGACTCGGGTAGCAGGGTCGATTTCGGGAATACTTTGGCGAAAGAGGCCAGCACGTAGCGCGACTCGGATGGCTTACCCTGCTGGTTGAGCGCCTGCCCGTAGTGCAGCAGGCTACGGTCGCTGTAAAAGCTGCTCGGGAACCATTCGATTAGTCTGCTCACCGCCTGGTTCGCACTCGGCAAATCCAGCAGCTCGACGCCGCTCCGCACTATTTGGTACAGCGCTCGGTCAACCAGCCGATTGTTGTAACCTACAGTGTTCGTGGCAATGCGGATCGCCGCCCAGTAATTGCTCGATGCCGAGGCGTAATCCTCCCCGCTAAACAAACAGTCGGCCACCTTGAACTGCGCCACCGCCTGTTCCTCAGACTTGGGCAACTCGGCGACAGCGTTCGAATAGGCCTGTAGCGCCAGGCTCAACTGCAGCTTTTTGCCGGAAAGATTGCCCCACTCCCAAAGCGCCCAGCCGCGGCCCAGCCACGATTTGCCCGTCAAGTTTGGATCTGAATTGCCCTGTAGAACAACGTCAAAATGCCCCAGCGCGTCGCTGAGTAGATTGGTGGAATTGAGTCGGCTCGCATCAGGCAACCCGTAAAACTGCCGCAACCGCAACTCGCCCAGCGTCATGTGGGCCAGTTCGGTCGCCGGGTCGCCGGGATGGCGGATGAATAGGCGCTCCAGGCGCTGGACCGCATTAGTCAACCGGTTTTCATCAACGTAAAGGTCCGTGATTTTAAGCAGTGCCGAGCGGCGCCAGTTGGCTGGGATATTCGTGGCCAGGTTCTGCTCGTATAGTGCGACGGCGGCATCCGGTTGATTCATGCGACGCAGTACATCGCCGTGAAATTCAACTGAGCGCGCTGCAAATTCCGGGTCAGCGATGCCCTCAGCCAATTGCACCAGGTTGGTGGCTCCATCCAGGGCGCGCTTGAGGCTGGCTTCCCCGAGATACACCGAGGCCAACAAATGATGCTTCTCCCAAAAACGCTCCTGCGACAACCCCGCATCGGGCAAATTCTCCAGTAGCAGCCGCGCCGCCCCCAGTTCCTTGAGTTCGAAATAGGCGTTGGCCAACAGCAGTCGCCCATCGACAATCAACGGATCGCTTGGCCGGGCGCTTGCCGCACGCTGGAACGGCCCATCCGCGGGCTCGAGTGTTGCGATGCTTTGCTTCAGCTCTCCCAGCTGGTAGAGCGACTGCGCTTTGCCAAGCGCCGCCGTCAAAGCCCGCACGGATGCAGGATACTTCTCAATCAGCTCACCGTAGCTGGCCGCCGCCAGGTTGAAATGGCCCAGCGCAAACTGCACCTCGGCGATCCAGAAAAAGTAACGATCCGTCAATGGCCCAGCCGCCTGCACCCCGACCGCCAACTCCTCAGCCACACCCTCGAATTGGCCAAGATGAAACCGGGCCTGACCCTCCAGCAACACCGCCTCTGCTTGGTAGGCAGAGTCGGGATACATCTTGGAGAAGGTGTCAAACCGAGCAATGGACGTCGCAAACATGCCGTCGCGGAAGAAGCGCTTGGCCACGTCGAACGCCAGCTTGGCCTTAGCTTTCACCTGCGTATCATCCGCCTGCCCAAGCGCCGCTGATACGGTCAAGACCAGCGTCAATGCCACGGCAGAACTACGTTTCAATATCGTTTGCAACGATCTATTCATTTCTCTTTCAGCAAATGTTCCATGCCAAGCATCGACGCGAGGAAGCGCCCCGTGTGGCTGCCCGCTGCGGCGGCAACCCGCTCGGGCGGGCCTTCGGCCACAATACGGCCGCCATCGTTGCCGCCTTCGGGCCCCAAATCAATCACCCAATCCGCCGACTTGATGATATCCATGTTATGCTCGATGACAATGAGCGTGTTATTTACATCACGCAACCGTACCAACACATCAATCAAACGCGCAATGTCGTGAAAGTGCAGCCCGGTCGTCGGCTCGTCCAGAATGAACAACGCATGGTCACGTGACTGCTTGGTCAACTCGGTGGCCAGCTTCACACGCTGCGCCTCGCCGCCGCTAAGAGTCGTGCCCTGCTGGCCCAACTTGAGGTAGCCTAGGCCGACCTCGGACAACGTCGCGCATGGATCGCAAATCTTGGGGAACGCGCGAAAAAATGTCATCGCCTCGTCGACTGTCATGTCGAGCACGTCGGCAACGTTGCGGCCCTTGTAGTGGATCTCGAGTGTCTCGCGGTTGTAGCGCCGTCCTTTGCACGACTCGCACGTCACGTACACCGGCGGCAGGAAGTTCATCTCAATTTTCAGCAAACCACCCCCCTGACACTTCTCGCACCGCCCTCCCTTGACATTGAAGCTGAAGCGGCTTGCGCCATAGCCACGGATCTTCGACGCCGGCAAAGTTGCGAATAGGTCTCGGATCTGGGTGAAGATGCCGGTATACGTCGCCGGGTTACTACGCGGCGTGCGGCCGATCGGCGACTGGTCCACAACAATCACCTTCCCCAACGCCTCCTCACCCCGCAGCGCCCTAAACTTGCCCGGACGATCCTTCGAGTTATAAAACTTGCGGAACAACGCCCGCCGCAGTACGTCGTCGATCAGCGTACTTTTACCCGAACCGCTGACGCCGGTCACGCACGTGATTGTCCCTAGCGGGATTTTCAAGTGAACGTCCTTCAAATTATTCTCCGCCGCCCCGATGACCTCGAGGAAGCCGCGGGCAACATTCGGCCCAATCCGCTTGGACGGCATGTCGATCTTGTAGTCGCCACGCAGATATTTCGCCGTCAACGATTTTTTGTGGGTGAGGACTTTTTTGAGCGGACCGGCCGCCACTACTTCCCCTCCGTACAGGCCGGCGCCCGGCCCCATGTCGATCACATGATCCGCCCGGCGAATCGTCTCCTCATCATGCTCCACCACCAGTACCGTGTTCCCCAAGTCGCGCAGTCCATCAAGTGTGGCGAGCAACTGCTCGTTGTCACGCGCGTGCAGGCCGATGCTCGGTTCATCGAGAATATACAGCACACCCACCAGCCCCGCGCCGATTTGCGTGGCCAGGCGAATACGCTGCGCCTCACCACCACTGAGAGTGCCGCTCGTACGGTTGAGTGTCAGATAGCCCAACCCGACATCCCGCAAAAAACCGAGCCGCGAGGTGATCTCGCGTATCACGTCAGTGGCGATTTTTTTGCTAAGTTCGTTCATCTCCAATGCCTCGAAAAACGGCAACGCCTCGTCGATCGACATTCGGCAGACATCCATGATCGACAAGCCTCCAAAACGGAACTTCGCCTCAGGCTGTTTCGCACTACGAAGGGTCACTCCCAGCACCACTTCGCGAAGCCGCTGACCCTGACACGCAGCGCAGGTTTGGGGACTCATAAACGCCCGAAGCCGCCGCCGCGTCGTCTCGCTGCTCGTCTCCTCGTACAGCCGGTTGAGGTTCGCCAAAATACCATCGAAGGGCTTGGTTGTCGTCGTTTGTTTACCACTGCGGGTGAATTGAAAGTCGATCACCTCGTCGCCCGAGCCGTGAAACAACACCTCCGTAAAGCGCTTGGCCAGGCTACGGTACGGCTTGGCCAAGTCCGCCCCATAATGAAGCGCCAAATTTTTCAGCAATCCGTTGTAGTGGGCGACCAATCGCGCGCCGCCCTTGCTCCACGGTAGGATTACGCCCTGCTCGATTGACTTCTCGGGGTCACCTACCATCAGTCCATCATCGAACACTGGCCGCTGGCCAAGCCCTGAGCAGGCCGGGCACGCACCATACGGTGAGTTGAACGAGAAATGTTTTGGCGTCATCGGCTCGTAGCTTTTGCCGGTGGCCGGGCTTGTCAGTCGATTCGACAGCTTACTCTCGCGCCATTGCGAACGGTCGAGATCGGGCGTTTGATACAGCGCGATTATTTTGCCCTCACCCCACTTGAGACAGGTCTCGACCGAGTCGGCCAAGCGGCCTCGCGCCTTATCGCTGACAACTAGACGATCAACCACGACCTCGATCGAGTGCGCTTTTTTAGGATCGAGCTTGAAGCGTGTGTTGGTCTCAAGTTCCGCCAACTCACCGTCGATTCGAGCCCTCACGAAACCCTCGCGGGCCAACTTCTCCAGCACATCACGGAACTCACCCTTCTGCTTCTCGACCACAGGCGCGAGCAGCATTACTCGTGTGTCCTGCGGCAGCGCGAGCAGTTGCTCGATGATGTCACTCGTGCTCAGGCGCGAAATTGGCTTGCCGCTCTCCGGGCAGTGCGCCTGGCCGACGTTTGCGAACAACAGGCGGAGATAATCGTAAATCTCAGTTGTGGTGGCGATGGTCGAGCGAGGGTTTCCACCGGAGGAACGCTGCTCGATCGCGATCGCCGGAGAAAGCCCTTCAATGTGATCGACGTCCGGCTTCTGTAGTTGATCGAGGAACTGCCGAGCGTAAGAAGAAAGCGTCTCGACGTATTTCCTCTGGCCCTCCGCAAACAAAGTGTCGAATGCCAGAGACGATTTGCCCGAGCCGCTTGGCCCGGTGATTACCACCAGCTTGCCACGAGGAATATCAAGAGTCAGATTCTTGAGATTATGCTCCCTTGCCCCAGATATTTTTATAAACCCATTGGCCACCGAAATAGGTATCTTAAACCGCCTCCCTCGCTTGGCCAAGCGTGAGTCAGTTCGACGACGATTCCTGTCTGAACAGGCGCTGGATGAACGGCTCTAACTTGTCCATGCCGACGGCGAGGATAATGACTACGCCGATGATGATTTCCTGCATGTAGTTGGGCCAATCCTTGATGCCTGAGCCGTTGGCGAGGCAGGCCATCATGAACGCGCCGATCACCGAGCCGGGGATGCTACCCGCGCCGCCACTCAAGCTCGCGCCGCCAATGACCACTGCGGCGATGATCTGCAATTCCAAGCCGATCGCCACCGAGGGATCACCCTGTGTTAGCCGTGAAAACTGCATCACCCCGGCCAAGCCGAAAAACGCGCCGGCCAAGGCATAAATTGCCACCTTGTTAAGGTTCACGCGGATCCCGCACAGCCGCGCAGTGTCCTCGTTCGAGCCGATGGCGAACACGTACCGGCCAAACACGGTCGAGCGCAGCACCACGGCCATCACAACTGCGAGGCCAAGCGCCAGCCACACACCGTCCGGCAGCGGGAAAAATGTCAGCGGCGACTCGTAGGCCATGAACTCCTTCACTGACTCCATGGAGAAACCGGGGCATCGACAAAGATCAGCCCCGCAGCATGACTCCGGGTTAACGGTCTGGTTGTTAGCAAGCCACTTGGAGATGCCCCGCGCAATACCCATCATCCCTAGCGTGACAATGAACGGCATCATGCGAACCGTGGTGATGATGCCGCCGTTGACTAGGCCAGCCAACCCGCCAGCCAGCACCGTAAAAGTCAAAACTGCGGCTAATCCGTGCCCCTGCTCAATCAGCCTGGCAGTCACCACGCTGCACAACGCGACGACCGACCCGGCACTCAGGTCAATGCCGCCGCTCACGATCACCATCGTCATCCCCATCGCGCCGATGGCCACAATGA
>DBNL01000010.1:0-6516 GCA_002299785.1 Verrucomicrobia bacterium UBA673
GGTAAACCAAATTAGTAATAAAACACCGGCGCACTGGACGGTGAGGGCAATAACAGGCGAGCCCCGGCGGTTCAGGGTTGTGAGAGCTCCGGGCAGTTCGCCTTTACTCCCCATCGAATAGAAAACTCTGGCACCCACCATCGCGGTGACGCTGAGGGAGGAGAATAACACCAACAGGATCATAATGTTGAAGGTCCCACCCACGGTTTTGCCAAACAGCCGGTCTGCAGCGAACCGACCTATGTCAACAACGGGCGATCCGTCAGGGTGGATCATCTCGTGAGGCGCTGCTGCACGCAAAAAAACCCAGTTCACCAAAAGGTAAAGCGCCGATACCGCCAGTAAGCCCAGCGTCATTCCCCACTTTAGCGAACTCTTGGTATTGCGAATTTCACCGGCAATGTAGGTTGGATTGTCCCAACCCAGATAGGCGAAGGCTACTGTTGCCATCGCCGAACCGAAAACTGAATAACTTAAACCGGTCGACTCCTCACTCACGGATGTCGGGGGAGTTGTCGCCGTGGAATCGACAGAAAACCCCCAACACACCAGGCCTGTTAACAGGACTATTTTGAAAATGGCCCCCAACTGATTCACCGCGTTACTCTCCCTTAATCCAAAGCAATGAACCAGCGTTGCGACAAGGACCGCCACAGTGGCCACGGTGCCTGGTGGAATCGACGGAACCAATTTTTGGAAATAGAATCCTAAAGTTAGTCCAACCACCGCCATCGATCCCATGATACCAACAATGGCCACCGACAACCCCACGACAAACCCGCTCATCGGACCGTAGATGTTTCGGACAAAAATATAACTGCCTCCCGCCTCCGGCCAAAGAGCAGCGAGTTCAATGTAGGTTAGCGTACCGCACAAGGCGAGTAGTCCGCCCACTGCCCAAACCAGCATAACGGCCCAACGACTGCCCAACTCGGCGGCGTGCAACCCGGTGGTGGTAAAGATGCCGGCGCCCACCATGCCGCACACCACGACCCCTGCTGCCGACCACAGGCTAAGATTACGTTTTTGCCTGTTTGAATTTTGCGTATTCATTACATCAAGGGAAAGCCCGGGCCGGGTCATCGGTCAGCCAAATGGCTGTGGATTCACGGGCAAGTTTTTCTCACTTAAATCATAGAGAGAAAAGCACCATGTGTTGAGGCTGACTAAGCGAGATTTGTTCAGGAAGACAAAAGGATTCACAAGTTAATTGCTGTAATTCAATGTTATATTCAAATGGCAATGGGGGTCAAATCCTATAGCAAGCGTAAGTTCTTAACCGTAAAGGCATAATCGACGTGCTTAGCTTGTTTTCAGGCGTGTGTTTGTTCAGACTGCGCGTCCGTTAAATTGCGATGAAAAGAGAAGCAACCAAGAAAACAAAAGCCGCGCCGAACTTGCGACCGCACTCAGCGATCATGCTGGATGGCCCGGATCGCGCACCGAGCCGGGCGATGCTTTACCCGACCGGCTTCAAAAAGTCCGACTTTAAAAAGCCGATTATCGGTGTGGCCTCCACGTGGAGCAATGTTACACCCTGCAACATGCACATCGACGGTTTGGCCCGGGTTGCCGAGGCTGGCACCAACAAGGCTGGCGGTAAGGCAATCGTCTTCAACACCATCACGATCTCCGATGGCATCTCGATGGGCACGGAGGGGATGAAGTATTCGCTCGTGTCGCGTGAGGTCATCGCCGACTCGATCGAGACAGTTGTCGGATGCGAGTGTATGGACGGCTTTGTTGCCATTGGCGGATGTGACAAGAACATGCCGGGCTGCATGATCGCGATCGCACGGATGAACCGCCCGGCAGTATTCGTTTATGGAGGAACGATTTTACCGGGGTGCATCACGGGGCAAACTAGGAAACTCGACATCGTCTCAGTTTTTGAGGCTGTTGGAGTTCACGCGAACAAAAAGTTGAGTGATGAGGAACTTGAGGAGATCACAGCGTGCGCCATCCCGGGCGCAGGTTCGTGCGGTGGTATGTACACGGCCAACACCATGGCCAGCGCTATCGAGGCAATGGGAATGAGCCTGCCCGGAAGCAGCGCTCAGGCGGCGATCAGCCCGGCCAAGAAGAAGGATTGCCGCGAAGCCGGTGGCGCCGTTCTGAACCTGCTCAAGCTCGGTATTAAACCGCTCGATATTATGACGAAAAAGGCCTTCGAGAATGCTATCACTGTGGTTATCGCGCTCGGCGGCTCGACCAATGCTGTGCTGCATTTACTAGCGATGTCCTACGCGGCCGGGGTCAACTTGACCATCGACGACTTCACTCGTATCGGCAAAAAAGTGCCGGTGCTTGCGGACCTCAAGCCAAGCGGCAAGTACCTGATGAGCGAGTTGGTCGCCGTCGGAGGTGTTCAGCCAATGATGAAAACGCTGCTTCGGGCCGGGTTGCTGCACGGCGATTGCATGACTGTCACCGGAAAGACTATGGCGCAGAACTTGGCTAAGTCGAAACCATACCGGAAAGGGCAGAAGATTGTTCGCCCGTTGTCTAGACCGATAAAAAAGAGCAGCCACTTGGTGGTGATGTACGGGAATCTTGCACCGGGGGGAGGCGTGGCCAAGATTACGGGCAAGGAGGGTATGAGTTTCACCGGCACGGCTAAACCGTTCGACTCTGAGGAGAGGGCGATGAAGGCGATTCTTAGCGGAAAAATTAAAAAGGGGGACGTAATCGTTATTCGCTATGAGGGTCCAAAAGGCGGCCCCGGCATGCGCGAGATGCTCGGCCCGACGGGAGCCATCATGGGCGCCGGTCTGGGCAACGATGTCGCACTGATTACTGATGGGCGCTTTTCCGGCGGGACACATGGCTTCGTTGTGGGTCACATCACCCCGGAGGCTTACGCGGGCGGCGCGCTGGCTTTGGTCAAGCGCGGCGACTCGGTCACGATCGACGCCGAGCTTGGGGAATTGACTCTCGGCGTGTCGGCGAAGGAGTTGGCCAAGCGCCGCAAGGCATGGCGCAAACCCAAGCCCCGTTATACGAAGGGCGTGCTGGCCAAGTTCGCCAGTGCCGTGACCTCGGCTTCGCTCGGTGCGGTGACGGACTATAACTTGGAGGTGTGACTTCTCACTTGGCCAAGCGACAATCCAACTGAGACAATTTATCCGCAAGAATGCGCAGACAATATCCGTTCCAGATTTTCGAGCCTAAGTGGCAGGAGCATTGGCATAACGGCGAGACGTTTCGGGCCTGGAACCCCGGTGAAACTGTCCCTTCTGACCACCCATTTAATGAACGGCACCCGGACGCAAATCCCGGTGACATTCCTAAATATTACATACTCGACATGTTTCCGTACCCCTCCGGGGCTGGGCTGCACGTCGGGCATCCTGAGGGTTACACCGCCACCGACATCTTGGCCCGCTACAAGCGCATGTGCGGCTTTAATGTGCTGCACCCGATCGGCTGGGACGCTTTTGGATTGCCGGCGGAACAATACGCCATCAAGACAGGCCAACACCCGCGGATCACTACCGAGGCGAATACGGCTAATTTCAAACGACAGATTCAGTCGCTTGGCTTCAGTTATGACTGGAGCCGTGAGGTGAACACTACCGACCCCGGTTACTTTCGCTGGACTCAGTGGATATTCCTGCAACTTTACAACTCGTGGTTCAACCCGGCGACGAATAAGGCAGAGTCGATCGACACGCTGGCTTATCCGCTGAACGTCACTACCGACGAACAGCGCCGCACTTTCCGGGATGAGCATCGTCTGGCTTACGTGTCTGAGGCACCTGTGAACTGGTGTCCTGAGCTTGGTACCGTTCTGGCCAACGAAGAGGTCAAGGATGGCGTAAGCGAGGTTGGCGGTTTCCCTGTCGTTCGTCGTCCTATGCAGCAGTGGAAGTTGCGAATCACCGAGTACGCGCAGCGTTTGCTCGATGATCTCGATAACATCGACTGGAGCGACTCGCTCAAGGAGATGCAGCGAAATTGGATCGGCCGCTCGGAGGGTGCCGAGGTGCTTTTCCGCGTCGATGATTTCGACATCGAGATCGCCGTTTTCACCACGCGACCGGACACGCTGTTCGGTGCGACGTATATGGTTGTGTCGACGGAGAGCGAGTTGCTTGAGCAGATTGTTCCTCCCAAACACAGAGCCGAAGTGGAGGCTTACCAAGCCGAGGCGGCGAAGAAGAGCGACCTTGAGCGTACTGACTTGGCCAAGGATAAAAGCGGAGTGTTTACAGGCGCGCATGCGATCAACCCGGTCAACGGCAGGCGGGTGCCGATCTGGACGGCGGACTATGTCTTGTCCGGTTACGGCACCGGCGCGATCATGGCAGTGCCGGCGCACGACTCGCGGGACCTGGAGTTTGCGCAGAAATTTAAGCTGCCGATCGAGGTCGTCGTGCAGGCTCCGGGGGTAGGGGAGTCGGTTGGCTTCACCGGGAACGGCATGGCAGTGAACTCCGGTTTTCTCGACGGACTGCCGACCTCCGAAGCCAAGTCCAAGATTATCACTTGGCTCGAGGAAAAGTCGCATGGCCAAGGGGCCGTGAATTACAAGCTGCGCGACTGGCTGTTCAGTCGGCAACGCTACTGGGGTGAGCCGTTTCCAATCGTTTGGGATGAGGGAGGCCACCTTGGTCTGAGTGAAAGCGACCTGCCACTCACGCCTCCGGATCTTACCGATTTCAAGCCGACTGGTGCCGGTGACCCACCCTTGACCCGCGCTGAGGCATGGTGCCAGGCCGGTGACGGCCAAAAGCGAGAAACCAACACCATGCCGCAATGGGCCGGCAGTTGCTGGTACTATCTGCGCTATCTTGACGCGCAAAACAACGACCGCTTTGTCGGCGACGAAGCAGAGCGCTACTGGATGGGTTCTGCCAGCGACGATGCCACACCAGGGGTCGATCTGTATGTTGGCGGAACGGAGCACGCGGTGTTGCATCTGCTGTACGCGCGCTTTTGGCACAAGGTACTGTTCGACCTTGGCCAAGTGACGACGCCCGAGCCGTTTTACAAACTCGTCAACCAGGGTCTGATCCTTGGCGAGGACGGCCAGAAGATGTCCAAGTCGCGGGGCAATTCCGTAAACCCGGATGACATTCTTGTTGAGTTTGGCTCAGATGCATTCCGCCTCTACGAGATGTTTATGGGACCGCTCGAGATGGTGAAGCCTTGGAACACGAAAGGCGTCGAGGGGGTGTACCGTTTTCTTGGACGTGTGTGGCGGATGTTCATCGACGAGAAAAGCGAACAGGAGTTTGAGCAGCAACTAACGGTATATCCAGAACGTGGCCCGGAGTTGCTCGCCGCTCTGAAGCTGAACGACGCGGTCGGCCATTCGGATGCCACGCCTGAGCAACTCAAGGTGCTGCACACCTGCATCAAAAAGGTTACCGAGGACATGGAACATTTGCGCTTCAACACCGCCATCTCCGCTATGATGGTGTTTACCAACGAGGCGTCAAACTGGGACATACGCCCGTTGTCGGTTATGAACGATTTTATGCTGCTGCTCGCCCCGTTTGCGCCGCACATTGCCGAGGAGCTTTACTCCAAGGCCAACGGTGACGACTCGACTCTTGCGTACCAACCTTGGCCAAGCCATGACGAGGCGTACCTCATCGAGTCGACCATTGAAATGGCGGTGCAGGTTAACGGCAAGTTGCGCGACCGCATCCAAATCCCGGCGGACATGGATAAGTCAGACATCGAGCGGATTGCCGTTGAAAGCGAAAATGTCCAGCGACATACTGAAGGAAAAAATGTGAAAAAAGTTATCGTCATTCCGGGCAAACTGGTAAACATCGTCGCGGTGTGAGTTTTTTGAAGTTCCATTTTTTGAGAGATTTTCTCACTCCACAAGAACAGAAAGCTGTTTGTGCGGTGGCATTTCTTCTGCTTGTCGGGTGGGGGGTTAAATCTTTCATCCTTAAGCCAGCTGAACCGCCGCCTGCCCGGGCTGAAAACTGATGCAACAGTTCGACTATGATGAAATGCTGGACCTACTTTTGGCAAAGGACGAAAGGTACCCCCGTGCGGCCTACCACTTTGTCCGGGAGGGCCTCGACTACACCCAGCACAAGATAGCTAAAATATCCGATGCGAAGGAACCTCGGCATGTTAGTGGACAGGAGTTGAGTGACGGCATGAGGCAGTTTGCGCTCGAGTCCTACGGACCGATGGCCAAGATGCTGCTCAATGAGTGGGGAATCCACAGCACGACCGATTTCGGCGAGATTGTTTTCAATCTCGTCGAGAATAATCTCCTGGCCAAGACCGACAAGGACACCCGCGATGATTTCACCGGCGGCTTCGATTTCGACGAGGCATTTACTGCGCCATACCTGCCTTTGGCTAAGCCCAAAAAAAAGCCCTCAGTTTCTCCGAAAGCAAAGCGGAGCAAATAGCGACACCTCAAAATTAAAGGCTGTCGCCCCGGCGATTCTACAGAACACTGTACTATGTGGGTATCCTCCGTTCCGCCTCACCTCTTGCTCTCCGGCTGTGAGAAGGTGAATTCTCGAATGTATTTTTTAA
>DBNL01000010.1:6846-7004 GCA_002299785.1 Verrucomicrobia bacterium UBA673
ATAATGAAACTACTCCTGTAAAATGCCAGAGAAGAAATCAAGCGATTTCTAGTTCATTTTCCGAACAAAATATTCGGGTGGAGTGGGGGTGTTCTCCAATTCCGTTAGGTTTTTCTCATCATCAGCGACCAGTGTCTTCGCCGGGTTCTTTGTGGGTA
>DBNL01000010.1:7337-9315 GCA_002299785.1 Verrucomicrobia bacterium UBA673
TAGGCTCTAAAATAACCTTGCCATCTTCCGGGCCTAGGATCGTCCTATTACTTTGTTTGTCGTTTTGGCTTTTGGGTTGAGTGAAAGACAGCCATATAAAGATAGTGGGCAGATCAATTATTTGCTTTGGCTATAATCGCAACTTCATCTAAAAGACATATTTGCTCCTCGCGGGTTTTGAGGTTTTTGACTCGAGCCTGGGTGGGGATGTCGAGCGTGACGAGCCATTTGGCGTTCAGATCGAGGGCACGCTTGAGTTGCTTGTCCGGTTTGGTTTTAAGCAGTGGGTACTCAGTGGCTAGCCCTGACTGGCGAAGTTGTTGGACGAGGCCAAGCGAGGGGCTACGCAGTGACTCGTCGGCGATCTGGACGAAGGCGTCGAGGGCTTGGCCAAGCGGGGGCACTAGGCCGCGATCTTTCAGCAACTCAGCCAGCACTACGTCGCCCATGCCGAAGCCCAGCGCGGGCAGGTCACTTTTGCCGCTGGAGACGAGCTTGAGTAGGTGATCGTAGCGGCCGCCGCCGGCAATGGCGCGAAACTTACCCCGCTTGTCGAATGCCTCGTACACCGGCCCGGTGTAATAGGCCAAGCCGCGAATGATTCGATAGTCGATTTTGATGAAGTCACCCAAACCGCGCGCCTTAATGTTGGCGAGGATGGCAGCGAGTTCGTCGGTTGGTTGGCTGCTGCCGATGAAATCGTCCACCTGCTCGAGGGAGAAACCAAGCTTAGCCAATTTATCGCCGGACACGGCAGGGTCTTCGCGTTCGAGTTTGTCGATGATCTGGTAAAAGTCGTTAGCGCCATTTTCCTGCCCACCGCCATTCGCAAAAAAGTCCTGCCAAGCACTTCGACTGCTGAGGCGAACGACGAAGTCATTGCTCGTGAGATTTAGGTCTCGCAGGGTATCGATGAGCAAGGCTATTAACTCGGCGTCGGCGGCTAGGTGTTCCTCACCGATGATGTCGGCGTTGAACTGAAAGTGCTCACGCAGTCGGCCTTTCTGTTGGCGCTCGTAGCGGAAGAGTTGGGGGATGGAGAACCACTTGATTGGCTTTTTGTAGTTGCGCGTGTGCGCGGCGGCCATTCGCGCGAGGGTGGGGGTCATCTCCGGGCGTAGCGACACGTTGCGATTGCCCTTGTCGGTGAAGTTGTAAAGTTGGCCGACGATCTCGTCGCCGCTCTTTTTAGTGTACAGATCCAGTTCCTCGATCGGCGGGCCGTCGTACTCGCGGAATCCGTAACGCTCTGCGGTTCCGCGCCAAGTTTCGAAGATATACCGACGCAGATCTAGGCTCCACGAATCCGGGGTGGGAATCGGTTCCGGGTAAAAATCGCGAAAGCCGGGGAGTCCTTTCATTGGTCAGTGGGCGGCCAGATCAGGCGCTGGTTAACGACTGGCGGCAGCGAGTATGTCGCGGACATCGACCGGTTCCATCCCGGCTGCGAGGATCGCCTTGATGCCCATGTCCGCGTCTTCATACGCCCGGCACTTTTCCGGTGCAACATTGATCCGCTTCGCTGCCTCGAGAAAAGTGTCCGGCGCCGGCTTGGAATTAACGACATCTTGGCTGGTGACAATGGCGTTGAAGTAGTGCTGGATACCGCAGTGTTTCAGTATGCCCTCGACGGTTTCGTGGGTGCCGCCGGATGCGATTGCCATCGGGATTTTGCCGTGGCTCTCGCGGACAATCTGCATAATCTCGGGGATTTCCGCGGCGTCGCCGATCAATTCCATGTACCGAGCCTCCTTTTGGAACGTCACCGTCTCGGAGTCGATCTCGATTCCTTGTTCCTCGGATAGCATCCGCAATACCTCGAACGGCGAGACGCCGCCAAGCGCGTAAAATCGATCTTCAGGGAATACGAGGCCGTGCTTGGCCGTGGTGGAGGACCAAGCCGCGTAGTGGATCGGCATGGTGTCTACGATTGTTCCGTCACAGTCGAATATAAGTCCTTCAGGTTGCATAAAAATTT
>DBNL01000010.1:9697-12770 GCA_002299785.1 Verrucomicrobia bacterium UBA673
GAGACGACCTCCCCTATTTCGCCCTCGATGAACGTTGGGAGATTGTACAGCGTGAGTTCGATGCGGTGATCGGTCACGCGGCTCTGGGAAAAATTGTAGGTTCGAATACGCTCGTTACGCTCGCCGGTGCCGATTTGTGATTTGCGCTCGGCGGCGTACTTGGCGTGTTCCTCTGCAGTCTTTTGCTCGAGCAAACGCGACCGCAGTACCTTCATCGCCTGCTCCTTGTTTTTCTGCTGTGAACGTCCGTCCATGCAGCGCACGATCATGCCGCTGGGTTTGTGCTGAATCTGCACCGCCGAGTCGGTCGTGTTTACCCCTTGGCCTCCAGGGCCGGAGGCCCGGCAGACGTTGACCTCCAAGTCGTCCGGCTTGATTTCGATATCGACAGCCTCCGCCTCGGGCAACACGGCGACGGTAACGGTGCTCGTGTGCACGCGGCCCTGTGTCTCGGTGGCTGGCACGCGCTGTACGCGGTGGACGCCGCTTTCGAACTTGAGCTTCCGGAACACGTCCTGCCCCTTAATCCCGAAGATGACTTCCTTGAATCCGCCTAGGTCGGATGCGCTCGCGTCCATCGGTTCGACTTTCCAGCCTAGCGACTCGGCATACCGGATGTACATACGGTGTAGGTCGGCTGAGAATAGGGCGGACTCCGCACCACCGGCGCCGGCGCGAATCTCTACGATCGTGTCACGTGAGTCGGTCGGGTTAGGGGGGATGATGCCATACTGCAACTCGAGCCCGAGTTTGTCTTTTTCAGTCTTGAGTTCGGATAATTCCTCCCGGGCCATTTTCGCCAACTCCGAGCCGACTGGTTCGCTCTTAAGCAGTACCTTGTTGGTATCGATTTCGGCGAGTAGCTTGATAAAACGATCGCCCAGATCGGCAAGTTTTTTCATCCGCGAATATTCGCGGGTCAACTCGAGAAATTTTTTGTTGTCGCTGGTTACACCAGGACTGCTCAGGGCGCTTTCCAATTCGTCCCGTCGTTTGCAGAACTGTTGAATGTGGGGGTCAAGATTCACACTCCAAAAACAGAGAAAGCCCGCGGGAGAAAATAGATTCTCTGCCGCGGGCGAACTGTTAAAAACTCTCTAAAGGCTCTTTTTTTTGCTCTTTTTATCAGCGGCGGCCTCGCGGGCGGCCTTGGTTTTGGCCAAGCGCTGCTGGAACTTGTCCACTCTGCCAGCGGTATCAACAAATTTCTGTTGGCCAGTGTAGAACGGATGACACTCGTTGCAAATGCCGATGAGCATGGTGGGCTTGGTGGAACGAGTCTTGATTTCGTTGCCGCAAGCGCAACGAATCGACGATTCCGCATATTCCGGATGTAAGTCTGCCTTCATAAAAAAGGGAACTCAAATTACCAAGAAAAAGTCAGATGACAAGCGGTATTTCTACAAAGGTTCAAAAACTCACAAAATGATTTTTTTCTAAGTAGTTTCCAGCTTGTCTAGGGGACATCAGCTTACAATGTGACATGAATTTAATCAGATTACGTTCAAAATTCATGTGATCTTTTGAAATCCGTGCCTAAATAATAATCTCAATAATTCTTTTTACCCCCCCCCCGCCAAAAAAAAACTGAGTCAGGTTTAGTATTAGTTGAGATTTACGGCTTGACCGGTTTGGACGGACTGCTCCTCGGCGGCGCAGATTTTCACCGTGTTGAGGCCGTCAGCCCCAGAGACACTGGGCGCCCGGTCAGAGCGAATACTTTCGATGAAGTGGGCTAGTTCGCCGGCGTAACCATCCGTGCCTTCGCACTTGATGACCTGTTTTTCCTTTCCTTCCTCGAATAGTCGCAGCGGCTCGTCTTCGCGGCCAATGTCGTAGTCGGCGGTGGCCCTTTCGAAAATTACGCGGTAAGACATGTTGAAGCCCCAGCCGGGCGTCATTGCCCAGCTTCCCTCGGCGCTGACCTTGGCGCCGGACTCAACCTCGTATTGTGTTAGAACATGGTCGATGGCGCCGCTGACCTTGGTGAAGCCAGTTGAGTAAACCGACTTCGGTTGGCCGAAGACGTGTTGCACGAAGTCGGTGTCGTGCACGTGCAAGTCGAACAACGCGCCACCGGACGTTGCGCCGTCAAAGTAGATCGCCTGTCCCCAAGCGGGGGGCTCGGCAATGCGCTGAAAATGCGCGGCTAGCACCTTGCCGTAGCGGCCGCTGTCAACGGCCTCCTTGACCCAGGCCCACTGGGGCCAAAAGCGCAGGCACATGGCCACCATGAAGTGGCCCTTCGCCTGTGAGGCGGCTTCTGCGATTTCGCGGGCCTCGGCTACGGAGCGGGCGAGTGGCTTTTCGCAGATCACGTGTTTGCCTGATGCTAGGGCCGGCTTGGTCATGCGAAGGTGCGTGCGGGTGGGAGTGCAGATGTCGATGGCATCAATCGACTCGTCGGCGAGGAGGTCGTTGAAATCCTGATATGCCTTGACCTGTGACATGTCGAGTATGACTGGATCGGCGGAGTCAAGGTTGCCGAGCGCAGAGGTGAAGTCGCCCTTGAGTCGCTCGGGGTCGAGGTCGCAGATTGCAGCTACGTTCACTCCCTCGATTTGGCGGTAAGCGCGGATATGCATCGCGGCCATAAAACCAAGTCCAACGATACCAATATTGATGTTGTCGTTTGCCATGTTGTTAGAGTTGGGTGATGAATTGATGGGCAGCGCGAATGTCAGCGACTCGTTGGTTATCGGCTTCGCGCTCGATGCAGCAGTCTCCATCGTAGTCTATCTTGTCTAAGGTTGCTAAGAACGCAGGCCAATCAACCTCGCCGGTGCCGACTTTGACTTCTGCACCCCAAGTACCGGCTTTTTTGGTCTGGGTGGCGTCCTTGATATGGCACTGCTTTAGAAACGGTGTGAGTGTCTCGAGTGCCTCGATGGGATCGCCCTTATCATACAGCAGCATGTTTGCGGGGTCGAAGTTGACGCCGACGCTTGGTCTGTCGAGTTTTTGGAGGAATAATCGCAACGTATCGGCGGTTTCCTGTCCGGTTTCAAAGCCAAGGTCGATGCCGCTGGCATCGAACACGTCGGCGATCTGCATGATGCGGTTGAGTAGCTTG
>DBNL01000010.1:13160-14817 GCA_002299785.1 Verrucomicrobia bacterium UBA673
CCAAGCCTGGTGGCTATATCGGCGACTATCTGAATGTTGGACCAGTTGGCTTCCCAATGTTCGTCCGGCACGACACCGCCGGTTTCGCGGATTGTATCAAGAGACGAGTAATCCTCGCCAATGGTGCCAAACATTCCAGAGACGATCTCGATACCCTCGGCGGCAAATAACTCGGCAGTTTTGCCCCAGACACTGGGGTTTTCGCGGAGCGGATCGAGTGCAATTTGCACACGCGGGATACCGATTTCGCGAAGTTGAGAGACGAGGGCTTCGGGTGTTTCGGGTTGAAGGGACCAACTGCAAACCGCCAGTCGTGATTCGATATCGTGTGCCATTCCGTTTGTTAACGCAGAAATTGCGCCTGGAAGAGTGTCCAGATTATTTCTGTGCTGACAAGGTTTTAGTGCCAAGCAGCAGACCTAACGCATTGCGCTTTTCTGGTATGCGCCTAGCGGTTAGAATTCCTCCGGTGTCTTATCAGGTCATAGCCCGCAAATACCGTCCACAGCGTTTCAGTGATGTTGTTGGCCAGGATCATGTCAGCCAGACTTTGACCAATGCCATCAGTGGTGATCGTGTCGCACACGCTTATTTGTTCTGTGGGCCGCGTGGCACCGGCAAGACCACCTTGGCGCGGGTTTTTGCCAAGTGCCTGAACTCTACTGACGGCCCGAAGGTCGACTTCTCCGATGACGATTCAAAGTGCATCGAGATCGCTGAGGGCCGCTCGATCGACGTGCTCGAGATCGACGGCGCCAGCAATAATGGTGTCGAACAGGTGCGAGAACTGCGAGAGACCTGCGTGTATGCACCCGCTTCCTCGAAGTTTAAAATCTACATCATCGACGAGGTGCACATGCTAACCACTGCGGCGTTCAACGCGCTGCTTAAGACGCTAGAGGAGCCGCCGGCTCACGTGAAGTTCATGTTCGCCACCACCGAACCGGAGAAGGTGCTGCCGACGATTATGTCGCGCTGCCAGCGCTTCGATCTCCGGCGAATTCCCGTTAACCTTATCGCAGGTCATCTCAAGTACATTTGCGGCGAGGAAAATGTCACGATCGACGAGGGAGCGCTGTTCGCCATCGCTCGCGGCGCGGAAGGCTGCATGCGCGACGCAGAGTCGGCACTTGACCAGCTTATCAGTTTTTGTGGCGACAAGATCACCGAGCCGGAAGTACTATCGATGTTCGGATTAACGGGGCAGGGGCAGTTGTTCGCGCTTGCTGAGGCCGTCCTCACCGGCGACTCGACACGGACGCTGATCGAACTCAACGCTCTTGCCATTGAGGGTAAAGACCTTGGCCGGTTGGTCGGTGATCTGTTGACTCACATTCGCAACCGGCTGGTGTTCGTCGTGTCAAAGGGCGACCTTTCACTGCTCGAGATAAGCGAAGCCGAAGCTGCCACCCTCCAGGCAGGGGCGAAGATGGCCGACGAAAAATCCTTGGCACGGGTACTGGATGTGCTGACTGATTGCGAGGGCCGCATGCGCCTGGCCACGTCAAAAAAGATTTTGATCGAAGTGTCACTGCTCAAAGCGGCGCAAGCCAAGGCGGCGCTGGGCATCGACGAGGTGCTTGTCCAACTTCAAAAACTGCGTGAGACGCAGTCGCCATCCGTTGCCCAATCGGCACCCGCCATCGCGCCAAAGCCG
>DBNL01000010.1:15203-22923 GCA_002299785.1 Verrucomicrobia bacterium UBA673
ATAAGCCGGCGGATGCGGGCGATTTACAGGATGTTTGGTTGCGTCTCGTTTCGGCTGCGAGCAAGGCCAGCCCGTTCATGCAGACCTACTTTCAGCAGGCACACGCTGTGTCGTTTTCAAAAGGTATCTTTGTAATCGGTGTCACCGAAGAGCACCTCGCGTTGGTGGACAACAAGCGGAACCACGTCATGCTTGCGGAACAACTAGCCTCGCTTGGCTATGCTGATGTTCAGTTCCGTTTCACCAGTGAGCCTCCTCCCGAAGGCCGAGCACCGGCTCCTGCGCTCGAGACGATCGACGAACCGGAGGCTAAGAGCCTCGCGAAGCAGGTGAAGGCCACGGCCGTTCCCCAACCGGAGAAGCTTGACCCGGAGGAATTCAAAAACGATCCACTCATTCAAAAGGCGCTGGAACTGTTCCGGGGCCGAATTGTCGAGGTGCGTAAGTGACCTGAAAAATTTAACATGGCTAACATTGCAAAATTAATGAAACAGGCTGCCAAGATGCAGCGGCAAATGCAGGCGGCTCAAGCGCAATTGGCGGACGAAATTGTCGAGGCCTCAAGCGGAGGTGGCGCGGTCAAGGTCACGGCCAGCTGCGACGGGGTGGTCAAGTCAATCAAGATAGACCCCGACGGCGTAGACGCGGAGGATATCTCGATGCTGGAGGACATGGTGCTGGGCGCGGTCAACCAGGCGCTCGACAAGGGGCGAGAAACGCAGTCTGCCGAGATGGGCAAACTCACCGGCGGCATGGGCGGAGGGATGGGCCTACCGGGGCTCTAATTCCGCCCAATGAACTTGCTTCCCGAACCGCTAGCGCTGTTAGTGACTGAGCTCAACCGGCTGCCGGGTATCGGCCCCCGCTCCGCTGAGCGGCTAGCCCTTCACCTGATTCAAGCCGACAACGCTGTGACTAAGCGCTTGGCCAGCGTTTTAATCACTTCGCGCGACAGGATCATCGAGTGCACGCAGTGCGGCGGTTTGGCCGAGAAATCGCCGTGCAGCGTTTGTTCTAACCCGGCGCGAGACGAGCGAACCGTTTGCGTCGTTGAGCGCGCAGTCGATGTTTTGAATGTCGAAAAATCTGGAGCGTTCCGCGGTCACTATCACGTGCTCGGCGGCAAAATATCGCCAATGAACGGCATTGGCCCGGAGGAATTAAGGGTGGCTCAACTCGAGCAGCGCTTGTCCAACGGGATAGTCGACGAAGTCATCATCGCGCTTGGCACCGACGTGGAGGGCGACGCCACCGGTCACTATTTGGGCAAGCGCTTGGCCAAGCCGGGCGTGAAAGTGACGCGCATCGCCCACGGATTACCGGCGGGGAGTGGGCTGGAGTTTGCAGATGAGTTGACGCTGAGCCAGGCGCTCGAAGGCCGCCGTGAGCTGGACGAAAAGTAATTCATGATTGAACCAAAGGTAGTTGTTTTTGATCTCGGAAAAGTGCTTGTCGACTTCGATTACAGCATCGCTATTCGCCGGTTCGACGAGCGTAGCGAGGCCGGGCTGGAGGAAATTCAGCGCTTGCTCGATTCGTCCATCCAGATCGATTACGAGTCAGGCAAAATGACAACTGACGAATTTTATGAGGCGATTCGCGATGGGGCTGGGTTTCGAGGCGACCGCGCCGAGTTCGTCAGCATCTTCGCAGATATTTTTTCGCCGATGGAAACGATGATCGAGTTTTTTGAGAGACTTAAACCATTCGGTATTCCTACCTGCGTTTTTTCCAACACCAACGAAATTGCGATTGGACACATCCGCGAGGGGTTTGCGTTTTACAGTCTATTTGACAATTATGTGTTGTCGTTCGAGGAAGGCGGAATGAAGCCGGACGAGGCGATTTACGACGTGGTCGAGCGGCGAACGGGTGAGAGTGGTACGGCCATTCTCTACATTGACGACCGGCCGGAAAATATCGAGACCGGCAGGGGCAGAGGATGGCAATCGATCCTGCAGGATTGTGAGGCCGCCTCGGTTGCGCGGGCCGAGTCGTTGCTTGGGATTTAAGCGTTCAAAGCGTTGGCGGCCGCTCCGTAGGCACCGGCGAGGTCACCCAGTTGCGCGGGCAGCAGCTTAATCTCGTAGTCGTCGGTTTTCCAGAGCAGAGGGTCGAGGTATTCTCGCAGCGGCACGAAAAGCCGGTCGCCGGCCTTGGCAATTCCGCCGCCGAGAATGACCGCTTCGGGGTCGAGGATATTTGAGAAAGAACAGATGGCTGTGGCAAGTCCTTTGACCGACTTGAGCCAGATTTCCTCCGCCTCTATGTCGCCGTTCTCAATCGCCTCCATCATTTCCCCTGTGTGGGTGAAACGGCCGTTGGATCGCTCCGGAATGCTGCAGTTTCCAATCGCCAACTCGAGGCTGCTTGGGCAGCCGCAATCGTCCGGCGGGCCGTCCGGGCCAAGGCTGGTGTGGGCAAAGTGACCGGCTTTGCCGGTGCGCCCGCGCAGTAGCTTGCCCTCTACGAGTGCCGCACCGCCAACGCCCGTACCAAGTGTCAGCAGGATGACAGTCTGAAATCCCTTCGCCGCTCCAAGCCAAGCTTCGCCAAGGAGGGCGGCGTGGCCGTCGTTCAACACCGGGATGGTCTTGCTAAAATCAAAAAACCTTTGCCAATTCAAGCCAACAAGTCCCTCGAGCCTTACCGGCATGTGTGTGATGCAACTGCCATCCAGCGCCGCAAGCCCCGGCGCCGAAAAGCCCATGTTGTCCGGCTTGCAGTCCTGTTCCTTCTCGATTGATTTAACGAGTTCACGGAGTCGATTGGCCCAATCCATATCAGCTTCGGCATCGAAGGGCAGATTGTAGTTGGTCAACGTTTTGCCGTCCGGTGTGACAGCGACTGCCTTGATACATGAGCCGCCTAGGTCGATCCCGATTGTGTAATTCATTCGATCCCCTCGCTGACACTCCAGCCGCCATCGACCGCCAGCACTTGACCGGTGACGAATTTGGCGGCGTCGGACATCAGGAAAACCGCCGCGCCGTCCAAGTCTTCCGGCACGCCGATCCGGCCGCCATCCAGCGGTTGTTTGTGTTTGATGAAACTCATGATTTCGTCGTTCGCTTGGGCGCGGCTGGACATCGGCGTGGCAACGAGCGCCGGTGCGACGGCGTTCACGCGGATGTTTTGAGAGGCGTAGTGTGCCGCCGCTGACTTGGTAAGGCCAACGATGCCCGCCTTGGCTGCCGCGTAGGCGTGCGTGGCGAATTGTCTTGAGGAGGGGGAGTCGGCCAGCACGGAAGTCATGTTGAGAATCACGCCGCTTCGGCCAATCGCAGCGAACTCTCGCAGTGCAGCGCGGTTAGAGTTGAAAACGGATGTGAGGTTCAGGTCAATCGTCTGGCACCAGCCCTCGTCGCTGATATTATGCAGCGGCCCGTCGCCCATGCTTCGCCCACTACCACCGGCAACATGATAAAGCCCGTCGAACCCACCGAACTTCCGCTTGGCCAAGCCGATAGCCTCGGCAGCTGTTTGCGAATCGGTTGCATCGCCGGCCAAGCCGATTGCCGCTCGCCCGATCGCCGACTCCGCTTGGCTCACACTGTCGGCATTTCGCCCTACCACAAGTACTCGCGCCCCCTCGCGGACGAACGCTTTGGCGGCTGCCAAGCCTAGTCCTGTCGTCCCTCCGATGATGACAATAGTTTTGTTGTCAAGTTGCGGCACGCGGTTAGTTCTCATCAATAATAGCGATCATGTCTTGAATCGCTAGCCAGCGTTCATGCGAACTCCACACTCGTTTGCGCTTCAGTTCTTCCCGTATCTTTAAGTCGTCCATTTCCTAAAGCCCAAGTTTTTTGAAGCGAGACTCGATGTGTTTGTAGTGGAAGTCTGTGGTGCAGATGGACTCGAGTTCGCCCTTTTTGAAATGCTTGGCGACCTCGGGATCTGACAAAAGTTGCGTGAGGAAATCGGCGTCGTCGCGGCCATCGTGCTTGGTTTTCCACGTTTGCATCGCGTTGCGCTGGACGAGTGAGTACGACTCTTCGCGGGTGAGTCCCTTGCGGATGAGCGCGAGCAGCACCGATTGCGAGTTCCACATGCCCAGTGATTGCCCAAGGTTTTTGACCATGTTTTTCGGGTACACGATCAATCCCTTGGTGAGGGCGGTCAGCTTGTTAAGCATGTAGTTGAGCAGCGTGCATGAGTCGGGGAAAATCACGCGCTCGACGGAGCTGTGGCTGATGTCGCGTTCGTGCCAAAGGGCGACATTCTCGAGCGCGGCGAGCGCGTTGCCGCGTAACACGCGAGCCAAGCCGGTAAGGCGCTCGCCTGTGATAGGATTGCGCTTGTGAGGCATGGCACTCGAGCCTTTTTGGCCCTTGGAAAAATACTCCTCGGCCTCGAGGACCTCTGTGCGCTGGAGGTGCCGGAACTCGGTCGCCCATCGTTCAATGCTCGCGCCGATAAGAGCGACGGTCGTCATGAACTCGGCGTGAATATCCCGCTGTACAACCTGTGTCGCAATTGGCGCGGCTTTTAGGCCAAGCTTGCGGCAGACGAACGACTCGATCTTTGGGGAGAGATGGGCGTTGGTGCCGACCGCGCCGGAGAGCTTGCCAATGGCGACGCGTGGCTTGAGGGTTTCGAGTCGCTCGAGCGCGCGGCCAAACTCGTCGAACATAAGCGCCATCTTGAGGCCGAACGTCGTTGGCTCGGCGTTGATGCCGTGGCTGCGGCCGATCATCGCCGTGAACTTGTGTTTGCGCGCCTTGGCGGCAATGACTTTGCGGAGGCGTTTCACGTCGGCAATGAGAATTTTTACTGACTCACTCATTTGCACGGCAAACGTGGTGTCTATTATGTCGCTGCTCGTCAGCCCATAGTGCAGCCATCGGCTCGCTGGCTCCCCGATATTCTCGCTGACGTTCGTGGTGAACGCGATTACGTCATGGTTAAGTGTCCTCTCAAGTTCGCGGCAGCGCTTGATGCTGAATGATGCCTTGGCCTTCATCTGTTTGAGATGTGACTTGGGCACGAGGCCCTCGCTACAGAGGGCCTCGGCGGCGAATAGTTCAATCTCCAGCCAGGTTTCGAGCTTTCGTTGTTCAGTCCAGATGTCCCGCATCTCGGGACGGGTATATCGTCCAATCATCCGACGACATGATAACGGACTTAGCCAAGCGCGGCGAGTGTGATGTGTTGCGCGTCGCTTGACCGCGCCGGGCGGTAGTGCCAAAAATGGGTTATGAGCCATTCTCTTCTAGTGGTTGCTGGACTCGCATTGGCCACCTCGCTTGGCCAGGCGAGGGATTACCACATTCAGACTTGGACCAAACACCAAGCCACTCCGCACTTTTGGGCCGAGGGCGGTGCCGCCGGGGATTTTAACCGCGATGGCCACGCCGATCTCGTCGTTGGCCCTTTTATATACGCCGGACCGGATTTCAAGCAGCGCCACGAAATTTATGACGCCACCGAGTCGTTCAAGCTTAAGGACGCCGATGGCAAGGAAAACACCGTTCCCGGTTTCGCAGGTGCGTTGAGTGGGCGCAACGCCTACTCAAAGAATTTTTTGTGCTTCGTTTACGACTTTAACGGTGATGAGTGGGAAGACGTCTTGGTGCTGGGCTTTCCCGGGGCGGAGTCGCCGTGGTACGAAAATCCAAAAGGTAAACCAGGGCACTGGAAGAAGCACATCGCTCTCGCCATCACTGACAACGAGTCGCCGCACTTCACTGACATCACCGGCGACGGTAAGCCGGAGATTGTCTGCAACTCGGAAGGCCATTTCATTTATGCCGAGCCGGATTGGGATCACCCGAATGAGCCTTGGACGGTTCACCGTGTTACTCCCAAGGGTAGTTGGCAGAGGTTCACGCACGGCATGGGCGTGGGGGATGTGAACGGTGACGGTCGCCGCGACATTATGGAGAAAAACGGATGGTGGGAGCAACCGGCGTCGCTTGAAGGTGATCCCGAATGGGCGTTCCACGCGTTCCTTTTTTCTCCCGGCGGCGGCGCGCAGATGTATGCCTACGACGTGGACGGTGACGCCGACAACGACGTAATTACCTCGCTCGCTGCGCATGGCTATGGTCTGTGCTGGTACGAAAATCAACCGAAAGGCGGCGGTATCACATTCGTCGCGCACACGTTTATGAATGCCAGGCCGGAGGAGAACCTGTACGGTGTCAAGTTCAGCCAACTGCACGCGATCGACCTTGTGGACATAAACCGGGACGGCTTGCTCGACATCGTGACTGGCAAGCGTTTTTGGGCGCATGGCCCGCGCGGTGACGCCGAGCCTAACGCAGCGGCAGTACTGTACTGGTTCGAACTGCGCCGCACGAAAAAGAACGGAGTCGACTGGGTGCCTCACTTGATTGATGACGACTCCGGCATCGGCACTCAAGTGATGGCTACCGACATGAACGCCGATGGCTGGCCGGACATTGTCGTCGGCAACAAAAAGGGGGCATTTGCACACATCCAGTCGCCAAAAAAAGTGAGTCGCAAAGAGTGGCTGCAGGCCCAGCCAAAGCCACATAAAGCCGATTGACAATCAACGCTCTGAAGACAAACTTTCCGCTGTTATGAAAACAACTAGGATAACCTCACTGACACTGTTGATTGGCCTGTGTTCCTGCGGGGGGTCGAGTGGAACACCCAAGGATGAATCGCCCGAGAAAGAGGAATCATCCTCAATCGGTAGTCCATTGACTGCGCCACTGGATTACGTCGGCGCAGTGGGTAAGGCCAAGAAATCCTCTGATAAAAGGCTCAACTTGGCCAATATGCAGAATGTTATCAAGCAGTTCAAAGCAGTCGAAGGCCGATATCCTAAGGCTCTTAACGAATTGGTGACCGAAGGCTACTTTCCAAGGCCGCCGAGCCCACCTCGTGGTATGCGATATGTTTACAATCCGAAAACTGGTCAGGTAGGTGTCCGTTAGTCACAAACCCATGGCCAAACGGAGGCGATCTCGTTGACATCTGGTTATTGTAGGGTCATTCTCCTGTGACAACGCGACCATAGTCGCTTTGTTTTTTTCATGAGTCATAATGCGTTTAATTCATTGCGGTCGTTTGATCTTGGCGACGGTAAGCAGGGGAAAATCTACTCGCTGCCGGCGCTGGCTGAGGCCGGCTTGGGGGATGTCTCCCGCCTGCCGGTTTGTATCCGTCTTATTTTAGAGTCGGTGCTGCGTAATTGCGACGGCCAAAAGGTGACGGAGGAGAATATTCGCCAACTCGCGGGGTGGCAGGCTAATGCGCAGCGCACGGAGGAGATTCCGTTCACCGTTGCCCGGATTGTGCTTCAGGATTTTACCGGCGTGCCGTTGCTGGTGGACTTGGCTGCGATGCGCTCGGCGGCGGCCCGCTTGGGTAAGGATCCGAAGATTATTGAACCTTTGGTGCCTGTGGATCTGGTGGTTGACCACTCGGTGCAGGTGGACTTCGCCGGCTCGAATGATGCGATGGACAAAAACCTCGACTTGGAGTTCACGCGCAACCGGGAGCGTTACCAGTTTCTCAAGTGGGGTATGCAGGCGTTTAACACGTTCAAGGTCGTACCGCCGGGCATTGGCATCGTGCATCAGGTGAATCTCGAGTATCTCGCGCGCGGCGTGTTGAGTAACGCTGATGGTGTCTATTACCCGGATACGCTCGTTGGTACCGACTCGCATACGACAATGATAAACGGCCTCGGTATCGTCGGCTGGGGCGTGGGCGGCATCGAGGCCGAAGCCGGGATGCTTGGGCA
>DBNL01000010.1:23030-23159 GCA_002299785.1 Verrucomicrobia bacterium UBA673
TGCAGGCGTTTAACACGTTCAAGGTAGTACCGCCGGGTATTGGCATCGTACATCAGGTGAATCTCGAGTATCTAGCGCGCGGGGTTTTGAGTAACGCTGATAGCGTCTATTACCCGGATACGCTCGTTG
>DBNL01000180.1:0-1606 GCA_002299785.1 Verrucomicrobia bacterium UBA673
ACGATGCCTGGCAGCGAAAGTTTGTGTACTGCGTGCGGGTTTTCCTTGTCGAGCGATGATTGCAATTGTTTAAGTGACTTGCCGTAAAATTGCACCAGCGAGTTGCCAACTTCGCCGCTGATGGAGATCACCGGAATACCCGCACCGGCCATGCTGCTGTCGAAACTCAGCTTGGCCAGCGCGCCTGGGTTTGGGGAGTTCGGGCCGGTGACTACAAGCAGTGCTTTGGCACCATTATTGCGGGCAATGAGTGCCTTGTAGCGAAGGCCGGCGTAGCGGTTGAGTTTCTGCCGCCGATCGACCGAAATGTCCTCTGGCACGTAGCGAAGAACCATTACGATTTTGTCTTTCACATCGATGTCGCCGTATGAGTTGTAGCCGACACCGAGTTCGCCCGGCTTGGTCAGCCCGTAGCCGGCAAAGACCACTTCGCCCTCGATCACCCCATTGGCCGAAAACGCCAGCGGCCGGAAATCCTTACCTAGTTCGAAGGCTTGATCTTCGCCGGTGTGGCCTCGGAGTATCATGCGGTTTTCATGTTTTACCAGCTCGACACCGCCGGTGAACTCGAACATGTGGTTAAAGCCGTCCTGCTTGGATCCAATCGGTTGCAGTCCTTCTCTGGCAAGATACTTTCGAATGTAGTCGGCTGCCTTGCGGATTCCTTTGCTGCCAGTACGGCGGCCCTCCAAATCGTCTGATGCGAGAAAGGTGACATGTTCTTTCAGGTTATCGATCGAGACGCCGGAGGACAGGGTGGCTTGGCTGGATTCGCGTTCCGGTGATTGGCCAAGCGCGGCCAGTGAGCCCTGATGATTCCATTTAGCGAGAAAAAGCTGTGACTTCTTTTCCGGCGTGGCATTTGATGTCCAGCAAAGTTTTGTGCCGTCTGGCGAGAAAACCGGTAGGCCATCGAAGCCGGCGCGCTTGGTGACACGGATCGGTTCGTGTTGGCCCATCGCATCGACGAGGAATAATTCGAAGTTGGTAAAGCCAAGTTTGTTGCTGGCGAAAATAATATAGTCACCGGACGGATGAAAATATGGTGCCCATGACATTGAATCGAAGCTGGTTATTTTGCGGACTTCTGAACCGTCGAGCTTCATTGTGTGAATTTCCGCCAACGTACCGGACTTGTTGAAACGTCGCCAAACAATCCTCGAGCCATCTGGCGAGAAAAACGGGCCTCCATCGTAACCGGGTGAGCGGGTCAGTCGTGTCTGTTCTGAGCCGTCGGCGTTCATGATGTAAATTTCGCCAAAGTAAGAGAGGTCGATCTTACGGAGTTTTTTCTCCTCGTCGGAGAGGTTATCTGCATAAGCGCTACGAGTGGAACTGAAAACAATCTTCGAGCCGTCCGGCGAGAAGCCGGCCTCGGCGTCGTAGCCCAGTACGGTGGTGAGTCGGCGCAGATCGGTGCCGTCCGGGTTAGCGGTGAAGATGTCCATGGTCTCGTCGTAGTCCCATGAGTAACGGCGCTGCTTGCCGGAGGCGCGAAAATCGAGTTCGGCCTTCTGCTTGGCCTTGGTTTGTGGGTCGTGATGCGTCGAGCCAAAGAGCACTCGCCCGCCGCTGGGGTGGAAAAATGCGCAGGTGGTCTTGCCGT
>DBNL01000180.1:1989-6216 GCA_002299785.1 Verrucomicrobia bacterium UBA673
TAGAACGGATTGCCAGCTTCGCGTTCGCTTTGAAATATCAGTTTGGAGCCGTCGGAGCTAAAGTAGCCTTCGCCGCTGCGGCGTCCCTCGAATGTGAGCTGTCGGACGCGGGAGAGAAACGCACCTTGCCCCTCGGCGGCATGCGCACCTTGCAAGGCGGCGGCGAACAGTGTGGCGATAAGCAGCGCACTTGGCTTGTTGAAAGAATGGTCTTTCATTTCGCCGCCGGTTTTAGTTTCAACTGACTCAATTTTCAACTAAGAGATTGGACGTGATCCGCATCGAGACTGTCGAAAACCGAACACAGCTCCGTGAGTTTGTCCGGTTTCCGCTAAGTGTTTATAGTGACGGATCGCCTTGGGTGCCTCCGGTTTGGCGTGATGAAATGATGCGACTCGATAGGGCGCGCAGCCCTTTTTTCGAGCACTCGGACGCGGCGTTGTTCCTCGCACGGGACGCCTCTGGCGAGCCGGTTGGGCGTATCGCCGCTATTCGTTTCAATCGCCACCTTGAGGTGTACGATGACGACATTGGTTTCTTCGGTTTCTTCGAATGCATTGACGACGAGTCGGTGTCCAGGCGGTTGTTTGCGACTGTCGTGGAGTGGTTGCGAGGGCAGGGACTCAAGCGCGTGCGCGGCCCGGCGAGCTTCACCATCAACGAGGAGATCGGGTTGCTGATCGAGAATTTCGACGAGCCACCGACGATGCTCACCACGTGGAACCCGCCATACTACCGGCGGCTTGTCGAGTTGGCTGGCTTTACCAAGGTGGAGGATCTGCTGGCGCGTGAGTTGGCGTTTGCCGACCTGGACGTGCGCTACCTCGAGCGCCTGGCTAAGGCTGGTGAGCGGAACGGCCAAGTGACGATTCGCCCAGCGAACCTGGCCAAGCTCGAGACGGAGGTGGAAATCCTTATGAAGATTTACGCCGAGGCGTGGAGTGAAAACTGGGGCGCGGTGCCGATCAGCCATGACGAGTTCCAGAAACTGGCCGGGGATCTCAAGCCGTTCCTACTGCCGGAGTACACACTGATCGCCGAGTATGAGGGGGTGCCAGTGGGCATCTGCGTGGCAGTGCCGGATATCAACGTGGCACTCAAGGCATGCGGCGGCCGACTCGGACCGCTTGGACTGCTTCGCTTTTTACTCGCACGCCGGCGAATTGATCTGATTCGCGGTGTAGTGATGGGGGTGCTGAAGGCGCATAGGAACAAGGGTATAGATTCGGCGTTTTGCTCAAGGATTGCCAAGGCGCTGATGGGCAGTCGGTATAAGCGGATCGAGTTTTCTTGGATGCTCGAGTCGAACTTCCGGGTGCATCGCGTGCTCGAGAGGACCGGTGCCAAAGTGACCAAGCGCTGGCGCATTTACGAGCGCGAGCTCTAGCTTGGCTTGTGTTCGACGTCTTTGTCGCAGTTGGGTCAGTGGTATCTGCCGGTGACTTGCTCTGTGGCATCCAGCTTTAGGCATTGGCTGAACTCGTCGCAGTTGACGATTTCCGAGATCAGATCGCGTCGTTCGTTTTTAGGGAACCAGTTCGGGATTAATTGTATGAAGAATCCGGATGGCGGCAGACTTGGGGTCAGCGGCACCAGTGATGGGGCGGCCGATGACCAGCCAGTTTGCTCCGGCTTGGATGGCCTCTGCCGGTGTCATGGTGCGTTTCTGGTCGTTGGCCTGGCTCCATTCGGGGCGAATGCCGGGCGTGACCAGTTGGATAGTACCGCCCAACTCGGTGCGGAGCATCTCGATTTCCTGTGGGGAACAAACAAGCCCCCGCAGCCCAGCGTTGGTGGCCAGTTTGGCCAGGCGCAACACTTGTTCCTGCACGCTGCCTCCGATGCCTAGCTCGGTAAGGTTGTTGTCGTCCATGCTGGTGAGCACGGTGACACCAAGCACGAGCGGGGCCTCGGCACGGAGCATGGCGGCCTGCTCATGGGCAGCGTTTTCGGCGGCGGCAAGCATCTCGGTGCCTCCCGAGGCATGGACGGTGGTCATCTGGACGCCGAGGTCGGTGGCCGAGATGACGGCCTTGGCCACTGTGTTAGGGATATCATTCAGTTTGAGGTCGAGAAAAACCTTCGCGCCGGTCGCACGTAGTTTGTGGACGACGTCCGGTCCGCTGCTGATGAACAACTGCTTGCCGACCTTGAACGCGCCGATGAGGGGGGCGAGTTCCTCGGCGAGGTTAAGGGCCTTCTGCGGGTTGGCCATGTCGAGAGCGACGATGATTGGGTTGTTCACGGCGGCAGTTTAGTGGGGTGGAGTTGGATTGTCAGCCGGATTTGCCGATCGACTGCGCCTCGTCAGCGAGCATTTGCTTGAGATTTCCAACGTGCCATTCGATGCCCTCGACGAACTTCTTGAGCAGTCCCTCGAGTTTACCCTGCCAGAGCACGCCGATCTTGAGCGTGGGGAAGCCGGGTAACGGAATGGCGCGTACGCCCGGCCCGCGCTTGGAGGAGGGTGACACGACACCAATGCCGAAGCCGAAGCCCTTGGCCGCGAGTTTCTCCGCGAGGTCGAACGAGTTCACCTCGAGCGTCGTGTGCCAGTCCACGCCCGCATTGGCGAGGCCGGTGCGGAAGATTTTTGTCACCGGCTCGTCCGCTGGCAGGCAAATGAGCGGCTCGGTGGTTTTTTGTGTTTCAAACAAGTCGTCGAGCGACCTGATTTTAGACGACCGCCGGGCCACCAGCACCAGCGGTATCTCAAGCAGTGAGCGCGCCTCGATGCCGGTAGGTGGTTCCCTCTCTAGGACCGTGACGGCCACGTCGATCTCGCGCGCGAGTAGGGCGGTCTCCAGTGTCGGTTGGTGGCCTGGCAGAAGCGAAACCCGCAGGTCGGGCCTGTCCTCACGGACCTTTTCCATGATCACCGGCATGTGCTCGCTCAGGATGATGTGCGACGCGCCAACACGGACCCGCTGCGATTCCCCGCCGCGAAGGTCATCGGCGGTTTTTTTGAGTTTGCTGAAAAACGGCTCGATGAACTCGTAAAGCGCTTGCCCCGTTTCCGTCAGTTTAAACGGGCGGCGATGGAATAGTGTCGCATCGAGGCTCTCCTCAAGTAGCGCAATCTGCGCACTGACCGCCGGTTGCTGGATCCCGTAGGGGATTTTGCGAACGGCGTTGCTGATGCCCTCGTGCTTGGCCACGTAGTAGAACAGTTCGAGGTGATGGATGTTCATTGGGAGAAAGATCCGGCGGCGGCGCAGCATGACACTTGGCCGAGCGCGGAGCAACTCCGAGGACTCGATTGCAGATTCGTATTTGCAAGCGGCCAACGGCGGGGTAGCTTTCTGACGTAGTGAATCCGGTTTTTTACAGGCGACTTGGCTTGGTGCTGGGCTTTGTTGCGGGTGCAACTTTCGCGTTCGGTCAGGCGGTTGACTTTGAGAACCAAATCAAGCCGCTGCTTTCAGACCGCTGTTTTGCCTGTCACGGCCCGGATGAAAACGCTCGCAAGGCCGACCTGCAACTTCACACCCGTGAGGGGGTGTTCGTCAAGCTGGCCGACGATCTTGAAGTCATCACTCCGGGCAAGCCGCTGGCCAGCGAGTTGTACAGGCGCATCACCACGACTGATCCCGACGACCTGATGCCGCCTCCGGAGTCGAAGCGTGAGCTGTCAGCCGGGGAGAAGGAGTTAATCCGCCGCTGGATAGAGCAGGGTGCCGAGTGGCGGGAACATTGGGCGTTCGTGTCGGTTGCCGATGTCGAATTGCCATCGCTTGACCAGACAGCTTGGCCGAAGAACGAGATCGACCACTTCACCCTGGCTAAGCTGCGCGAGGCTAACGTCGAGCCGTCGCCATTGGCCAAGCCCGAACAACGCTTCCGCCGGTTGTCGTTTGATCTCACCGGTTTACCGCCAACCCTGGCCGAGCTTGACAATTTTTTAACCGATGACTCGTTCGTTGCCTACGAGAAAGCCGTCGACAGGTTGCTTGGCAGTCCGCGCCTTGGTGAGCGCTTAGCTGTGCACTGGCTCGACCTCGCGCGCTATTCAGACACGTACGGTTATCAGGTTGATCGCAATCGGTTCGTCTGGCCCTGGCGCGACTGGGTGATCCGCGCCTTCAATGACAACCTGCCGTACGACGATTTTTTAACTTGGCAACTGGCCGGCGACCTGTTGCCCAACGCCACCGACGACCAACGGTTGGCGACGACCTTTAACCGACTGCACCCGCAGAAGGTCGAGGGAGGCAGCGTTCCGGAGGA
>DBNL01000180.1:6609-6944 GCA_002299785.1 Verrucomicrobia bacterium UBA673
CTCGAGTGCGCCCGCTGCCACGACCACAAGTACGATCCAATTTCGCAGAAGGAGTACTACCAGTTTTTTGCGTTTTTCAACACAATCGACGAAGCCGGGCTGTACTCCTATTTTACGCCTTCGATCCCTACGCCCACGCTGCTGATGGACGACGAGGCGGAGAAACAAAAAATCGCCGAGTTGGTAAAACAGGTTGCCGCCGATGAGGCCGAATTGGCCAGGGTGAGCGCCGCCGCCGAAGAGAGGTTTGAAAAATGGCTTACCGAGCGACCGGCTGAAGGGGTGTTACCCGGGCAGATTGGCCACTTTCCTTTCGACGAATTCAAGGACGGAAA
>DBNL01000044.1:0-6558 GCA_002299785.1 Verrucomicrobia bacterium UBA673
ATTACGTAAACAACGTCGGGTTAGCAGCCTAAGGCATTAATCTCCACTATGTCAATAGAGATTATGTTTTTCTTGCTGTTTTGTCGTTTTTCATCTTGGTTTCTTGTGTGTTTCTCCATCTCATTTTCTTGCTGACTTGCCTTGGCCTGTATGGTTTTGGCCTTTCGGCCGCTGAGCCTGAGGCGACTAAGCGGGATGTTCCTCGACTGAAGCCTACTGAGCCTGCCGATGCTCTGGGCACGTTTACGCTTAAGCCTGGTTTTAGGCTTGAGTTGGCCGCTGTCGAGCCGTTGGTCGCCGACCCGGTCGCAATGGCGTTTGACGAGAACAGCCGTATGTTTGTCATCGAGATGATCGGCTACTCGGAGCATCGTAATGACAAGCTTGGCCAAGTGCGGCTGCTTGAGGATACCGACGGCGATGGTCGGTTCGACCGCTCAACGATTTTTGCCAGCGACCTTGCTTGGCCAACGGCGATCGTCTGTTACGACGGTGGCGTGTTTGTCGGCGTGACGCCGGATATTCTTTATTTGAAAGATACAGACGGCGACCGCAAAGCCGACGAGCGGCGTGTCGTTTTCACCGGCATAGGCGACTCGCTCAACCGGCTCAATATGCAATCTCTAATGAACAGCTTCCGCTGGGGACTTGACAATCGTATTCACGGGACGGCAAGCGGCACGCCGGGGAAGGTGCGCGTCGTTGGCAAGCCGGAGTTGGGAACGGTTTCGTTTGTGCGCTCCGATTTTTCGTTCGACCCGCGCACGCTCGACTTCCGACTCGAGAGTGGCGGCGCCCAGCACGGGATGGATTTCAACGCGGCGGGACAAAAGTTCGTCTGCAGCAACAGCCACCACATTCAGCAGGTGATGTACGAGCAGCGTTACGCTGGAGCGAATCCGAACTTCACGCTCCGGTCGCCGTTGGTGGACATCCCCGTGGACGGCGCCTCGGCCCCGGTGTTTAGGCTCAGCCCGGACGAGGCATGGCGGGTGATCCGCACGCGCTGGCGTGTCGCCAAGCAGGTAGCCGGGCCGGTGGAGGGTGGTGGGCGTCCGTCTGGTTATTTCACGGCGGCAACCGGCGTGACGATCTACGACGGACACGCTTGGCCAAGAGGGTTCAGCGGCGATGCTTTCATTGCCGACGCTGGGAGCAACTTGGTTCACCGAAAAAAACTTCACTCCCATGGAATACAATTTATTGCTCAGCGTCCCGGCGATGAACGCGACAGGGAGTTTCTCGTCTCGACGGACAACTGGTTTCGGCCGGTGCAAATGGAGGTTGGCCCTGATGGCGCGCTTTACATTGCCGATATGTACCGCGAAGTGATTGAGCATCCATGGTCGCTGCCGCACGGCATCAAGCAGCACATAGATCTGGACAGCGGCAACGATCGTGGCCGGATTTACCGGGTTGTGTCGCGAGCGTTCGTTCAGCCAGAGCTACCCCGGCTTGGCCAAGCAACTGTGGCCGAGTTGGTAGCGATGCTCGTTCATCCGAACGGCTGGCATCGAAGCACGGCGTCCCGGCTGTTGTTCGAGAGGCAAAACCAAGCGGCTGTCGAGCCGTTGCGCCGCTTGGTCAAGAGCGGTCAAACTGGCTTCGGGCGAATGCACGCACTCCAAATATTGGCTGGATTGGAGGCGCTGAAACGCAGTGATTTGGTCGTTGCGACCGCCGATTTATCGCCGGTTGTGCGGACGCATGCCATTCGTTTAGCCGAACGATTTCTGCTCAAGCGCCAAGCCGGTCTCGGTGGAAATTTAGTCGCCGAAGCGCCTTTGATGCAGAGCCTCCTCCGCTTGGCTGACGACTACAACAAACACGTGCGGTATCAACTCGCCTGGACGCTCGGTGCGGTGGAGTTCCCTGACAAGACAAAGGCTTTGGCCAAGCTGTTCCTCCAAGCGGGTGCCGATCACTGGCAACTGGTGGCATTGCTCAATGCCGCAACTGAGCAGCACGCAGAGCTCATCGATGAACTCAAAAAAAATACGACGTTTTCGGAATCCATTTTCGGCGACATCATCTTTGGGAATCTAGAGACGATGCGGGCCGGGCGCATGGCTAAGTTTTCTTTTCAGCCAAAAAAGCCGGTTTACATGCCGCAGGTTTTTAAGCCGGTCGGCAAGGTCGATCCGGATCGGGCTAAGGTCGTCGAGCAGTTCCTGCCGGCCCTGGCCAAGCGCGGCGACGGGAAGCTTGGGCGCGTGACGTTCGAGCAGCGGTGCGCCGCGTGTCATCTACTCGGCGGCGTGGGGCGGAATATCGGGCCGGACTTGAAATCGGTCCGAGCGAACGGAGCGGAGAAACTGCTCGTCAGCATTATCGATCCGAATCGCGAAGTAGCTCCGCAGTACGTGCTGCACAAGGTGTACTCGGCAAAGAAAAAGGAGACCATCGTGGGAACGATTAAATACATGAGTGGATCGACAATAATGATGGGGTTGCCCGATGGCAGCGAGCACGGCTTTGCCCGTTCGGATACCGATCTTGTCGAGTCCACCGGCCTGTCGCTGATGCCGGCGGGGCTGGAGGCAGGTCTGAGCGCCGGTCAGATGGCGGATTTACTGGCGTGGGTGCTGGAGTCCGAGTAGAGCTAAAAATCGAAAAGGCAGCGCTGGTATAGCGCTGCCGAGTTTTTGCACGGGAATGAGCTGGCGCCGAAGTTGGAGGGCATCGTCCCCTGAGCGTTCCCTACTTGAGTATCAAATTCAGGTGATCAATTGAAGAGCCTCTGGATGTTGCTCAGCGTGGAGGATGAGCTGGTGGTGGTGGAGATCGCGGAGGTGGCAGCGTCGAATGCGCGGGTCAAGCCGGGTGCCGCCGTGGTGGAGTTTATGTCCACAGCATGATGAACGTGTTTGCGTCGCTGTCGATGGTGACTTCGTTGCCGGCGTTCGCAAACAGCGACACACAGTTGAATTCTTTTATCCCGATGTAGCTGATGTAGTTTTGAAACAGGGTAAACTCGAACGAGTAGTTTGAGCGATCCGTTTCCGTCTTGGTGGTGTCTTGGTGGAGTAAGGTTAATTTACTCATTCGGTCCAGGGCATGCATCACTTTTTTATGATGAAGTCCTGTGTTTGGGAGAAAGACACAGCGTTGGCAGGTTATTCACCGCAGCCGAGTTTCGGCTGATTTGTGAGGTGAACCGACTGCTCACAGCCAGTCCGGCGGCGTCATCCTGTGAATGTAACTATTCCTGACGCCGGTTCGGCCGGGATCAGCCTCTTTCCCGGGGGCTTTAGCCCTTTTTTAGGAGCGATCGGAGGGTCGTCAGATTCGCGATGTCCTCGCGCAGATCGGGCGACTTCGGCGTCTCGAGGCAGCCAGGCGTGTCGGCGAAACGGGGGTCGTTGACGATGTGGCCGAACGCCTTTTTGCCGATCAACCCGTGGCCGATGTGGTCGTGTCGGTCCACGCGCGAATTGAGATCTGTCTTAGAGTCGTTGAGGTGAAACGCCAGCACCTGCTTTAGGCCGATCATCTGCACTACCTCGGAGATCGCGGCGTCCCAGCCCTTGGGCGTGCGGATGTCGTAGCCGGCGGCGAAGAAGTGCGCCGTGTCTAGGCAGACACCAAGCCGCTCCGGCTGCTTAACCCGCCCGAAAATATCGGCGAGGTGGCGGATGCGGTGGCCAAGGCATGTGCCCTGCCCGGCGGTGTTTTCGAGTGCGATCCGCACTTGCGATTTTTTTGTGGCGCGAAAGATGCCATCGAGCGCCTTGGCGATGCGTTTTACGCCTTGGTCGTCGCCTTGGCCAAGGTGCGCGCCGGGATGCAGCACGAGAAACGGCACACCGAGCATTCCGGCAATCTCGATCTCCCGCGTGAGCGACTCGATCGACTTGTCGCGGTTGTCGCCGTCCGGCCCGGCGAGGTTAATGAGATAGCCGGCGTGGCCAAACACCGTTCCCACGTCGCCCTTGGCCAACTCGGTCCTGAATCGTTCAGCGTCTTCCGGCTTTGGGGGCTTGCCGAACCACTGCATGTTGCTTTTGACGAAAATCTGTGTGCTTTGGCAGTCAACAGAGCGGGCTCGCTCGATGGCCTTCCAGGCACCGCCGGCGGCGGACATATGGGAACCAAGTTTCATACTCACGCCGGGCAAACTTAGCCAAGCGACCGCGCAGCATGATACCCACGTCCCAAGCCGTAAAGCGCCGACCACCCACGCCGAATGCGCTTGGCCAAGCGCCGGGGAGTTTCTACTCTCGGCTGGCCAAGCGAGTGCCCCTGTTTATGACCTCTCCAACCCCCGACTCACCTTCTGTTGACCAACCCGGCAATCCCGAGGTTTTCGATGATGTCGTGGTGGGTATTTTCCGAACCACGGAGGATGGCCGGTATATTTATGCGAATCACCGGCTGGCGGAGCTTTACGGTTACAAGTCGCCTGATCGGTTGATCGAGGTCATCGGCGATATTGAGGGGCAGCTATACGTGGAGCCAGGGCAGAGGGATTTGTTCCTGACACTCATTCAGCAACAGGGGCGTATTGAGCAGTTCGAGTCGGAGATTTTCCGGAAGGATGGCTCGCGGATCTGGATTTCCGAGACGGCGCGTATTGTCCGGGACGAGGCCGGCAAGGTGCTTTTCTACGAGGGTACGGTGCAGGATATTGCCGAACAGAAGGGGGCCGAGCTGGAGCTTCGCCGGTCGGAGATTTTGTTTCACTCACTGGTGGAGAATCTGCCGCAGAATATTTTTCGTAAGGATGCTGCCGGGAGGTTCACGTTTACCAACACCCGTTTCTGCGAGGAACTGGGGAAGCCGCGCCGGGAGATAATCGGCAAAACTGACTTTGATTTTTTCCCGGCCGACCTCGCGGGCAAGTACCGAGAGGACGACTTGGGCATCATGGAGAGCCGCGAGTCTCTGGATGCGGTCGAGGAACACGTCACGCCTGAGGGGGAGAAGTCGTGGGTGCACGTCGTCAAGACACCGATCTGCGACGAGTCTGGGAGGTGTATCGGCGTGCAGGGGATTTTTTGGGATGTCACCCGGCAAAGGCATACCGAGATCGCGCTGGCTCATGAGAGGGACCTGTTGCGCACGCTGCTCGACAGTATTCCGGACCGGATATATTTCAAGGATCGCGACAGCCGGTTCCTGATGGTCAGCAGGGCCGTGGCCAGCGACTTCGGGCTCGGCGATCCCGGAGAGGCGGTAGGAAAAACGGACGCCGATTTTTTCAGTGAGGAACACGCCCGGCTCGCATTCAAGGACGAGCAGGCCATCCTCGAGACGGGACAGGCGATCATCGGCAAGATGGAAAAGGAAACGTGGAACGACGGCCGCGAAGGCTGGGTGCTCACCACCAAGATGCCGATGCACAACGCCGATGGGGAGATCATTGGGACGCTTGGGGTCTCCAAGGACATCACCGCGCTGAAAGAGGCAGAGGCCGAGCTGGCAGAGGCACGTGACGCCGCACTCGAGTCGGCCAAGGCCAAGTCGGAGTTCCTTGCCAACACAAGCCATGAGATTCGCACCCCGATGAACGCCATCGTTGGCCTGACCGGGCTGCTGCTGGACATGCCGCTCAACGAGCAGCAGCGCGAATTTCTCACCACCATCCGGCAGAGCGCCGACGCTCTGCTGGGGGTCATCAATGACATTCTCGACTTCTCAAAAATCGAGGCAGGCAAGCTGCAGATTGAGGAGATTCCGTTTGACCTGCGCGAGATGGTGGAGAGCGCTGTGGATCTCCTGGCCGAGCGCGCCCAGAGTAAGGGCCTGCATCTGGCCTGCCTTGTTTACGAGGAGGTGTGGACTAGTGTCATCGGTGACCCCGGGAGGATGCGCCAGATCCTGACCAACCTCGTCGGCAATGCCATAAAGTTCACTGGGCAGGGCGAAGTGCTGGTGCGGCTCAGTACGGTCCGCGAGACGGGCAGGGACATGGAGATCCGCTGCGAGATTGTTGACACCGGCATTGGCATTCCCAGTGAAGCACAAAAACGCCTGTTCCAGCCGTTCACCCAAGGCGACGGATCGCTGACCCGCCGATACGGCGGCACTGGCCTTGGCTTGACGATTTCGAAGCAGTTGACAGAGATCATGGGTGGCCGGATCGGGTTCGAGAGCAAGCTGGGACAGGGCTCGAGTTTCTGGTTTGAGCTGTCGCTGCGGAAACAGCTCAAGCTCGGCGTAGCGGAGACACAGCACCAACTTTTGGCCGGCCTGAACGTGCTGGTCGTCGATGACAACGAGACCACCCGCCTGATTCTAAGGCACCAACTGCGCTCGCGCCGGATCAAGACCACCGAGGCGGATGAAGCCGCCGAGGCGCTGAAGTTGCTCCAGCAGGCTGTCGCCACAGACTCTCCTTTTCAAGTTGTCATTCTGGACAGCGAAATGCCGGAGAAGGACAGCCTTGGCCTAGCCCGGGCCATGAAGGATGATCTGCTTTTCACTGACTTAAAACTAATCCTGCTGACCCCCATGGGGAAGGTGCTGCAACCCGACGACCGGCAGGCAGCTGGGATCGACGCTTGCCTCGTCAAGCCGGTCAAGCAAACCCGGTTGCTCGAGAGCATCACCCGGCTG
>DBNL01000044.1:6945-7175 GCA_002299785.1 Verrucomicrobia bacterium UBA673
ATTCTGGTGGCGGAGGATAATCAGGTGAACCGGAAAGTCACATTGCTGCAACTCGGGAACCTCGGCTACACGGCGGACGCTGTGGCCAATGGACTCGAGGCTTTCGAGGCGGTCCGCAAGATGCCCTACGACGTTGTGCTGATGGATTGCCACATGCCGGAGATGGACGGCTACGAGGCTACCCGCGCCATTCGCCAACTCCCCGGCCGGGCGCGGCTCATCCGCATTCT
>DBNL01000093.1:0-3476 GCA_002299785.1 Verrucomicrobia bacterium UBA673
ATCAGTCCAAAAATATGAACTCATTTGATGAAAACAGTACTTGGGCAAAACTCTTCCAGGCTTGCTCTTTGATCTTGAGGTCATCGTCACCGGCTTGGTCAACAGCATGCTTAGCAAAGTTGACTGCACGCCTAGTTTCGGCGTCGCTTGGTTTGCGTTGTAAAATAGTTGAGTAAATCTGATTTGCTGATTCGGCAAAATTGAGTGCTTTCGCAGCACGCTTAGCCAGGCGCTCACTGGCCTTGGCCACGAGATCGTGGTTCATCATGAACAATGCCTGGGCTGCGTTGACTGTGCTGCTGCGCTGGCCTTGGATAACGGCGGGATCGCCAAAGTCGAATGCCTGCAGCACGTCAAATGTGCCACTACGGATCACTGGTAAATAGACCGTACGACTGGAGCCGTAAAAGTACGGATGATTGTTTTGTGAAACGTATTGGCGTGGATCGTATGTCATCAATTGCCCCTTCATTCCCCAGTCGATCGAACCGCCAGTGAAGAGAAGTGAGTCACGAACTTCCTCGGCGTGAAGGCGTCGACGGTTGAAGCGCCACCAAAGTTTGTTATCTGGATCCACCGCATACGCCTGCTCATTTTGTTGTGAGCTCATTTGGTAGGCAGCAGAATTCATGATAATACGGTGCATGTTTTTAATCGACCAACCGTTTTTGATAAATCGAACCGTCAACCAGTCGAGCAGCTTCGGATGAGTTGGGCGAAGGCCGAGTTTGCCGAAGTTATCCGGAGTGCGGACGATTCCTGCGCCGAAATGCCAGAGCCAAATTCGGTTTGCCATCACTCGAGCTGTGAGTGGGTTTTCGTTCGATGTGAGCCATTCGGCAAAACCTGTCCGACCACTGGCATTCATGGAAGGGGTTGTGCTTTGTTTGCTAGTTATAACACGCAGGTAACCGCGTGGCGCAAGTTCGCCTTGTGTCATGTAATCCCCACGCAGGTGAACCTTTAAGTCCTCGGCATTTCCCTCCTTTACCGCCATCGCTTTTGGTATTTTGGGATATTTCTTCTCAGTATTGCTGAGCTGTTTTTGCAGCCGCTTTAGTTCCTCTTGCTCTGTTTTTTTAAAAAGTTTTTCGATGCCCTTTGGCGTTTTGAAAGGGCCGTTTTTATTGTGGATTAACGAGTGCAGGGGATCTTTTTCATTAGTTGCGGTAAAGCGTGAACGGATGTTTTCGATTAGTTTTTTGTCGATTGGCTTGCGTGGGTTTTCGATATATATATGCCATTCATCGAGAGGCGATTTTTTGTCTTTAGAGATCTTTTTCAGATGTGCAATCCATTGTTGCGTGAAAGTGTTGTGGGTGTGAGCCAAGCTTTCCGCCGCTGGGTGATCAGATTGATCACTGGGCAGAACCAAAAGTTTGTCGATATGTGGCGTGGGGGTGGCCCAGTCGAGCTTGAGTACGTTTATTCCAGCGTCAAGTTTGAAGGTTCCTTCCATGAACCATTTTTGAGAGTTGGGATACCAGGTGCCGGTGACGCTGCCGGCTGCCATCTCATTGATTAATTTGTTGTTAATGCTTAATTTAGCTGGACGCGAATCGGCAGCAGCGTAGCGCATATGTAATGAATATTTACCGGCCTTTTCGATTGGTAAATCGAACTCAATCTGAGTGGGGCCGCTGCTCAGCAAAACACCAATGTCCTTGCCGTAGCCATCGAATGTTTTCAACCCATTCCCTCTGGTGAAATTTTCAGCCTCAATGAGCAGCGTGCCCTTGGTCTTTTCATTCGGTTGCTCTTCGAGTTCTTTGAGGGTGAATTGAATGCGGGCTTCTTTTTGAAGCTTTACCAAAGCAGCGATAAGATAATCCGCTGCAACACTTCGCGCTTGAGTGGTGATGTATTTGGTGGATTCGGATTTGAGACTCTCTATTGTCTGTTTTTGTTTTTTTACCTCCTTGTCGACTTCTTTATGTTTAGCGAGCAATTTGGCTGATCCAAGTTCTACTTCGTGCCATTGGGCGACAACCTTGTGGTTATCCATCGTGTGGGTGCTTTTAAAAATACCGGCAAGTGAGTAGTAATCCTGAGTGGGGATCGGATCGAATTTGTGGTCATGGCAACGGGCGCAGCCAATTGTCATCCCCATGAACGCTCGGCCAAGCGTGTCTAGTTGTTCGTCGATGATATCCATTTCCATTTTTCGGCCATCATCTTCAGCTAGCATCTTCGCGCCTACACTCAGAAATCCCGTTGCAATCATTCGTGAGTGCCGTAACTCATCCGGTTCGTTTTTGTCCAAAGGAAGCAAGTCTCCCGCAATTTGCTCTTGGACAAAGCGATTGAAGGGCTTGTCTTCGTTAAACGAGTTAATGACGTAATTCCTGTAGCGAAAGGCGTTGACGTAGGCCAAGTTTTCATCGAGGCCATTACTGTCTGCGTAACGAGCAACATCGAGCCAGTGCCGTCCCCATTTTTCACCATAGTGTGGAGAGGCGAGCAGGCGTTCTATGGTTTTGCTGAAAGCGTTTGGTGATTTGTCTGATAGAAAAGCTTCAGTTTCAGCAATCGTCGGAGGAAGTCCGGTGAGGTCGTAGGTGGCGCGGCGAATGAGGGTGCGTTTGTCCGTAACCGGGGCAGGTCGAAGATGTTTTTTTTCCAATTGTGATAGGATAAAGAAATCAGAGTCCTCCCTTGGCCAAGCGCCATTTTGAACAACTGGCAGCTTGGGTTCGTTTGGCTTCTGAAAGGACCAGAATTTTCTGGCCTCTTCTAGGTTGGTTGGCTTCGCTTCGGCTTTGGCTAACTTTCCGTCACGTGGGTCGGGAGCCCCCATCTCGATCCACCGCTTAAAGTCGGCGATAATCGACATGGGTAAGCGGTTCTTCGGCGGCATGACCAGTTCGGAATCAAGATAGGTAATTGCCCGATAAAGGTTGCTCTTATCCGGATTGCCCGGAACGACTGAGACCAAACCAGACTCGCCTTTGCCAAGGGTTCCTTCGCGCAAGTCGAGCCGTAGTTTGCCTTTGAGCTTCCCGTTTTGCTCCGCCTCGGCGGAGTGGCACTTGTAGCAATTCTCAACTAGGACAGGCCGGATTTTTTTCTCAAAAAAATCAGTCCTTTTCGCTGCGGCCACCGGCATCGCCAACGGGCCAATCAAAAACAAAATATAAATGGCTTTTGAGGTGGGATGCGACAAGGGTAAAGTTTTTGGCGGCCTGGCCGGGTTATTTCTCAATGATCCAGATGTTGCGGAACTGCAGCGGATTACTGTGGCCCTGTAGCCTGATCGGGCCGGGAATGCCCTCGGGACCTTTTCGGCTTCCGGGGCATTTACTGTCGATCTCAATATTATCGTGGATGACGATGTCATTTAGGCGGATCGTCAATCGGGTATTTTTGAGTTTTCTGCCGTCCTTCACGACGGCGTTAGTGAAATCGACATCGTAGGTCTGCCATTGCAACGGAGGCAGGCAGGCATTCACGTCGCTGGCCCGTTTGCTGTAAATGCC
>DBNL01000093.1:3805-11080 GCA_002299785.1 Verrucomicrobia bacterium UBA673
CCGCACTCGTTATTCAGCCCCTCGAGTCCAAAGGAGTCGAGCACCTGCACCTCGTAGTCGTCTACTTGGTAAAAGCCGCTGTTGCCTCGGCCCTGGCCGCGCGCCGCCGGCTTGTATGGGAGCAGGAACTCGATGTGCATGTGGTAGTTGTTGAATTTGCGTCTGGTGCGGATGTCTTTTCCGTCCGTATTGAGCAGGCCAGTTTTGGCATCGACCCGACCACCCATCCATTCATTTTTGTTTCTGCCATTAAATAACACGATGGCTTCCTTGGGAGATTTTTTGCCCAGTGTCCCGCTTTTTCGGACGACGCGCTCCAAGCGGAATGTTTCACCGTCGATGTAATGACCCTCGACCACGTCGCTGTCGGTGGTCATCGCGGCGGCTCGGTGACCGTTTGGCGGGAACTTCCTTGTGGCGCTGAACTCATCGGCCGGCTTGGCAAGGTAGCTGCGTTTCCCGCTGGCAGCCTCGAACTCGCCGCGCCCCTCATCGACCAAGCCCTCTAGCAGTGACTTGTTTTTGCCGTCCCACCCGGCCCCGGGCAGTCCGCCGGGCAGGAGGATTGCCTGGAATTTACCTCCCCCGAGCGCGATCACCTGAGCGCCGAGTTTGTTGCCGGCGGAAGTTTTGCCGACGTATTCGCCCTGGATTTTAAAATCGACTGGAAGCGTTGAATCTGACGGATTGGTCCATAACCCATTAGCGGCCTGCGTGGAGACCAAGCCAATGGCCAGAGAGAAAAGAAGGATCGTAGCTTTCATGAAAACGAATGCCGATAACCTATCCGCTTGGCCAATGGGAGGGAAGTCCTTTGCGTCACCTTCGGCTGCCTAGCGGCCGGGCGCGGAGGTTGCGGAATCGCACGACCCCGCCGGAGCCGTGATGCTGGATGCCAAACCGGCCCCGCATCGAGCTACCATCCTCAAGGTCGGAAATCAGCCGGCCATTGATCCATGTTTGAATCCGCGGTCCGACGGCACGCACGCGGAATTTGTTCCACTTTTCGTCGCGGAACAGTCCCCTGTTTTTTTGCCTCATTGCAGCGGTTTGCTTAGCGCCCTTCGGGAACAGCCAACCGCCCAGCCCAATGCCGTAAACGCCGCCGTTTTTGCCTGCAGATTCGCGCTCGACCTCGCACTGGTAGCCCTTGGGCTTTCCGGTTTCACCGAACAGCCGAAACCCCAGCCCGGAGTTGAAATGGTCGTCTTTTGTGGCGGCTTGCTCGGGGAGTTTTACTTCTGCTTCGACCTCGAAGTCGGCCATCTGCAGATCCGAAACCACCCAGACATTCTCTGTGGAGAAGAGATGCAACTCGCCGTTGACCGCCTCGAGTCGGTCCGCCCGGCCGCGCGGCGTCCATCCCTTGGCCGACTGGCCGTCAAATAATGGCACCCAGTCGCCCTTGGCCATGGGGGCGGTGGCCGGGTGGTGGCCAGCGACGTTCATCGGGATGCGGTACAAGCCGCCGCCGGCTGTGACGTACAGCACGTTGGCTTCCGTGCCGGTGCCGAAGCAGCAGTTGGTCGGCAGCGTCTCGGTCGGGATATAGGCAAGTTCCCGGCCGGTGGCTGTGTAAACCACGATGCCGAAGCGGCTCGCGGAACGCACGGCGGCGTAAATGTTTCCCTGCACGTCGACGGTCATGCCGTCGATGCCGGCCTCGGCGCCGAAATCAACGAGCACTTTCTTTGATCCCAGGCTGCCGTCGCCGCGAAGCTTGAACGCATTCAACGTCATCCGGCCACCCGGGGCGTTGTTGGTCTCGGCGACGTAAAGCGTGCCGCCGTCCGGCGACAGGGCCAAGCCGTTGGGCTTCTCGACTTGATCCGCGCCGATGGCTCGTTTCACGGAACCGTTCGCTGGGTTATAACGGTAAACTGCCATCTGGTCCTGTTCCTCTTTTTCACTGCCGACGTAGCGGGGGTCGCTGAAGTAAATCGTCCCATTGGACAAAATCACGAGGTCGTTTGGCGAGAGGTAGCGTCCGCCGTTGAATCGACCGGTGAGCACTTTCAGTTTTCCGCCTGGCAAAATCTCGCATAGCGCCATGAGGCCGTTGTTTGCTCCGCAGCAGGCGATCAGCCGCCCGGCACTGTCGAACATCAACCCGTTGCTCTTACCGGACGCCGCACAGTGGACGGTGGTTTTGCCGGTGTTGGGATCGAACTTGTGAACTTGGCCCGTGGTACCTTTGCCGCTCGGGATGTCGCTGAAGTACACCGTGCCATCGGCAGCGACCGCTGCGCCCTCGGTGAACTCGCCCTCATTCCAAAGTTCCTCAAGCCGGGAACTCGACGGCAAAATGGATAGGCTGCCGCTTGGCGTAGCCGGCTCGGCATTGGCCAAGCGCGCGGAGCCGGACAGGGCAATGAGGAAACAAGTCACAAAACGAATTGGCATGCACGAAAAAATGACAGGCCAGACGCGGGGAGGCAAACCCGCAGCGGGCGTCACTCCGCCTTTTGCGGTTGCCAGCGTTCGTTGAAAAAACCCGCCGCCGCGATACAGTCCGGGTTGCCGGCATTGTACGGCTGGCGCATATCCACCAGCGCCCAGTCGGGCAGCTTGGGCGTTTGCGTGGCGTTGCTCGAGTGGCCGAATCGGCTGAAGGTGAAGCCGGAATTGAGCACGACGTACCGCTTGGGGTTAAGTGGGTTTGGGAAAATCATAACCGGTGCGTGCGTCGCTGACTCCGCTTCCGCCTGGCCTAGCTTCACTGTTGTTTTGTTCCACTTAAGTGGCAGTTGATCGATGACGCGGGCAATGGCCGAGTTGCTTTTTGGGTCGCCCCAAAGGATCAGGTTGCAGTCGGCGATGTCAGCGGCGGTCAAGTTGATATCGTCTTTAACCAGCGGCTTGCCGCGGAACTGCAGTTCCCAGTCGGACAGCGCTTGGCCAAGTTGTGCCTCGGCCCACTGGGCGGCTAAGCGGGTCATCGCCTGGCCGGTCGGTCGGATCATGAGAAAGCGATCCATGAACGCATCGTCGATTGGCCCCTGTAGGCCGGGGCGCTTGGCCAGGCTGGCGAATTCAAACAGGCCGACGGCCCGCCATCTGCCGAGTGCGTTGACGAAGATCGACTCCCACGAGCGGTCGGTGCGGACGCGTGCGCCGGTCAATTCATCTCCGTCGATCACGACGGTGGGGTGGCCGTCGAGCCGCAGCGGGCAAAGCCCAGAAGGCATAGATAAAACGAGGCGCGAGACGTTGTCGGTGGTCAATTCGACGCGTTCGTTACCGGCGATGTGCGCCTTGATGCTGGCCGGTTTCCAGTGCGTCTTGAGTCCATCAACCCGAACCCAGGCTTGGCGATTGTAGCGCAGCGTCCGTGTCACGAGCCGCACCTCGGTTGGCACCGGGTTGCGGCCCCTGGCGGCGGCGGCGTTGATGCGTTCGTTGATCTGCGCCTTGGCGGCGGGATGATATTTGTGGCCGGTTTCCGGGCCGATCACGTGGTGCAATACCAGGCCTTCATCGTCGAGGTGGCGCGTCATGATATCCGCGGCTTGCTTTTGTTTGTCTATCTCGCCGCTGTACGCGACTGTGGTGGTGTTGAACAAGTTGCCGGCGTATTTCGTGGCGTCGTAAAGTCCCCAAAGCGCCTGCTCATGTACTGGTGGCATCGCGTTTTTCTTGTCTAAGCCAAGGTACTCGAGCGACTCAGCAAAACCGGCTCCCGGTGCTACCGCCACCCAGTCGCTAGCGAGGTGGGTACCCAAGTGCCAGCAACCGCCGCCTCCCATCGAGAAGCCGCGAATGCTCACACGGTTGTTATCCACGGAATATTGTTTTTTCGCGTGGGCGAGCGCCTCGAGCACATCGGCTTCGCCGGCGAATTTGAATGCGTTGCAGAAACGGCCGTACGGGTGGAGGACGATTGTGTCGGGCGGGGTGAACTGCCCGGGGGAGGTGCGGCGCTGCTGGATGAATTTCAGTTCGCTCAGCTTGTTGTCGCGGCCGTGTAGCCAGACGTCGAGGCGGCGTTTGCGCCATGGGTCGGTGGAGACCGACTGTGGGATCACGAGCCCGTACGGTTGCACCGAGTCGTCGAGCCGGGAGACGTAGCCGCGCACGACGAGGCCGGTGGCGCGTGTCCATGGCGTTTTACCGTTGGCCAGTTGCGCGGCCCGTTCGCTCCCGGCGACGAGTAACTCTTCGGCGGTTTTGAGTTCGCTTGGTTTGAAGAAAATCCGGTGGTTTAGCGCCCAGTCAACGGCTTTGTGATAGACCTGCACGTCGGGGAGATGGCGTAGCAACGGCGGTGTATCGGCGTGCTGCCGGGCCAGAGCGTCGATCGCCTGGCCAAGCGCGTCGGTGTGTGTGCGCAACTGGGTTCGGGCGTCATCGGGAAGCTCGATGCCGACGGAGGGAACGCGTGGCGTTGTGGCGACGAGCGGCTTGGCTGGTTCGTCCGTTTGTCCAAGCGCGACGGCGGCGAGGCCAAGCGCCATCATGATGCTAGCCGGGATGCGGTGGGTGATTGAAAAATTATTCGATTGGTTGGATGACATCGCCATTTTTGATTGTGCCGGATTGAACGACAACGGCTAGAATACCTTGTTTGTCGTTTGTCATGCGTTCACGCAGGCCGGGTGCGATCTCGTCCATCTTGTGGCAGGGATCGCGCGGCGTGGCGATGTGTAGTACCGCCCCGCCGACGCGGACATCGTGGCCGGCCAGCGGCACGAGGTTGATCCCTTCGGTCTCTATATTGGAGCGAACCCTACCGGCAGCGATGCCAGACAGACCGAGTGAGCTGGCGTGCTCTGCAATTTGTTCCCGTTCAATCATGGACACCTGCCGCTGGGTTGGTTGGTCGCTGGCGCGGGATAGGCGTTTCCAGTAGCGGGTGTTTCCAACAATGCCGGCGTCGGTCTCGACCGTGATAGAGTCAGCCGGCAGCATTGGTTCGCCCGCGACCGGGGGATGCATGTGCAGCGAGGCCACGCGGCCGCGAGACTGATTTTCCGGTTGGGTAGCCACGCTGGGGGGAGTGTGGCTGCTAAACCGCTTGGGCGCAACCGGCCAGAGTCGTGGCGTTAGTTGAGTATGCGGCTGCCCTCGGAGAGGAAGATGCCCTTGAAATTCATCTCCAGCGCCTGGGAGTTGGTGGCCTTCTCAAGGGCCTCCTCTTTGGTAATGATGTCGTCCTTGACCAGTTGGAAGAGGGATTGGTTGAAGTTTTGCATGCCGTCGTCGGTGCCGGTCTCGATGGCGGCGTGGAGTTTTTCCAGGCGGTTTTCGTTAATTAGCTTAGAGATGGTTGGGGTGTTGATCATGATCTCGATGGCAGGGATCACGGTGCCGTCTTTTCTTACGGTCATGCGCTGCACGATAATAGCCTTGAGGGTGCCGATCATTTGTTTGCGCACGGATTCGCGCTCGTCGGCGGGGAAGAAGTCGAGCACGCGTGAGATGGATTGTGGCGCGTCGATGGTGTGCAGGGTGGACATGACGAGGTGGCCGGTGTCTGCTGCGCTCATCGCAGCGCGGAAGCTGATGGCGTCGCGCATTTCGCCAATCATGATGACGTCGGGATCCTGACGCATGACGTGTTTGAGGCTGTGTTGATATGACGGCGTGTCGAGGCCAACTTCGCGCTGCTCAATGATACATTTTTTGTCGTTGAACACGTACTCGACCGGATCCTCTATGGTGATGATGTGCCGCTTTTGAGTGGAGTTGATGTGATCGATCATCCCTGCGAGAGTGGTAGACTTGCCGCAACCGGTGGTCCCGGCCACCAACACGATACCTCGGGGCTCCTCGGCGATGGACTTGATGATCTCGGGCAGGCCGAGGTTGTCGATTTTAGGAACCTCGGCGACGACGTATCGCATGGCGAGGCACCACATGCCGAGATGCTGGAAGCAGTTTGTCCGGAACCGGCCAATGCCGGGAACGTTATAAGAAAAGTCGATTTCGCGATCTTCAGCGAGTGTCGCCTTAAACTGGGAGGGAACAATATTGTCAATTATATTGTTCAGCCATTGCTCATCCGGCTGCTGGCTCATCTCGGTCTCTACCAACTGGCTGCTGATCCGGTAGACCACCGGCGCGTTCGGCTTGATGTGGACGTCGGAAGCGCCACCTTCGACGGCGGTATTCAGAATTTTGTGAAATAGTTCCATCTCAAAAAGGGCTGGAGAGGCAAACAGGAAAGCAGCGTCCCGACAAGCGCCAAAACAACGCCTGGCCAAGCAGGGTTACCATTCGATGATAGCCGCGCCCCAAGTCAGGCCAGCCCCGAAGACTAGCAGCAGGATCAGATCGCCGCGATCAACTTTACCTTGCTCGACAGCTTCGTCCAAGGCTATGGCCACCGAGGCAGCGGAGGTGTTGCCGTAGCGCTCCAAATTGCTGAAGACCTGGTCTTCACTGGCACCCAAGCGGTCGCCTACGGCCTTGAGGATTCGCATGTTGGCTTGGTGCGGGATGATGCACTTGATGCGGTCGATCTCAAGTTCGCACCGGCCCAAGGCCTCGCGGGCAGCGGTGGCCATCGCGTTGACGGCGCTTTTGAACACATCCTTTCCGTCCATCCTGAGAAAGTGAAGGCGGTCGGAAACAGTTTTGGCCGTGGCCGGGTGCAGGCAGCCGCCGCCGGGCTGTGAGAGGATCGATGCCTTTCGGCCGTCGGCCCCCATGCAGGCGGTGAGCAGGCCGTGGGAGTTCTCGCGGTTTTGCAGCACGGCGGCGCCAGCGCCGTCGCCGAAGAGGACGCAGGTGTTGCGATCCTCCCAGTCCATGATGGAGGAGAGTTTCTCCGCGCCGATCACTAGCACGGTGTTGTACGTGCGGGACATGATGAATTGTTGCCCGATCTCGAGTGCGTAAACGAACCCGGAGCAGGCAGCCTCGATGTCGAACGCCGCCGCGTTGTGTGCGCCGAGTTTTTCCTGCACAAGACAGGCCGTGGCGGGGAAGGGCATGTCCGGCGTGATGGTGGCGAGGATGATCAAATCGACATCGGCGGGATCTACCTCGGCTCGCTCAAGTGCGCGCTGCGCCGCGTGGGCGGCCATGTCGGAGGTGTGCTCATCGTCGGCGGCGATGCGGCGCTCCTTGATACCGGTGCGTGTGGTGATCCACTCGTTGGTCGTGTCTATCCGTTTCTCGAGGTCGGCGTTGGTCAGCACTTTTCCCGGTACATAGGAGCCGACGGCGGAGATGGAGCAGGTGCGCCCGATGAAGTCGTGCTTGGCGCGGGGGTTTTTGATGTCGGGATTGGTCATGCCTGAGAGGCGGTGGGTTCCTGTTTGGAGTTGGCCT
>DBNL01000093.1:11407-17229 GCA_002299785.1 Verrucomicrobia bacterium UBA673
TTGGAGTTGGCCTTGGACACGGCGTCGATGATGTGTTCGTTAATGTGATGATCCACCGCCTCGACGGTGTGTTGCACGGCATTGCAGATGGCCCGGGCGCTAGATGAGCCATGCGAGATGGTCACGACGCCGTTCACCCCGAGCAGCGGTGCGCCACCGTAGTTTTCGGTGTCGATCCGGTTTTTCAGGGCGCGAAACGCATTCTTGGAGAGTGCCGCTCCCAGTCTCCGGATGGGTGTGGCGGTGAGTTCATCTCTGAGCCAGCCCATCATGTGCAGGGCCAGGCCTTCGCAGGTCTTGAGGACTATATTGCCGACGAAGCCATTACAGATTACTACGTCGAGTTCCTCCCCAAACAGGTCGTGCCCTTCCACGTTACCGATGAAATTTAGGTCGAGCCCTTGACATCGCTTGAACGTCTCCAAAGTCAGATCGTTGCCCTTGGCTTCCTCGGTACCGACGCTCAACAGTCCCACTCGTGGCCGGCTTTTTCCGAGCACTTCCCGGGCGTAAATATCTCCCATGATGGCGTAGTGCATCAGATGCCGGGGCTTCCCCTCGACGTTGGCCCCGGCGTCGAGCAGGACGAAGTTGCTGGTCTTGGTGGGGATCACGGTGGCGATGCCCGGCCGATCCACGCCGGGCAGCGTGCGCAGCTTTATGCTGGCCGCGGCGACCATCCCACCGGTGTTGCCGGCGGAGAGGACGGCGTCGGCCTGGCCGTGCTTGACCAGATCCGTGGCCATGGCGAGGGAGCACTTTTTCTTGAGGCGCAAGCCCACTACCGGCTTTTCCTCCATCGAGAGGACTTCCGGCGAGTGGACGACCTCGATTCGTGGGGCGAGATGCCCCGCTTGGCCAAGCGAGGTACGGATGGTTTCCTCGTCGCCGACGAGGTACATCGTCCTGATGTGGTCGTGATGCTCGAGCGCCTGCAACAGGCCGTCGATAATGACGGCGCAACCACCGTCTCCGCCCATGACATCTGCCGCGATTCTCATAAAAAAAGCGCGACTCGGCTGGTTGCGCCCAGAATTTGGAGATGAATCAGGCGCCGACCTCGACGCTGATGACTTGTTTGCCCTTGTAATGCCCGCACTCGGGGCAGGCGCGGTGGCGTTGGTAGCCCAGATGATCGCACTGCGGACAGTTGTCCAACTGCGGCGGGTGGAACTTGCTGTTGCTAGCCCGGCGCTTGCGAACGCGGCTCTTGGATGACCTGATTTTTGGTACTGCCATAAAACTATCCTCTATTCTAAGTTCAGCTGGTCGAGTTCGGCCCAGGCTGAGGCTTCATTGTGGTTGCCGGAATCCAGTTTGAGGGTTGTGGGTTTCCCGTCAACACCGGCCTTGGGCGACTCGTCGCACCCCGTTTCACACAACGGATGTTGCGGAAAAGAGAGGAATGTATCTTCGCGCAGATAAGGCGTCAAGTCTGCTGAAGCGTTGATTAACTCGATATTTCCCTCCCCGCTAAGGGGGAGTAAACAACTCCATTCCTGCAATTCAACGCGGTACTCGAACGGCTGAAGGCACCGGGCGCACTCGCATTTTAGGTGCATCCCCATGCTGCCTTGGAGGGAAATATTGTCCCCAGCGCGTTTCGCAGTGAGGTCGTATTCCAGCGGCCCGCCGATCTTGATCAACTCGTCGAGCGTCTCCATTTGCAGTTCATCCACAGCAAGTTCGCCTCTGAGGCTAACAGGGCCTTCGGCCAGCATTTCAATTTTCAGGAGTAGTGGCATGGCAACGGGTTGTCAGTGGCACGCTTGGCCAAGTGTATCTGACAGCCACATAGGCGGGGGGTTCAATTTACGCACGCCTGACCAAGCTTCGCTGCCAGTGCTTCCTTCACCTCGGGGGTGACAAACGGGGATACATCACCCCCCAAGCCGGAGATCTCCTTGACCAAGTGTGAACTAAGGAAGGAATAGGAGGCGCGCGGCATCATGAATAGCGTCTCAATGTGCTCGTTAAGTTGGCGGTTCATCAGTGCCATTTGGAACTCGTTCTCAAAATCAGACAACGCCCGCAGTCCGCGAATCACCGCGTGGCCGGACTGCTGTTCCACATACTCCACAAGCAACCCCTCAAAGAGGTCTACACTGACATTGGGAAGATCGGTGGTGGATTGCTCGATCAGCGTCTTACGCTCGGCGGGGGAGAACAGCGGTTGCTTGCTCTCGTTGCGGGCCACGGCCACCACCACACGGTCAAACAAACGGGCAGCCCTCTGAATGACATCCAAGTGGCCGTTGGTCAGGGGGTCGAAGCTGCCGGGATAAATGACTGTTCGCACGCGCGGAACCGTAGCAGAGCCGATACAAAAAAAGAACCCGGACAATTGTCCGGGTGCTGAAAGTTTAATTTGTGATGAACCTGCCGGTATTAGCTTCCCGTGATCAGGGATTCCTCCGGCAGTGTCGGAGGCACTACGATCGGCGGGGGAGGGATTGCGCCTTCCACAACCTCTACCGGAGGCGGCACAAAAGCAATTACATCGACTTTGCCAAGATTCGCGTCCGGATTCTTAGGCTTGATTACCACCTCAACTTGGAACGGGGTTGATTTATCGCCCGTTGGTACCACGTTGGTGCTGATATCCACCTCGTCAGCTTTTAGCGTCTCGCCATTGATTTCAAAATTATCAAGATTTCCGAATTGCTCCTCTATGGTAGCGATGTAGGCGTCAGCTTCATCCGCTGTGAACCCATCAGTCGTTATGTTGATTGACTTGGCTGAGCCAGTATCATCTATATTGGCAACTAGACTGGGCGCCTTCATCGGGGCTACCAGATCGACATCCACGGATACCGAGTTGCCACCCGCCGTCGGGATGGACACCGCTACAGGCACCGCGTTGGCTTTGGCAACCTCGGCTGGAGCGAATGAATCGCCCGTTGACGTAATGACCAGTTTCTTGGCTCCACTATCGCCGACATTCTCCACCACGATTGTCGCATTATCATCGCTGATGGCTCCACCGTCCACGCTCAATTGCAGATCGGAAGGCTTGAATTTTTGGCCAACCGACAGACCGCTACCCGCGGAAGTGTCAAGGACGATTTCCAGCTTGTCCGGAGAAAAAGCCGATCCGGAGCGAACCACCAGGTCGCCGAAGAAAGTAGGAGTGGGCGAGATAAACTGGGTCGGGTTGATTGGGCCAGCTCTATGATCTTTTGCTTGGTTTTCCCACACGCCCTGTCTGAGCGGAACGCTGATAGTGAAGCTGGGGAAGCCAGTTGAATTCGTTGGGGCAGCGGCTGCGGATTCAGCTCTCTCGTCGTCAGCTGCCTTAATTTCGCGACCGCCAACATATTTCCCTCCGCTTGCAATGAGAACCTCTTTGCCGTTGGCGTTGTCTGTGTATTTGACCTTGCCACTGACCACGACCAACTCGCCGTCGGCGTTGATGTCGTAGACGGTGCCTTTGACTTTGGCCTCGCCTTTAGGCGTCTTGATCACGTAGCTCGAGCCCATCGGCAGTTTGCGGACGTTGCCGATGACCCGACCGCTGATGAGTTCCATCTCGGTCTGGGCGATCGGCTCTATCGGCGATTGCTCGATGGCGAGGCGGGTGAATTTCAACTCGGTGTTTGCTGCCAAGCGCAGCATTGAGCCGTTGATTCCAAGAAATAAATCAGCTTGCGACTTGGCGCCGGTCTTAACGACGGTGCCGCTCTTGAGCATTTCGCCAGTCTGCAGCGGCAGCCATTTGCCTCCATTCGCTAACATGGTGACTTCGCCGCTGATCGATTGAACCAGAGCTTGACCCTCCCGAGCGTTGGCTTGTGCTGCAAACAAAAGTCCAGCAACAACCAACCCAGCCGTGAATGATACGCGTTTCATTAGTTTGTGTGTGTTCTAAAAAGGCTAAAAACGTTTTAAGCGCCCGAATCGTAGTCCCGCCGACGGCAATGTCAACCGCTGAATCGCAATTTTTAGGACTTCGACTTGCCTGAAAATAGGCATATTCCGACAAAAAAGAAGCAAAAAATCGATCGATCACCATCAAAATTGGGAGTCGGGAACATCGATTCAGTCAATAGAACCATTGATTTTATCAATGCTCGGCTTTTTTGTGTTTGGGGTAGAGTCTTTTGCAAGGCGGCAAGCCGCTTGGCCAAGCCGACTTAAAATAAGACAAGAAAGGATCGAATTATGGAATTATTAATGGGACTGATCTGCGTGGGACTTGTTTTAGCTGTGCTTTTGCCCTTGTTCAAAGCCAATTCGGCAGTGAATGATTTGAACGATCTCAAGCTAAAGGTTCAACGACTCGAGGATCGACTGTATGAAATGGGGGATCAGTTCACCGACACCAAGCCGACATCCCCGCCCCTTGGCCAAGCGGAGCGAGCACCCGAGACCAAGGCGAAAGAATCCGAGATAAAGCAGGCCGCCTTGGCCAAGCCGGAGCCGAAGCACTTCACATTGCCAAGCGACTTGAAGGAGTCGAGAGAGGCGGCCCTGGCCAAAAAGGATCGCCGCCGCAAAATGGCGTCGGTTCCTCCACCGATCATTCAGTCACCCATAACGGTTTCTCTTGTCGGGCCTGACGCCAAGCCAAGCGAACCGGTCAAGCCGGAGAAGGTTGCCGCCACCGCGCAAGCAGGGATGGCTCGTTTGCCCAAGGTGGACGCCCAATCGATCGAGATGAAACTGGGCACTTACTGGTTCGTCCGCATCGGCGTGATGCTGTTGCTGACCGGTTTAGGTGTTCTCGCTTATTATAACAAAAACTTTTTCTTCGAACTTAACCCACAGGCCAAGGTGAGTGTGTTTTATTTACTCAGCGCGGTGATGGGTGGTGTTGGCTTCTGGCTCCAACGCAACAAGGAGAATTTAAAGAACTATGGCCAGGTGCTGCTCGCTGGCGGCTTTGCTGGTGTGTATTTCACGACGTACGCAGCTCATCTACCGATTTGGTTGAATATATCAAACGATACCGCGGATACCATGATCCGAGTGATCCCGGATCCGACAACCTCCCTGCTGCTGTTGTTCGCGTGGGGATGCTTCATGGTTTGGGTCGCGGATCGACTCAAGTCGGAGACAATCGCGCTCTTCGCCATTGGCGCCTCGTATTACGCCACCTACGTGCCACTGATCCACTCCGGCGGTACCGACGATGTGTCGGACTGGGTGATCCTTTTCTCAAACCTTGTCCTCGCGGTGGCGGCGGTGGTGTTCATGCTGCGCAACCGCTGGCTGAAGATGCCGGTTCTGAGCCTGTCGGCGTCTTACGCCGGTTTTCTCCTATGGCGGCTGCGGGCTGATGAGCCGTCACTCACAATCGCCGTGAGTTTCGCCGTGTCGCTCTGGGTGGTTTACACGGCGGCGGTTTTCCTTTCTCGCAGCGGGGCGTTAAGTGACCGTCAGCGCGCCGTATTCCTGACCGCCAACAACGCGGCGATGTTTGCACTGCTCACGGCGGACGTGCTGAAATATCATGAGCCGAAATTCTGGATTTTACCGATGGTTATCGGCGTGGCACTGCTCGGGTGCGCATTGGCGGCGGCGCGTTGGCTTGAGGACCAGTCGCTCTCGCGCAAAAGCTACCTCACGCAGGGGCTGGTGCTGGTGACGCTTGGCCTGATGACGATGGGGATGGCCGCCTCGCTCAAAGGGCCCATCCTCGCCGCCGAGAGTGTCGTACTGCTTTTCATGGCGATTCGCCGCAACAACTTCATCATCCAAATCGGCTCGCTTATAGTGGTGGCTATTGCTGCTGTCTATGCGCTTAACGATACCTGGTTGGGTAGCGAAGATTTTTTCCTCGCCGGCCTGTTCACAGGCCTCATCTTTTTATTCAACGCCCG
>DBNL01000083.1 GCA_002299785.1 Verrucomicrobia bacterium UBA673
GCTTCTCCGTATCGGAATCACGATGATCCACAAGGACCGACGCGCCGTAGTTGACGCTTCGCCCACCGTTGCCCACTAGGACAATGTTGGTATTGTCTTCGCCGTTATAATCAAAGAGGCCAAGATTCGGTTTTTCCCATACCACTCCATCATTGGAAGTCGCGTAGCAAACCACAACACGCCGCGTGGGATCATTCGCGTGATTGCCGGAATATGACTGATACCAGCACTGGTACAGACCGGTTCTTATATCCCGGTAAACAGTGCAATACCCAATGGCCACCTCCCAGGGTTTGGTTTCACCGATCACGGGATTGGCCGCATGTCGCTCGGGTTGTTGAACAACGCGCCGTGTTCCGGATCGATACAGAATCGCATTGTCATCGACAAACAGAATGGTCTGGTCTCCGGTTTGGGCAGAAGAACCCGAAGACGCCTTTGAGTTGGCTGCAACAGCCCCAACCGCAATGTCTTGCGGCAGCAGGGATAATACAGCCACCATGCCGATTCCTCTTAAACTCATAGAAAGAAAATCCCGGCACTTCCGTTGTGCCAACTCCCGGAATAACCCATGATCAAAACGTTGTAACATCACTCAGTAAGACGAAAAAAACATGTATCTATTCAAGAGATAAATTTAACTCCAACCGTGTTTTACCCCGATCGTTTGTCTTTTCATTCAAAGCCGTGCCCGAAGTAACAAAACTATTCAACCTTTGGTTTCAAAGCAAGTCCTCAACGAGTTCCGGCGGACGGGCGATGACGGCCCGGCGGCCTTTCACCACAATCGGGCGCTCGAGCAATATCGGGTGATGCGCGATGGCGGTGAGGATGTCCTCCTCCGATGTGTCCGGCGAGAGGCCGAGCTCAGTGTACTCGTCCTCCTTGGTGCGCAGGAGATTGTGCGCCGGTACTTTGAGTCTCTGCAATAAAGCGCCTAGTTCCGCCTGGCCTAGTGGCTCCTTTAGGTAATCCACCACATCCGGTTCCTCAGCATTCTCCCGCAGGATGCCAAGCGCTTGGCGGCTCTTTGAACAGCGCGGATTGTGGTAAATGATCATTTCTTTTTTTCGGATTCGAGCAAATGTCGCACCTTGTCGTACTCGGGGTTCACGCACTTGGCCTCCCACCTCTTGAGAACGGCCAGTAGGCCGGGTTCACTCTCGGTCTTCAGCCCCTGATCGCCAGTCTCTTTAATCCAGTTGTCGAGTAACCGTCGATGACGTTGCAGTTGCTTTTTAAATTTCGGATCTTTAGCCAAGTTGTGAATCTCGTGTGGGTCGCTGGCCAAGTCGTACAGTTCCTCCGGCTCTTTTTTCGGACCGAAGAAAACCAACTGCGTCTCGTTCATCTCTCCCTTGGCCATCATCTCGCGAAACTTCTTGGAAACCGGCCACGGATCCTTGTAGCTCGGCTGCATGAACGGCCGATCGGTGAGGTAGTTGCGCAGGTACTTGAACCTCGGTGTGACCAGCGCCCGGATTCGATCGATGGTGTAGTCACAACGATCGCGCGCTGCCACTACGAACTTCCGCTTTGTGTAGCCTTCAGCCAAGAAGTCTGCTCCCTCCATGTGCTTCGGCACTTCGACCCCGGCGGTGCTCAAACATGCCGGCGCTATGTCGATGCCACTGATCAAGTCCTGGCGAACCTGCCCCGACACAACACCCGGCCCCGCAACCATCATTGGCATTTGGATGCCGCCCTCGTAAACAAACTGCTTATGCCGGTGCAGCTTGTAACCGTGATCGCTGAAGCAAAAAATCAGCGTGTTATCGTAAAGCCCTTCGCGCTTAAGAGCGCCAATGATTTGCCCAACTTGCTCGTCGGTCTTCAGCAAGCAATCGTAGTGGTGCGCGATCTCCTCCCGCACGAGCGGGATGTCCGGATAATACGGCGGCACTGGAACATTGGCGGGGTCGACCACCCTCGATGCACGCCGGCCCAGTTTACCACCACGGAGCTGGACCTGGCCAAAGAACGGCTGATCTTTTTTTCGCCCTTTCCAGCACTCACCGGCGACCAATGCTGCCGGACTTAAGGCGCTTTTTTTGGGTAGGAAGTCGTACATCACTCGGATGTCATGCCTGAAGTTGTAATCGTCCTTGCCCCCCTCGTTGAACGTCCAGTAACCGGCAGCACGAAATATTTCCGGTAGCGTCAGAACGCCCTCAGGTAATCGAATGTCGTCATACACCGGCCCCAAATCCTTTCCGCGAAAGTTCGCGCGGCCGCTGCGGTGATTGTGAATCCCTAGGCTCGTTTGCATCGCGCCGACAATGATCGACGATCGCGTCGCCGAGCAGACACCGGCAGGCGTGTAAAACCGGTCGAACCGAATGCCACTCGCCGCCAACCGGTCGATGTGTGGCGTCTTGATGATCTTGTCGCCGTAGCAGCCGAACCAGCCGCTGACGTCCTCGAGGTAAATCCAGAGAATGTTCGGTCGCTCGATCGCCTGCGCTTGGCCAAGCGCAAACAACAGTCCCAAAAAGGATAGGGTTCGTTTCATAGCGGCGGAAAATGCCACGGTCAAACTGGCCGAGCAAGCATACACGATTTCCCAAGGTTGTCTTGCGCGGCGGAGTGTGCTTTGATTCGTCGCATGAATAATGCGGTTTTCACGGTGGCACTGACGGTGGCACTGGCCGGCTGCGGCGGGGGGGAACAAAACCCTGCGTCTACCGCACTAGAACCCGTCCCAACCGCACCTCCGGCCAAGGCCGAGTCTGTGCCGCAACCAGTTGACCTCCCCAACATCAACCCACAACCTGGGCCGGCGGCCAAGGCCATTCAGCCGATTCAGCATGAACCGATTATGAAACCAACCAAAGTCGCTGCTGCAAGAATTGTTAAGACAGAGGCCGAATGGCGGGACATTCTGACCCCGGAAGAATACCGCATCATCCGACAGAAAGGCACCGAGCGAGCATTCACCGGCAAGTATGATCATCATTTTAAGGATGGCACCTACATCTGCAAAGCCTGCGGCACGGAGCTGTTTCTCTCCGAGACGAAGTACAACTCCGGCTGCGGATGGCCAGCGTTTTTCAAGTCGATCGATGGCACTGTTGAAGAGACACCCGATACCAGCCTCGGCATGGTTCGCATCGAGATCACCTGCAAAAAATGTAACGGCCACCTCGGCCATATTTTCGATGACGGCCCCAACCCGACCGGCCAGCGCTACTGCGTCAACTCCGCCTCGATGGACTTCGTCCCTGCCGATAAAAAACCGGGTACGGCCAAGTGACCCCGCCACGGGTCTCGGTGGTGTTGCCGGTGCGCAATGCAGCGGAGACGATTGAGCGTTCAGCACGTTCCATTCTCGATTCCACACTTCGAGAGCTCGAACTCCTTGTCATCGACGACGGCTCCGCCGATAACAGCGCGGAGATCATTCGGCAAATTTCCGATCCGCGCGTGCGCTTGTTTCAGAAGGACGCACTTGGGGTCTGCGCCGCGGCCAATCGCGGAACCGCCGAGGCGCGCGCAACGGTGATCGCGCGAATGGACGCCGACGATTTCTCGCATCCCGCCCGGCTCGAAAAACAACTTTCGCTGCTGCACGACTCCGGCGTGGACATGGTCGGTTGCCACGTTCGCATCGTCGACGCGCTTGGCCAACCGGTCGAGTCGATGCAGCGTTACGAGCAGTGGAGCAACTCGCTAACCGAACCGGGGCAGATTGCCGCCATGCGATTCGTCGAGTTGCCGATCGTCAACCCAACGCTCATGGCCAAGCGCGAGGTGTTCGAGATGGGCTTTCGCGACGGCGCTTGGCCGGAGGATTACGACCTCTGCCTCCGCGCACTTGCCCAAGGGCACACGGCGGCCAAGGTGCCGGAGGTGCTGTTCGACTGGATCGACTCCGGCGACCGGTTGACCCGCACCGACGATCGCTATTCGCCGGAAGCCTTCGATCGCTGCCGACGAGCGCATCTCCTCGAAGGGCCACTCGCAGGCCAAACCGAGGTTGACATGTGGGGTGCGGGCCAAGCCGGCAAGCCGTGGCTGCGCTGGTTGCTTGCGGAGGGATTCACCGTGCGCCACGTCATCGAGGTTTCGCCAAAAAAAATCGGCACGAAAATTCACAACACCCCCGTCATCGCAGACACTGAACTCCCCCCGCCGGATGGCACACCGCTAATCATCGCCGTCGGTGCCGCCGGAGCCCGCGAACTCATCGAGGCCGATGTGGCCAAAAAAGGGTATATTTCTGGAAAAAACGCTTGGTTTGTCTGCTGACTACTGCCCGATCGGGATGCCTTGGTCGATGAGCATAACGGGGATGTCCTGCCGGATGGGGAACAGGATTTTGCCATCCTCGCGGATGAGGCCGCCGTCAATCAGCTCGGCGACTTTTTCGTCAACGCGATCGACGAGCGTCCCGGCTTGGATGCGTTTGTTGAGATCGTCGACCAGTTCTGTGCCGGCCTTGGCCAAGCGCTGATGCGTCTCGGGGCAACACATGATTTCGAGTAGTTTTTCGTCCATGACTCTGATCAGTTTTCGAGCGCTTTTTGCGCAGAGGCATAAACGCCCTTGAGCGGCACGCCGGCCTTGGCGGCGATGTCGCGACACGACTCGTACTCCGGCGCGGCCTGCACCAACTCACCGTTAAGGCGGCCAAGCTTGACCCGCACTTGGCCAAGCGGTGTCTCGACGGTGACAACTTCGCGGCGGAGTTTGCGACGATCGGCGGCGTGACGGCGGACGCCAAGCGCGGTGGTCTCACGCAGGATCATTTCGCTAAACCGATCCGCCTCCGCCTCGGCACAAAGAACGGTGAGCATCACTCCGGGCCGGTTCTTTTTCATCTGGATCGGCGTGTGGAACACGTCGAGCGCACCGGCCTCCAGCACCGTCTCGACGAAATGCCCCAAATGCTCAGCGTTGATGTCGTCGAGGTTCGTCTCGATGACGGTGACAGTGTCGCGCTCCCAGTCGAGCGGCTTGGCTTCGGTCGCGGTTGCCGCTTGGCCAAGCACGGCACGGAGCACGTTGGGCCGAGTGAGCATGTCGCGCGTGCCCAAGCCGTAGCCGATCCGCTCCGGGGTCACGCCACGCATCAGTTCGAACGACTCGGCGAACTCGGCCAGCAACGCCGCCCCGGTAGGGGTGACGAGTTCGTGTGGTTCGTCGCATTGGTTCACGGTGACGCCGCGCGCGCCAAGAATTTCAAGCGTGGCGGCGGTCGGCACCGGAAAACGGCCATGGGCGCAATCGACCCAGCCGGTGCCCTCGGTGACCGGCGCAGCGAGCACTCGCGGTTGGTCGAGCAATTCGAGCGCGATACAACCACCGACGATATCAACAATCGAGTCCACCGCACCAACCTCATGAAAGTGCACCTCGTCCGGCGGCATGCCGTGGACCTTGCCCTCGGCCTCAGCGACACGGCGAAAGACGGCAACCGACTTTTCTTTCACCCAGTCGCTGAGCGCGCTGCCGTTGATGAGCGACCGGATGTCGGAAAAGGTGCGCTCGTGCGAGTGGCCGCCGTTGGCGTCGTGACTGTGCGAGTGGGAATGGCCGTGCTCATGCGAGTGCTCGTCGCCTTTAGTTGGCAGGAGATGGACGTCGAACTTGACTCCCTCAATGTTCGACTTGGTTTTGCGGCCGACGTGCAGTTGGTAACCTCCCAGATTCAGCTTCGCCAGTTCGCCCTCGAGCATCGCTGCATCGACGCCGATGTCGATCATTGCGCCGAGAAACATGTCGCCGCTGATGCCGCTGAAAATATCAAGGTAAAGTGTCTTCATAAGATCCCGTAAAAGCGAAGCCCGTAACGGGATTAAACGCTGAAGTAGGCAAAGGGTCTACCAGTAAAACACCGGGGTGCCAGATGTTCGCTCGACCATGCCGACTAACTTACGGCCTTCCATCTTGGTTTTCTGCCAAGCAACGTGGCCATCGAGGTAATTTAGGTTTCCACCTGCCGGATATTTGCCAGAATTATCCAAGTGAGCCGTCTTGTGCAGCTTGGCCCATCCACCGCGTACCGTATCAAATCCATTGTTCAGTGATGAGGAACAGGTGGCATCGGCAGTAAGGACCCGGTCGGAAGGCGACGGCTTGACCGTCACACCCCTCACCTTGATCGGTCGGGTTGACATCGTGTAGTTGATGTTAGTCTCAACCACGCGTGCTGCCCACGGAATGGTCAGGGCATAGCCAATGACCCGGAATTGTATCTGACCAGTAAATTGCCACAATTCTTTGTCGTTCTGTTCAAGGAACGACGGGCAATATAGAATGTTCCGCTGGAATCCCTGCTTTTCCATGGCGGCGACGACGTTGATTCCGGCGTCCCACGGCCAATTACCAGTTCTCTGGCCAAACTTGTTTCGGTTGTGCGGCAGTTTATTGCTATTTTCATCTGCGTACATTTGCCATGCGAGCGACATTTGCTTGAGGTTGTTAAGACAGCTAGTGCGCTTGGCTGATTCCTTGGCTTTGGCCAGGGCCGGCAGCAGCAGGGCTGCCAGGATGGCGATGATCGCAATGACAACTAACAATTCGATAAGGGTAAATGCTCGAAGCCATGCGCGGCGGGGATAAATTGGGTTCTTCATACTTAAACAACGTTCTGTGCTTGACGAAATACAAGCCTCCTTCCCAAAGAAGTCACTTTTTTTAAAGTGTGACAACACTATTTCAATCTTGCGTTGGAGAGAGGCTTGCCGTTGGTGGAAATGACGTGGATACCGTGGGCGTTGCTGTCAGGGTGGAACAACTCCCAAACAACTTCCTTTTCGAGGTTCACCTCGAACACCCGCACCTTGGCCGAGTCTCTCTGGGCGTAGCTGCTGATGACAGTGTTGCCGTTGGGCAACCGCTGGCCGCCGCACGGGTCGGCGAAGCGCCCAGCAACGTGCGAGTTGTCCACACGCCAGACGACCCGCCCTTTAGCATCGAACTCCACCGTCTTATTGCCGTGCGTTAGATTGACGACCGTGTTGCCGTTGGCCAAACGTATCGCGGTGAACGGCCAGTTCTCGGCAGCGCGGCCACCAAGTTCGGCGAGGTCTGTCTTGATTTCGTCCACCACCGTGCCGTTCGGGCTGTATTCCTTCACTTTGAACGCCAGCAGATGCGGCACGAGATAATTGCCGTTGGCCAACTTGCGCGCCATCCGCGTCTGCATGTGGCCATTGTCGGTCTCCGGCTTGAGCGGCACCTCGACGGCGACTTTGCCGTCCTTGGTGATCTCTAGCAGGCGCGGCTTTGGCCCCCGCTCGACGACCAGTGTGTTGCCGTTGGCTAGTCGCCACACCGTACCGAGTTCCTTGTTCGGCTTGGCTAGCGCGTAGCGCCACACGACCTTCATGTCACGCGTCATCTCCTTGGCCATATTGTTCGCGGAAAAGAGAATGTTGCCATTCTGCAAAACGGAGCCGTCGCGCGAATTTTCGTTGACCTGCCAGACGACCTCGCTTTTTTCGTTGATGAGTTGAGTCTGCCGGCCGCAAATCAGGATGCTGTGGCGTATTCCCTCACTGCTCACCTGCCGAATGGCCGATTGGTCTGCGGCAAAAAAAGAAACACCCATCGCAAACAGCGACATGCCGAAAATGGAATTACGAAGTGATCTCATGCGCGGTGAACCTACCCCGCTACCCCCGCTTGGCCAAGCGGCTAGTTATTCAGTCAGCAAATCTACAAGGTGGATTTCGCCAGCGGCGATCTCGATATTCAGCGAGTGGAGGCTAGCTCCGGTACACGGCCCCTCAATGCACAGGCCGGTTTTTGGGTGATACATCGCGCCGTGCGTTTGGCAGACGAACAAGCTGCCGTCGCTGCTGAAAAACTCGCCGTCGCCGTAGTCTAGGGTCAGCGGCTGATGGCGGCAGAGGTTTTCGTAGGCAACGATTTCGCCCCTGTAATTAGCCACAAAAGCATCCACCCGGATGCCGTCGCGTTTGAATGAAAATCGCTTGGTTGTGCCCTCGGGCAAGTCGTCGAGCTTGGCAAGCTTTTTGCGCATCAGCCTTTGGCCAAGGTTTCTTCAGGGAGGCCCTCGTTAAGGCTGCCGCGACGATAGCCTTTCGTGTCGAGCGTGACGTCGACAAAACCGGCGTCGCGAATCCGCGCCGACACGGATGCCATTAAGTCCCCACTGATGAAACGTTCCATCTCCGCTTGGCCAAGCTCGATCTTGGCCAAAGCGCCGCCAGGCTGCTCGTGATGCCGCACGCGTACTTCGTGAAAGCCGTCGTCGCGTAACACGCCTTCGGCCTGCTCGATCATCGCCAGCTTCTCCGGCGTGACCGCCTGCCCGTAGGGGATGCGGGAGCTGAGGCAGGGCATCTGCGGCTTATCAGCGGTGGGAAGGCCAAGCGCGGCGGAGAGTGCGCGGATTTCGTCCTTGGCCAAGCCGGCCTCCTTCAGCGGGGCACGCACTTCAAACTTTTTGGCTGCCTCAGCGCCGGGCCGGTGGTCGCCGATGTCGCTAGTATTTTCGCCGTAAGCCAACACCGCGAAGCCGCCATCGATCGCGATCGGCTCGAGCCGGGTGAACAGTTCGTGCTTGCAGAAGTAGCAGCGGTTGACCGGGTTGGCGGTGTAGTCCGGATTGGCAAATTCCTGCGTTTGAATGATCCGCAGCGGAAAGCCGTGCGCCTCGGCGATCTCACGCGCCTCGGTAAATTCACGGCGCGGCAAACTCGGCGAGTCGGCGATCACTGCGAGCATTTTGCCGCCGAGCACCTCGTGGGCGATGTGAGCCAACAGCACCGAATCCACTCCGCCGGAGTATGCCACCAAACAGGATTCGTACCCGCGGAGGATATCACGTAATCGGTTGAGATTCTCGTCAGCCACAGCTCAAGGCTTCCCCGATCGTCCGACGATGTCCAGCGACCGAGGTGGGCGCTTAGCGACGACTTGGACTTCGAGTGGTGTCGGTTCAGGCATCATGTTTTATTTCTGCTTGGGCACTTGCTGGTTCGTTTTCAGATAGGCTATGAGGTCGATAACCTCGGAATCCTTCAACGCGGCTAGCAGGCCCTCTGGCATCATGGATGTTGGGATGATTTCGCGCGACTGAATTTCCGACTTGGCCAAGGTCACCGGAGGCAGACCAACAACGCGCAACACCAGTTGTTGGGCGTTCTCGCTGGCCAACGTCCCGGCCAGGGTCTGACCGCCGCGTGTGGTGACGAGCAGCATTTGATAGCCCTCGGGGATCTCGCCGCTGGGGTTGAGGATGTTCTCAAGAATGTAGTCGAGGTTCGCGCGGTTCGAACCGGTGATGTCCGGCCCTATCTCGCCGCCCTGCCCATATAACTTGTGGCAGGCGAAACAGGTGCGCTCGTAAATCGCACGGCCATTGTGGACGTTGCCCTTGGCCAAGGCATCGCCGGTGAGCAGTGCGCGGTACTTTGCAAACGCAACCTCCTTGTCAGCGGAGAGAGATTCCACCGCTCCCCACACATCGACGAAGCTTGGGCCGACCACACGGCGCATTTGCCGAACGACGTACGCCGGAACATCACGGCGCGGCACTGCTCCCGACTCAATCGCTGCCGTAAGTTTGTTGCCATACGACGGACGGGAGGCGAGCGTCTGGATCGCCGCCGTCTTGTCATCGGCAGCAAGCTCGGCATAACGCTTCAGCAAAGCTCGCGGGTAAGTTTTCTCGTCGTAAGCCGCCATAGCGCGGATCGATTCGAGCCGCAGCGAGTTGTTGTCGAGCAAGTTAATCAATCGGCCTTTCAGCGCGTCGTGCTCCTGGGCGGCAAGCCCTCTCAACGCGTCGCGCCGGTCACCAGTCTTGGCTTTTGGGTTATCGAGCGTGGCGAGCATGGCAGTCGCCGCACCAGTATCACCGAGGATCTGCGCGATTTGCGTCGCCAACGGCGTGCCGTACAGCTTGGCGTAGGTCGCGCCCCAACTCGGCGGCGCCTTCACGTCGCGCAGCCCCCTCAAGCCAGCGCTGAAACCGCGAAGCATATCAGCGACCTTATCTTTGCCCTGCGCTTTGCCAAGTGCGGCGGAAACGGCTTCCAACTGGCCGGCATCAACAGCGCGTCGCGCGATGTACTCGGTGACGAGTGGCAGCCGGCTGGCCCGTGCCAACTCCATCGCGCGAGTCGGATCCGCCGGCACCATCGGTTCAATACCGTACCAGATCAGCTTGGGCAAATTGTGGTCGCCGGCATCCTCATGGTGCGCAACCAGGCCAGTAGCGATTGCCCAGCGATCGCCAAGCGGCATGCGCTGCAGTGCCGAAGCGAGGTACAGCCGCACGACCGG
>DBNL01000141.1:0-5207 GCA_002299785.1 Verrucomicrobia bacterium UBA673
TCCAACGAGATTATCGAGTTTGTGTCGCAAGCGCTACTCGGTCCCGGCTCCGAGATCGTCGTGTCGCAATACTGCTTCGCCATTTATCCGCTTGTCGCGATGATGATGGGAGCCAAGGTGAACGTCGTTCCCGCAGTCGCTCATGGGCATGATCTGCCGTCCATGCTCGGGGCGATCACGCCGTCGACGCGCGTTGTCTGGGTGGCCAATCCAAACAATCCCACCGGCACCTTGGCCAAGCCGGGCGATGTCCGCGCGCTTGTTGATCAAGTGCCGGACGACGTGCTGCTGGTGATGGACGAGGCGTATTACGAGTTCCTCGACGAGCCGGTGGACCTGCTGCCGCTGGTGCGTTCCGGCGAAAAGCCAAACCTACTTCTGATGCGCACTTTCTCGAAAATCTACGGCCTAGCCGGGTTGCGCATTGGGTACGGCATTGGACATCCCGACTTCGTTTCCGCGCTGGAGAAAGTTCGCCAGCCATTCAACACCAACGCTGTGGCGCAGGCTGGTGCGATAGCTGCGCTTGACGACGACGCGCACATAGCCACCACTCGCAGCACCAATGCGGATGGGCTGAAGTTTTTTGAAGCGCTCTGCGTGGAGCAGGGAATTGAGTTTGTACCGTCGTACGCCAACTTCGTGATGCTGCGGGTCGGCGACGGGCAGGCGGTTTTCGAGGCGATGCAGCGGCAGGGTGTGATCACTCGTCCGATGGGCGGCTATGGCCTCCCCGAATGGATTCGTCTCTCCATAGGCACAGCAAAAGAAAACCAACGAGCCAGCGAATCACTCAATGCTGCGCTGACCTAAACCCTGTCAGTCAGGGGCTAATCGAAGTGGATGCGTTTGCTTTTGCGGAGGAGGGTCAGCGGGAGTTTGTCACCGACCTTGTAGTTGAGCTTCAGGTGCATGTTGAAATGCTGGAACTTATCCGTAGCGGGTTACCTTTCATGCCGATGATACTGTCGCCTTTTTGCAGGCCGGCCCGCTTGTTGGTGCGCCTGACCTCGGCGTGGGCGGTCGCGAGATCGTTATAAGTCCATAAATCGGCGGCGCGGGCGTTTTCGTCCTGCAATACTTTGAGCAGCTTGGCCAAGCACGAGCGAGGCACAATGACGAGTAGAGGTAAGTGAGGTTGGTTTTATTTTCATTTTCTCAAGTGATTGGCTAATCAGTCGAATGCGCCGTCCACCTGCATAAAACAACAAACGCAATTTCTTCTCGCTTGCCAAGCGGGGGGGTTTTCCTTACTGATGCCCGTCGGATGAGTAAACTGCTTGAAGGAAAAACTGGGGTTGTTTTTGGTGTTGCCAACAAACGATCGATTGCGTGGGGCATCGCGCAGGCATGGCATGAAGCCGGGGCCAGGCTGGCGTTCACGTACCAGGGCGACCGACTCAAAGGCAATGTCGAGCAGTTGGCCGCTGAGTTTGGCGATGACACTCTGATCACCGATTGTGACGTGTCAAAGGACGGGGACATCGACCGCGTGTTTGCCGAGGTTGGAAACCATTTCAACGGCAAACTCGACATGCTGCTGCACTCCGTGGCGTTCGCGCCGCGCGAAGCGCTCGAGGGCCGCTTCGTGAATACCACGCGTGAGGCGTTTACCACCGCGCTCGATATCAGCGCTTATTCGCTGGTGGCCCTGGCCCGGGGGGCGGAGCCGTTGATGACAGATGGTGGCAGCATCACTGGCATGAGCTATTACGGCGCGGAGAAAGTTGTTCCGCACTACAACGTCATGGGTGTGGCCAAGGCGGCGCTCGAGGCCGGCACGCGTTATTTGGCGGCTGACCTTGGTGAAAAGAAAATTCGTGTGAACTGCATTAGCGCAGGCCCGGTGAACACCCTGGCCGCGCGCGGTATCGCCGGGTTTACCAAGTTGATGAGTCATCACGCCTCCTACGCACCGCTCAAGCGCAACGTCACCGCCGAGGAACTGGGCCAGACCGGCGTGTTCCTCGCCAGCGACGGTGGCACGGCCATCACTGGCCAGGTCATCTACGTCGACTGCGGTTACCAAATCATGGGCTAAGCGGCTGCCGCGTTTTGCCGCTGGCCAAGCGATCAAGTTCATGTGTGAGTCCTTCGCGGAAGGTCGGGTAGTTATGTGATACTCCAAAGGTTTTCTTGATGAGTTTGTTGGAGACGCGTTTATTGGTGATGCGGCGTTTACGGGTGGAGGGATTCGGCTCGGGGACGAAGGGAGGCATGGGACGTCCTGTGGTGTCGCTAAGCCACTTGAAAAATTTTAACTGCGTTACTGGCTCGTCGTCGGTGATATTGTAAATGCCGCGCTGCCCGACGGATTCAAGTGCCAGGATAGTGGACTCCACCAAATCATCGAGATGCACCATGTTGAGGAATCGTTTTCCGTCGCCCTCGATGACGGCGGTCCCGTTCATGAATTTTAGAAACAGGTGGCCTCGTCCTGGGCCGTAAATTCCGGACGACCGAAGAATGGCGACTGCTGGGCCGGCGTCCAAAATATTATGTTCAGCCTCCAGTAGAATATTGGTTGCGATGTTATGAGAGGTATCGGCATCATTTTCGGAAACCCATTCGCCGTTCGTTTGACCGTAAACACTCGTGCTGCTGATGAGCACGACGGACTGGGCCTTCGCCGTCTTGAGCCATTGAGCAACGTGTTTCGATCCAAGGCCGTAGACTTTTCTGTACGCCTCCTTGCCACCTCGCGAAGATGAGGCGGCAAGTACAATCCTGTCATATTTGCCGTCGAGTTTTTTTTTAAATTCGGTCTCGTCGGTGATGTCGAGATTGACGGGGCGGATGCCGAACTTGGCCAGACGGTCGTTGTGTTCACTGCTGCGTCGGATGCCGGTGACGTCGTGGCCAAGCGCGATCAGGCGTTGACCAAGCACTTCGCCGACGTAGCCACATCCTATGATCAAAGTGCGCACGCGGCCACTATATCGCCTGGCCGTGCGGGGGGGCGAATCATTTTGGACTTTGCCAGTTGCAAGCTCGCCCGTACGTTTTGTGGCGGAACATGAGCCGAGTGAAAAAGTTAAAGGAGAAGCAGGTTTATATCGTGGCCAACGGCGACTTGCGGTTGTCGGCCAATCAGGTTTGCTGGGCGGAGCAATCAAAAATGGAGGCCACGCTGGCCAAGGCACTCAAGGCCGAGGGCTGGACAGCGGTGCGCGCCCACTCGTTCGATCGCAAAAAGAAACATGGATTCATCGACTCGCAAAAGCGCGGCTTGGAGGTGTTTCGCACGATCGATCCCGACGCGATGCTGATCGTCGCCGAGTGCGTTTGGCAATATAGCCAGCACATCCTGCCCGGGCTCTCAACGCATCGCGGGCCGATTCTCACGGTGGCCAACTGGAGCGGTACGTGGCCGGGGCTCGTCGGCATGCTGAATCTGAACGGCTCACTCACCAAAATGGGTGTGGCATACAGCACGTTGTGGAGTGAGAAGTTCACCGATAAATATTTTCGCCACGGCTTGCGTCAATGGCTGGGCGGGGGCGGGGTGACACATGACCAAAGTCACGTGCGGAGTCTCGACCTGCTCAAGCTGCCTCCCGTCGAGGTGCGACTTGGTCAAGCGGTTGGGCGGCGACTGCGCGACGGCAAGGCAATCATGGGCGTTTTCGACGAGGGCTGCATGGGCATGCACAACGCGATCATCCCTGATGAGTTACTCAACCCGACCGGACTGTACAAGGAGCGCCTGAGCCAGTCGGCGCTATTCGCCGCGATGGGCGAGGTCAGCAACGACGAGGCGGCCAGGGTTTATGCCTGGTTAAAAAAGAAGGGCGTGAGATTTTGCCTTGGGCCGGACGAGGCGAGTGATCTCACCGAGGCGCAGGTGTTGGAGCAGTGTAAAATGTACATCGCTGCCGTGAGGATTGCTGACGAGTTCGGATGCGAGACAATTGGCATCCAGTACCAGCAGGGGCTGAAAGATTTGACTCCGGCGAGTGATTTGGCCGAGGGCATGTTAAACAACGTCGATCGTCCGCCGGTGAGCGATATCCTGGGGCGCGAGTTGTTCGCCGGGCGCGCGGTGCCTCACTTTAACGAGGTGGATGAGTGCGCCGGGTTGGATGCGCTGGCGACGAACCGACTGTGGATGGAGCTGGGCTGGCCGCCGGAGAACACGCTGCACGATTTACGCTGGGGCGACTCGTGCAAAATCAACGGGCGCAGTGAATACGTCTGGGTGTTTTTGATTTCCGGCGCCGCGCCGCCGGCTCATTTCATCGGCGCCTGGAAAGGCGCGTCAAGCGAGCGGCAGCCGTCGATGTATTTCCGGCTGGGCGGCGGCACGCTCAAGGGAGTTTCCAAGCCGGGCTGGATCGTCTGGAGCCGGGTGTTCGTGATGGACGGCGAACTGCAGTGCGACATCGGTGTAGCCGAGGTGGTGGAACTTTCGCAAAAGGAAACCGACCGGCGCTGGCGCGAGACGACGCCGCAATGGCCGATTATGCATGCTGTGCTCAAGGGCGTTTCGCGCGATCAAATGATGGCGAGGCACAAGTCCAATCACATTCAAGTGGTTTACGCGCCGGGCGAAAAAGCCGCGCACAGGGGCGCGCGGATTAAGGCGTCAATGCTTGCCGAGATGGGCCTCAAAGTGCAGCTTTGCGGCGGGGTGAATTTGAAATAACCGATGAGTGACGAGCCGTTAAAAACGGAGCCGAGCGGCATCTCCGAGTGGCGTTGGCCAAGCGTGATCGTGCTGGTCGCTGCGCTTGGCCTTGTGGCTTTTATTTACTTCATCAAGACTCCCGAGCGGCTCGTCGAGACGGCGGGCAGTGGAGCGCTCGAAGTGGCCAAGGTGCTGGACGAAGCGGCGGCCAAGTTTCGGAAGGGCAACATCACCGAGACATTTATCGCCAGCCTGCCCAAACTGGAGAGCGAGCGCAGCGGACTGCTGGAGGTGGCCAAGGTCACCTCGACAGAGACGTTTCGCACTGAGGATGAACGAACTTACGACTTCAAGTGGTTTGAAGTCGATGCCGGCACGACGATCACCGAGATTCGCGTGCCGGTGACGTACCGGTATCATTTGCGGATGCGCGATACGTGGGAGTTGTCGGTCTCGAACAATGTCTGCATCGTGCACGCGCCGGAGATTCGGCCGAGTCAGCCGCCCGCGGTTCACACAGATCGTATGGAGAAATCGTCAAACGAGGGCTGGGCGCGCTTCAATGCTGATGAGCAAATGG
>DBNL01000141.1:5598-9359 GCA_002299785.1 Verrucomicrobia bacterium UBA673
GTGGTTAGGGAAAACTGCCGCAAGACCGTGTCTGAGTTCATCGAGGACTGGTTGCTGCGAGAGGGCCAGTGGGGTGACGGCCTGTTTCGTGTCGTGAAGGTTTATTTTCCGGGCGAAGTGAGGCCGGTTATTGTAGAGGACGACCCCGAGCGGCGTGACGGCAATTGAACACGTAACCATTTGCCGTCGTCGGTCGTAGTACGTACGGTTTGCGCGCTTCGAATTCAGGGAGAGATTCAAAAAGCCATGTCCACTTTATTATTGCCGGAACATTCCAACGCGTTGGCCACGTTTGATCACGTGCAGCGAACACGCCTGGTTTTCGGCAACGGCATGGCGGCGCGCACCGGTGAGCTTTCAGCCGAGCTTGGCCTGAAGCGCATCCTTATCGTCACCGACCCAGGCATAGTCCGCGCCGGGCATGTTACCACAGTCCGGAAGTCTCTCGAGGCAGCCGGGCTGGAGGTGATCGTGTTTGACCAAGTGATCGAAAACCCCACCACCGATTGCGTGGAGAGATGCCGTCGGTTGGCCGAGCGGGCCGGCACCGACTCGTTCCTTGGCCTTGGCGGCGGTAGTTCGATGGACACGGCTAAGGGGGCGAACTTTCTGCTGACCAACGGCGGTCGTATGCAGGACTACTGGGGTGTGGGCTTGGCCAAGCGGGAGATGCTGCCGCTCATCGTTATCCCGACCACGGCTGGCACCGGGAGCGAGTGCCAGTCGTTCGCACTGATTTCCGATATCGAGACACACAATAAGATGGCCTGCGGCGACCCGAAGGCAGCCGCGAAGATCGCCATTCTCGACCCGGAGCTGACCCTATCACTGCCGCGCAACGTCACCGCCTGCACCGGTATCGATGCCATCGCCCACGCCGTGGAGACAGCGGTCACCAAAAAAAGGAACGAGAAGTCGTGGATGTTTTCGAAGGAGGCGTTTGGGCTGCTTTTGCCGAACTTTGCGACCGTACTCAACCAGCCGGACAACCTCAACGCCCGTGGTAGTATGCTACTCGGCGCGGCGTTGGCCGGATGCGCGATTGAGGCCAGCATGCTGGGCGCGGCTCACTCGACGGCAAACCCTTTAACAGCAGAGTACGACATTGTCCACGGCCAAGCAGTCGGGATGATGCTGCCGCACGTCGTGCGCTTCAACGCTGAGCGGGGCGAGGCAAGCGGAGCGTACGCCGAGTTGGCTACGATCGGGAAACTTGGCCAAGCGGCGACGAGCGACGAGGCGGTGGAGAGATTGGCCAAGCGTTTGACCAAGCTGCTCGAACAAGCCGACATGCCGGTTACGTTACGGGCCAGCGGCGTGAAGGAATCGATGCTGACCAATCTGGCTACGGAGGCGGCCGGGCAGTGGACGGCCAGCTTCAACCCGCGAGAGGTTGGCCAAGCCGAGATGGAGTCCATTTATCGGGTCGCCTTCTAGATTGGCTTTCCCTTTGGTCGCTTGGCTGGTTCAATCGGCGTGTGACGAGGGACGAGATTCTTCAACTCTTCAAGGACTCCGGCGCGTTGCTGGAGGGTCATTTCGTTTTGCGCAGTGGCCTGCGCAGCCGGCAGTTTTTTCAGTGTGCGATGGCGTTGCAGCACATGCCAAGCGTCGAGCGCTTGGGTGCGGCGTTGGCGGGAAAACTCCACGGCTACGAGCCGGTCACCGTGCTGGCTCCGGCCATGGGCGGACTCGTGATCGGGCAGGAGGTGGCGCGGCAGCTTGGCGTGCGCTTCATTTTCGTCGAGAAGGAGCAGGGCGATCTCGTGCTGCGCCGCGGCTTCAAGATCGAGCCCGGCGAAAAGATAGTCATCGTCGAGGACGTGGTGACCAAGGGCGGTCGAGTCGCTGAGGCCGTGGCTATTGCGCGAGAACATCAGGCGGAGATTTGTGCCGTCGGTGTAGTGGTGGATCGTTCGAACGGTGCGGTTGATGTCGGCGTGCCGATGGAGTGTCTGCTACCGATGTCGGTCGAGACATTCGATCCCGAAAATCTGCCGGAAGATTTGCAGGCCATCCAGGCAACCAAGCCCGGGAGTTGATTGTTTTTTCAGTTTGTAACCTTGATAGATTGGGTTAGTTGCAGTGTTCTGCCTCAAGACTGTTTTTCTCAATAAATACAGAAACAAAAAGACAGTTGGATTCGGCCAAGCTTGAATCGTTATCCGGAAAAAGCGCTTGGTGACAAAGTTGAAGCTTTGCGTGTTTTTCTTTCTTATATTAGAGATCAAACCGGTGTTTATTGGGCGTTGGAAGAAGCCGGCCCGTGCACCGCTGATCTGTAGGCTGACAAATGCGGTTTGAACCAGTGTTATCTTCTCGAGTCAGAGAATTCACCTGGCGCTTAAACTTAGTGGTACATTTATGGTCGTTGAGCCAATGGCTGCGGATGACCTGAAAAACACCTGAACGTATTGGTCAGTTTGTTTAATGGTTTCAGAACTTTGGTTTGTGTTTCCACATCCAAGTTGCAAAACGTCGGGTTGGCTTTGGGTTGCCCAGGCCGGTCAGAAATGATTGACGGAAGTGCTGAACCAAGCCGGCTTCAGCAAAGTTCGTCGTGAGACCGATATACCAACAAACATGGTGCTCGAGGCCCGTCTTTAATTGGTCAGGTCTAGGCAGATGAGATTGCCTCCCTTTTTCTTAATTCCGTCGCGGACGAACAGTCGGCCATCGACGTAGGCGGGCAAGCACCAATTGATGCCGCAGACTTGGGTGCGGCCAAGTTCGTTGAATTCCGTTGCAGAGGCTTCGAAGAGGCATAGCTCACCTCCGCTGCTGAGCGCGAGGATATTTTTGCCCATCACGATGAATGCTGCCATGGCGCGTTTTGGATCAGGGAAGAAAAGACTGTTATCGCTCCAGGTCGTCTTGCCAGAGGAAATATCGACGCAGACAAGTTTTGCCGGATCTCCGATGCCGTAGTAGTGGCCGCCGACCCGCACGCCGTGGGTGATGTTCGGCTGCGCCTCGATGTTTTTCCAGACCGGCTCAGCCTTAAATCCATCGCCGTCGGGCGAAATTGTAATACCTTGTAAGCCGGTTTGGTGAGAGCCGACAACCACCGTGTTACCATAAACCATCGGCGCAGCAACATGGCGGCCGTAGTCGGTTTTCATCGGCACTTTCCAGAGTTCCGTGCCGCTGGTCACACTGATTCCGACGGCACCTTCGACGAAGAAGCAAACGAATTGCTGCCGCCCAGCGATCGTAGCAGGGATCGGCGGCGGGTAGCCGGGTTTGTAGTCGAGTGCGTCCCAGATTATTTCGCCGTTGGTTCGGTTGAAGCAGACGATGCCGGTTCCTTGCCCGCCGACCATCGCATACACCATCCCGCCTATGACGAGCGGCGCGCCGGTGAAGCCGTGGCGCCGGGCGCCGGGCACGCGACCTTTTTCGCCGATGAACTTCATGCCCAACTTGGCGTAATCGAGTTCCCATTGGACTTTGCCGTTCTTGGCGCTCAGACAGTGAAGGGAGCCTCGGCTGCATTGCGCGAACACTTGGCCGCCGTCAATGACCGGCGTGCAGCGTGGCCCGCGCGGGCCTTGGCCATCCTCGAAAACAGACGCCAACCCTGTGGCCCATTGTTCCGAGCCGTCGGCAGCCGAGAGGGCGACCAGGGTTTCCTTCCCGCCGCGATTTTCGAAATGGAACACGGTGCCATCGGCGACGACCGGCGACGACAGTCCCTCTCCCGATTTTATTTTCCAAACCACTTTGGGCTGATCGGGCAGCTTGGTTAGCATGATGCCTTT
>DBNL01000141.1:9737-10946 GCA_002299785.1 Verrucomicrobia bacterium UBA673
TGCTTGGGCAAGGGCAGCTTGGCCAAGTGCGGCTGCGAATAGAGTATTTCTAAAATGCATCACGGCAAATTCAGTCTTTCAGAGACGGGGCGTCAAGCGATAACGTTCGCGCGGCCGCACTTGGCCAAGCGCGATGAATCGGGACAAACTCAACAGCAACCTGCTTCTGCTTACCACCAGCATCATTTGGGGGGCGGGATTCGTGGCCCAGGAAATGGGCTCGGATCACCTTGGTCCGAATGCCTTCAATGGCGTCCGCTACTCGATCGGCGCGGTGTGTCTCGCAGTGATCCTGCTGGCGTGGGATCGCGGCAAGTCGATGAACGGCTTCCGATCCCGCGACTGGGTTAAGGCCAGTCTCAGTGCGGGGCTGTTCCTTTTTCTAGGTTCGTTGCTTCAACAGGCAGGAATCGGTGATGAGTCGACCGGGCCTGGCAAGGCCGGTTTCATCACGGGGCTGTACGTGGTGCTTGTGCCGCTAATGGGGTTGGGGCTGGGCCACCGGACGAATTTACAGACGTGGGCCGGCGTGGTGCTGGCGACAGTGGGGTTGTGGTTGCTGAGCTTCAACCCGGGCAACGAGCAGTGGGCGATTGGTCACGGCGACTTGCTGGTGTTCTTCGGGGCGTTTTGCTGGGCGGCACATGTGCTGGTGATCGACCGGTTCACAAACCGGGTGTCGTCGCTGCACTTGGCCTTTGGCCAAGTGGTGGTTTGCGCGGTGGCAAGCTGGGTGGTGGCGGCGTTTGCCGAGCCGATGGAATGGGTCAATTTTCGAGCGGCGTTTCTACCCGCGCTCTACCTCGGTTCGATGTCGATCGCCGTTGCCTTCACGCTGCAAATCATCGGTCAGCGCAAGGCGCACCCAACGCATGCTTCAATCATCTTCGCGATGGAGGCGGTGGTCGGCGTGTTCGCCGGTTGGTTGATCCTGAGTGAAAAACTGACCGAGCGGGAATTGGGTGGCTGCTTGCTAATGTTCTGCGGGATGGTATTGTCGCAGTTACCCATCCGCTTCATCCGTCTCGGCCTCACGCGTCGGGCGAACGACAAGCCTCCATTTTAGTGGCCGGTACTGCCTTCCAAAAGTTCATCCTTCAGCAGTGTCTTGTCATCCTTGAGCGGTTCGGCATTGACGGCGATCGCGCCCCAATCGCCGGCCGTGATGCTGGACGATTCGCATGCTCCTTAAATGCAGATTGGCGTCCC
>DBNL01000141.1:11332-12760 GCA_002299785.1 Verrucomicrobia bacterium UBA673
CTTCTAGGTAATAGCGTTCCAACCGATATCAAGCAGGAAGCTCTGGGTGTGGCCGTACTGATTCACCCGGAGTATTAGCAGGGCAATGCCGTCGATTTTCTTTGTATCAAGTGATTCGATGTTGATGTCTTTACTGCCAAGCACTGAGTTGATGTCAGCGGTTAGTCCGTGGTAATCCTTTTTGATAATAGTAATTTTTCCATGGTTAATGAGATGCGATGGTAACTAACAGTCACATTTCAAGGCAGGGTGCCAACTGTCTAGCGCTATTAGTCAAATGACCCTTGCTTCAATAGCGGACGGACTTAAGTTTCTCGCGTGATTTGGTTGCGTCGAATATTGATATTGCCACTTGCATTGCTGCTGGTGAATGTTTTCGAATTGCCCAGAGGAATCGAGTGGCAGGAGGCGGTTGGGCATCGTCTGTCCAAGCTCAAAATACCGGAGGAGGGGAAGGTCGGCTTCACCCAACTCGCGACTATTGCGATTGGCATTCAGTTCACCAATCGAGTATCTCGGGCTACATTGGCGCGGCGTTCTAACTTGGCGAGCGGCTCGGGCGTAGCGCTAGGCGACACCAACGGCGACGGATTGTGTGATATCTACTTTTGCCGACTCGAAGGGGACAACGAACTGTATCTCAACCAGGGCGACTGGCGTTTTCAGCGGACACTCAACGCCAACGGTGCGGCGGCAGCCGGTCACCTGACCCGCGGTGCATCGTTTGCTGACGTGGATGGTGACGGTTCGCTTGACCTGCTACTGACAACTTTTAGCAAGGGCACGCGTTGCCTATTGAACGATGGCGAAGGACAGTTCACCGATGCGACTGTCAAGGCAGGCTTGGAGAGCCGCACATCCGGGACGACGTTGGCGCTGGGCGACGTAGATCGCGACGGCGACCTTGACCTGTATGTGGCCAACTTCGGCGAATTGGCGCTGTTGCGCGATGGAGGGGGGTTTGCTGTCCGGCAGGTGGGCGGCAAGTCAGTCGTGACCGGACAACACGCCAGTCGTCTGAAAATTGTCGACGGCAAGCTGATCGAGCTTGGTGAGTCGGACGCCTTTTATCTCAACGACGGTTTGGGCGTGTTTCAGCGCGTGCCGTGGGGTTCCGGGCGATTCGTCCGTGCTGACGGCCAGCCGGTCGCTGAGCCGCTCGACTTCGGCTTGTGCGTGCAGATACGCGACATCAACGCCGACGGCTTTGTGGATATTTACGTCTGCAACGATTTCCAGACGCCGGATCGGTTCTGGCTTAATGACGGTGCCGGGAAGTTTCGCGAGGCTGGCCCGGAGGCGGTGCGCTCGGTGGCCTACGCCTCGATGGGGGCGGATTTCGCCGACATCGACCGTGACGGCCACACCGACTTTTTCGTGGTTGAGATGTTAAGCCGAGACTCGTCCACGCGCTTGATGAAAAGCAGC
>DBNL01000141.1:13116-21493 GCA_002299785.1 Verrucomicrobia bacterium UBA673
CATCGGCAAGCGCCTGCAAGTCGCGCGCAACACGATGTTTTGGAATCGCGGAGACGGCACTTTTGCCGAGGTGGGCCGCTACGCCGGCGTTGAGGCAAGCGACTGGTCTTGGCAGCCAGTATTCCTCGATGTGGATCTGGACGGCTACGAAGATCTACTCATCACTAACGGCCATTTGCACGATGTCAACGACCGAGATTCGCAGGCCAAGTTTGCGCGCGTTCCCAAGGCCAAGCGCAGCCAAGTCGGCCAGCTGATGTTCCCTCCCAACACCACGGCCAATGTTGCCTACCGGAACCTGGGCAATTTCAAGTTTGCCGAGACGGGGCAGGCGTGGGGGTTCAACTCGTCGCAGATGTCGCACGGTATCGCCACCGGCGACCTCGACAACGACGGCGACCTCGACCTCGTCGTCAACTGCATCAACCAGCCGCCGTTGGTTTACCGCAACGACACGGTCGCGCCGCGCGTGGCGGTGCAACTGCGCGGCCTGCCGCCGAATACCCACGGCATTGGCGCGCGCGTGACTGTTGTCGTCGGCAAAATTCGTCAGACACAGGAGATCGTCGCCGGCGGCCGCTACCTCTCCGGGGACCAGCCACTGCGGATGTTCGCGATGGGGACCGGTACGTGGAATCGTTCGATCGAGGTCGCTTGGCCAAGCGGACGTCGGTCGTTTATCGCCAAACCGTCGCCGAATCACATTTATGAGATTGTTGAGCCAAGCAGCGAGCCTGTGAAACAGGCCTTGTCCAATCTCGAGCCGGAGCCGTTTTTCGAGGACGCAAGCCGGCTGCTCAACCACTCACATGCCGAGAACAATTACGACGACACCGCTCTGCAACCGCAATTGCCCAGGCGGCTTGACCGCTCGGGACCGGGTGTGGCTTGGTTGGATTACGACAACGACGGTGATGACGATTTGCTGGTTGGCGCCGGGGCGGGGTCTGCAGTGGTGGTTTACAAAAACATGGGTGACGGACGGTTCGGAGTCGTGTCGGGCGCCGCCGGATTGAAGTTGCCTGGCGACATGGTGAGCGCCTGCGGTTGGGTGGACAGCAGCGGTCGGCGTACGTGGCTCGCGGCGGTGACAAACTACGAGTCGCCTCGATCCCGCGCGAGGCTAATGACGTTCAGGAAAAGCGGCGGCCTATCCCGTAGTGGCAAGTCACTCGAAGACATCATGCCGGGGCCAATCGCCGTGGCGGACGTCGATGCCGACGGCGATCTCGACGTGTTCATCGGTGGGCGTGCGGTCACGGGCCATTATCCGCAGGCGAGCGTCTCGATGCTTTTGAACAACACCACGCGGAGCCTAGATCCGGCCGGTGGCACGCTGAGCCAGGCGCTTGGCCTCGTCAACGGCGCGGTGTTCAGCGACCTCGATGGCGACCGTTTTCCCGAATTGATCGTCGCGACCGAGTGGGGGCCGGTGCGTGTGTTCAAAAACGAGCAGGGTAAATTCAGCGAGGCGACCGAGTCGCTTGGCCTGGGCGGGTTGACCGGCCTTTGGCAGGGCGTGGCCACCGGCGACTTTGACGGCGACGGGCGCACCGACATCGTCGCCACCAACTGGGGGCTCAACTCGGCCCTGCGCCCGAGCCTCATCAACCCGCCGCGCCTTTACTATCATTTCACCGACTCCAGCGTGCCGACGTCGCTCATCCTTGCCGCGTGGGATGACCGGCTGAGACAGTACCTTCCGACCCGCGATCTACCGTCGCTGTTTAGCGGCTACAGCGGCTTGCGCGGCGTGTTCCAGTCTCATCGCGAATACGCTGAGGCAGGTGTGCAGAAGCTGATGGATTATCATCCCGCCGCTACGCACTCAGTCACGGCTGCGGTGTTGCAATCGATGGTGTTCCTCAATCGCAAGGAAGGCTTCGAGCCGAAGCCGTTGCCCCCGGAGGCGCAATTGTCGCCGGCGTTCGGCGTTTCGGTGGGCGACCTTGACGGCGACGGCATCGACGATCTGTTCCTTGCACAGAACTTCGCCGCATTCCCGACCGACGCCGACCGGCTCGACGCTGGTCGAGGTCTGTGGCTGCGGGGGCTTGGCGAGGCGAACTTTATGCCGGTGAAAGGCGACGAGGCTGGGTTGAAAATGTACGGTGATCAACGCGCCTGCGCCTTGGCTGACTACGATGCCGACGGGCGGCTAGACATTGTCGTCACGCAAAGCGGCGGTCGCACCCACTTGTTCCGAAACAACAAGGCCAAACCGGGCCTGCGCGTCCGCCTCGTTGGAGGCAAGCTGAACCCGGACGCGATTGGCTCGGCGGCACGACTGCACTATGGTCAGGCGCCGGCCACCACTAGCGGCACGTGGTGCGAGTGGCAACTGGGCAGCGGCTACGGGTCGCAGGACGGCTTAGGCAAGGTCTTGGCGACGCCCAATCCGCCGTCCGTCATCGAGGTCCGTTGGCCAAGCGGCAAAACCACGCGGACATCGCTCCCCGCCGGCCTGACCGAAATTACCCTCACGTATAACGGGGAAATTCTCGAACATAAAACCAAATAGCGTGTCACTTTACGGTGACGCCAATGGTGGTGCATGCTAACTTTTTCACGCGTTGAAACAGATTGCCCAATATCAAGACGGACGGCTGGAACTGCAGGAGGTGCCGCGCCCCGTCCCGCCGCCGGGAGGGGTGCTGGTGCGCACGACACACTCCGTTATCTCGATCGGCACTGAGAAAATGAAGGTCGAGCAGGCCAAGATGAATCTGCTGCAAAAAGCCAAGGCCCGGCCGGACCAGGTTCGGAAGGTGATTGATACCGCGAGGAACATGGGCTGGAAGTCCGCTTACGAAAAAGTCCGCAACCGGCTATCTTCGCCGACACCGCTCGGATACAGCGCGGCCGGGATTGTTGTGGCGGTGGACGAAGGCAACTCCCGTTTTCGCGTCGGCGACCGTGTGGCGTGCGGCGGCGCCGAGTGCGCGTTCCACGCCGAGTATATTGCCGTGCCGGACCTGCTCGTGGCCAGGGTGCCGGAGCAAGTGCCGATGTGGCAGGCGGCCTACACGACGCTGCTCTCCATCGCGATGCAGGCGGTGCGCCAGACCGAGCCGCGCCTTGGCGATCAGGTGTTGGTGATGGGGCAGGGGCTGGTCGGCCTGTTGGTTACTGGCTTACTTAAGGCAAACGGCGTGCGCGTCATGGCGGTGGACCTCGACGAGTCTCGCCGCGAGCACGCGTCTTCAATGGGTGCCGAGCGGGTGGTGATTTCTTCATCGCAGGATTTGCAGAACGAGGTTCGCGAGTGGACTGGCGGCCACGGCGTCGACGCCGCGGTGGTCTGTGTTGGCACCGACAGCAACGCACCGATCGAGCAGTGCGCCGAGGCGTTGCGCGATCGCGGCCGCTTGGTCGATGTCGGCATCACGAAGATCGAGCTGCCGTGGCGCATTTTTGCCAACAAGGAACTCGACGTGCGTTTCTCGCGCTCGTACGGCCCGGGCCGGTATGATCCGTCGTATGAGTGGGGCGGCGTGGATTACCCGATCGGCTACGTGCGCTGGACCGAGCAGCGCAACTTCCAGGCCTGTTTGCATTTGCTGGGCACGGGGGAACTCGACCTCGGCGCGATCACCTCCCGGCGCGTGAAATTCGACGACGCGCTGCCGGTGTACGAGGCGCTTGGGGACGGCTCCTCGAGCGACGTCGGTGTGGTGATGGAGTACGACGAACCGGACGACGCAAGGGGTCAACTGGCACCCAAGCCCAGCGCCGAGCCAAGCTGTATCCGGTCGGCCAAGCGCTTGATCAATCCGGTGGAGCAACTCGACGTGATTGGCGCGGGTAACTTTGTCCGGACGATGCTGCTGCCAAGTCTAAGGGGTATGATTCCGCTTGGCACAATCGTCAACAACACCGCGCTCAGCGCGAATCACGTGCGCGATAAGTTTGGCTTCGTCGAGGCGTCAACCGATCCCGAAGCCACTCTTGGCCAGGCGGGCGCCGGCGCGGTGCTGATCGGCACACGCAACCATCTGCACGCGCCGATGGTGATGGCCGCGCTCAAGTCGGGGCGGCATGTGTTCGTCGAGAAACCGCTTTGTCTTTCGCTCGTCGAGCTTGCCGAAATTGACGCGACGGTTTCGGAGCATCCGCAGAGTGTGCAGGTCGGGTTCAACCGCCGCTTCGCTCCGGCGAGCGTCGAGCTGAAGCGGCGTCTCGACCATGTTCCCGGCCCGAAATCGGCCAGTTACCGCGTGTTCGCCGGCAAGCTCGACGCCGGCCACTGGTACGCCAATCAAGCCGAGAGCGGCGGGCGCGTCATCAGCGAGGGCTGCCACTTCCTAGACTACTTCTGCTTCCTGTTCGGCTCGCGCCCCGTGCGTGTCACGGCGCAAACCACCTGGCCGGCCGGGGGGGCGCTGCCACTGCCGGACAGCGTTACGGCACAGGTCGAATTCGCCGATGGCTCGAGCGGCCAGTTGATTTATTCCGCCGAGGGCGACACGACTTATCCAAAGGAGCAGTGCACGGTTTACGGTTCCGGCATCGTGGCGGACATTACCAACTTTCAATCGCTTACAATTCATCAGCGCAACTCGCTCAAGCGGTTCAAATACGGTTCGAAAGGCCACGCTGAACAAATGGAGGCGTGGATGGCATTTTTGCAAGGCAAGGCAGATCACCCATTGCCTTACGCAGAGGTAAGTCAAAGCATGCGGCTCACATTCGCCGTGCTCGAGTCAATTCGTGAAGCCCGCTCAGTGGAGATTTGAGGATGCAACTCAAGACAGTATTTCGGGCGCTCAATTCGGGAGAAGCGCAGTTGGTTCGCTCACAGCTTGAGGCGGCGGAGTTTGATGTGTTCGTCGCCGATGAGAGCAGCGCATTGGCCGTGGAATGTTATGTGGTCGGCGTTGGCGGCATCCGCGTGCAAGTGGCGGAAGACCGAGAGGCGGACGCGCGTGAGTTTTTGAAATCGTGTGGTCACCCGCTCGAATGATAGCCGCTCGCCGCAAACAGCTTGGCCAACTGCAACGCCGCTTGGCCAAAGGCATGCTTCGAACGGACGAACGAACGCTTCAGCAGCACGCCGGCGACAAGTGGTTCGCCACAAACCCGCCCGACGCGGTGGCCTTTCCTCGCAGCACCAAGGCGGTTGCGGAAATTCTCAAGTTTTCCAACCGGCATCGCATCCCGGTGACTGCGCGCGGCTCCGGGTTCGGCTACGTTGGCGGCTGTGTGCCGGTGCGCGGCGGCATCGCGCTAAGTTTGGCCAGAATGAAACGAATCAGGGAAATCAGCGGGAGCGATTTCGTTGCCGTCGTTCAGCCCGGCGTCATTACGGCCGAGTTGCAGGACGCCGCCGAGGTCAAGGGGCTGTATTATCCGCCCGACCCGGCGAGCCGAGCGGACTGCAGCATCGGGGGCAACATCGCCACCAACGCCGGCGGCCCACGCTGCCTCAAGTACGGAGTGACGCGCGATTACGTACTTGGACTCGAGGTTGTGCTGCCGGATGGCTCGATCGCGAAGCTCGGCGGGCGTTGCCACAAAAACAAAACCGGCTTCGATCTCGCGCGGTTTTTTGTCGGCTCCGAGGGTTTGCTCGGGATCGTCACCGGAGCGACTCTCAAGCTGTTGCCGCTTCCGCCGTTTCGGGCCTGTATCGGCATGGGCTTCGGCTCGATGCGCCAAGCCGCTCGGGCGATTCAGGCGATTTTTCGAGCTGGTTTTTTGCCGTCCGCCGTCGAGGTTGCCGATGCCTTCACGCTGGCGGCTGCGCGCGAACGAACCGGTAGCAAATTATTCGATGGCTGCAAGGCGCACCTCATTGTGGAGCTCGACGGGCAGGAAAAATCGGTGCGCGGCGAGCTTGGCCAGTTGCAAAAACTGCTCAAGCCGTTCTCGCCACTGCACACGCAGAAGGGGTTCGGTGACGAGGGCGTCGAGAAATTCTGGCAGTTGCGCCGCGAGTTTTCGTACTCACTGCGCGACACCGGCCTGACCAAGCTGAACAACGACATTGCCGTGCCGCGCGGCAAGCTTGAGGCGCTTTTCAGGTTTGCCGGTCAGCTACAGAAAAAACACGGCATCCGCGTGGCCTGTTTCGGGCATGCTGGCGACGGCAACATTCATGTCAACTTGATGATGGACGAGTCCGACCCGGAACAAGTCAAGCGCAGCGGGGATGCGCTGGACGACTTGTTTCGGCAGGTGCTGGCGTGGGGCGGGGTGATCACCGGCGAGCACGGCATCGGGGTGGCGCGGTTGCCGTGGTGGGAACAGGCGACCTCGGTTGAGGCACGGAAGCTGCACTCGGCGTTCAAGTGTGCGGTCGACCCAAACGGCATCCTCAACCCCGGCAAGTTTATTTAGCCATGGAGTTTGACCGGTTCACGCACGAGCGGGAGCGCTTGGCCAAGGGCTGCGAGCGCATCGCCGGGGTGGACGAGGTTGGGCGCGGGCCGCTGGCCGGGCCGGTTGTCGCGGCGGCGGCGGTGTTCGTGCCAGAACACATTCGCGACGGACTGCCTGAGCCGCTGGACGGGGTAAACGACTCGAAAAAGCTGAGTGCAAAAAAACGAGAGTCGCTATTCGAGTTGCTGCAGTCGCTGGACGGGTTCGAGTTTGGCATCGCGCTCGTCGAGCCAGCGGAGATTGATCGGATCAATATCTTGCAGGCGACGCACCGGGCGATGAACGAGGCGTTGGCCGCGCTGGGCCAGGCGCCGGGGCACGTACTGGTCGATGGCCGGCCGGTTGCGTCGCTTGGCCAAGAGCAGACGGGGCTGGTGAAGGGCGACTCGCTGAGCTATTCGATCGCCGCCGCGAGCATTCTGGCCAAGGTGACGCGCGACCGGATGATGGTGAAACTCGACCTCGAATTCCCCGGCTACGGTTTCGCCGCGAACAAGGGTTACGGCACGCGCGAGCATCTCGATGCTTTGGTCAAACTGGGGCCGTGTCGCGTGCATCGGTATAGCTTTGCACCGATCAAGCCGCAGCCGCAGCTTAGACTGTTCCCGAATTCGACGACCGATGAGACTGTGGTACGTGGTTAAAAAGTCGCTTGGCCTGCCGCGCGAGCCGGAGCACCTGCGCCGTGGCCGGGTTGGAGAGGCGGCGGCGAAGCGGCATCTCAAGCGGGCGGGCCTCAAGTTTCTCACCGCCAATTTCCGCACCAAAAGCAGCGAGATCGACCTGGTGTTTCGGGACGGCGACTGCCTGGTGTTCGTCGAGGTGAAGGCACGGACAGAGGGCGGCTGGACGCGCCCCGCCGCCGCCGTGGATCAGCGTAAGCGAGGGCTACTTGGCCAAGCGGCGAAGGAGTACCTACGGCGGCTCAGCAAGCCTGAGACCAAGTTTCGTTTCGACATCGTCGAGGTGTCATTGCTCGATGGCGCGGTGAGCGAGGTGCGGCATCTGCCAAACGCATTTCCGCTGACTCGCACTAAACGCCATGCCTGAACTACCGGAAGTGGAAGTGCTTCGTCGCTATTTAGACCCACTGGTAAGCGGCAAGAGGTTATGCGAATTGCGAGTCTTTAAGTCTCGAGTGGTTCGGCCGGAGTCATCGGGAAAGTTAATCGCAACCGTCAAGGGTTGTAGGGTAAAGGGTGTTGAACGGCGGGGGAAATTTCTTTGGCTTAACTTGGTCAAGTCGCGATTGCGAACACCGTTTCCTCTGGTGATTCATTTGGGGATGACCGGGCGACTCTTCGTGCAGCCAAGTGCTGCGGAGTTGCCGAGGCACGTGACTGCAGTGTTTCGACTCGGCCGGGAGTCGCTGATATTCAAGGACACGAGGCTGTTTGGGCGTATCACGCTGGAGACGGATTCGATCGAGCAGCTTGGACCGGATCCGATAACCGATGAGTTTTTAGTGAGCGATTTGCAATCAGCGATAGGAAAATCAGCTCAGCCAGTGAAGGTGAGGTTGATGAACCAGCGGGTGTTGGCCGGTTTGGGTAATATTTACGCCTGTGAAGTGCTGCATAGAGCCGGTATTTCGCCGTTTATGAAGTCGTCGGATCTGCGTCTAGCCAAGTTTAAGGAGTTGCATGAGGCGATCGTTTCAACCTTGGCCAGGCAGGTGGAATTCGGGATGAGCCTTGATCTCGACTTTATTGGTGAGACCACGGGTGACGGCCTGTTTTATTTTGGAAGCCGACATGGCCAAGCGCGAAAATCGAAAGAGAGATTTCGGGTTTACGGTAGAGCTGGTGAGCCGTGTGGGATCTGCAGTTCAATAATTAAACGTGCGGAGTTGGGCAAGCGCGGGACGTTCTTTTGCGTCAAGTGCCAAAAAGAATGAGTTCGGTTAGAGGCGGGAACTCTATTCAGGTTTCTCAAGCGATCTGGGTTGGCCGAGGATGATGGAGGCCACGACAGCCTGCCGTGCGATTTTGATGTT
>DBNL01000161.1:0-17283 GCA_002299785.1 Verrucomicrobia bacterium UBA673
GCCCCGGCCTTGAGATTCTCAAGCTTCTTCACCTCATCGGTTAATGACTTTACCTTGGCCATCTTTTTCTCTTGCTGAGCTATGAGCGTAGCCACGGCCTGCTTGTAAGTGTGAATTTGATCGACCTTGCTCTTAATAATATCGTCGAACTTGGCCTTCATCACATTTGGATTCGAATCCAGGGCACGGCGTGACTTGTCTATCTGACCGGTGATCCGATAGAGGAACGACTTAACGTATCTCCAAATTGCTCCAAGCGGGTTCATTTTTTATCAGTTTTTATTGATTTGCTGTGAATTTTGTACTGGGACACCAGTCAACAGTGCATCGACCCTTTGTTCAACCTTTTTCGCCACCTCCAGGCTCTGATCCAATTCACTGCGCAGCCGTTGCAAACGGATGTCTCCATCTCTCCTGCTGGTCATACCCTGGACGGAAGCTAGGGTTTGGCTCATGTGCTCGACGGTCTGCACCACCTCGGCAACAAGTTTTTCGCGCTGTTTGAGTATCGGTTTGCGAGCCGTTTTCGAGGCCAGGCTTTCAGCGGTCTTCCAAAGTTGCAGCGTTTTCTCGAGTGAACTTACACATTGCTGAAATAATTCTTCTGATCGCTGTTGTATGTCCTCAACAATCGCCCGATTAAGGTCAGGTGCAATCTTGTCAAGTTGCTGGAATGCCTGCCGCAGGGATCGCAGATCCTGCATCGCTATCTCCGTACGTTTGTCGCCATCCATGCCCAGGCGATGGTGGAAGTGGTCGAGCGCCTTCTTCTTGTCGAACTTGGCCTTGTTGCGTGACTCCTCGATGAGTTGTTTGACTCGATTATCTTTACCAAGGATTAACTTGGTCAAAAACGTACCGGCAGAAGCGATCATACCAACAAGTCCGACGAGCACTGCACCCACCGCCGCCGAGCCTTTTAGGCCGAGTGCGAAGAGTGACGCGAACGCCGCCGAACCGGCCATGAACGGCATCAGTACGAGCGGACTGCCGAGGATGTCCAATATAACGCGCTTGGCTATGTTTTTGCTGTCACTCACCGCATTCCAATGCCCCGCATTGGCAAGACAGAAGGTCGGTAGAAAATGTTGGGGCGTCAACGCTGCGCTTGGCCAAGCGCTTCGTTTGCTTTACAGCGGCCTCCTAATACGGCACTTGACCGAGTTCGAAACGAACCGATTGTACAGAGCCTGCTCGAGAGGCGGCCGGAGCGGCCTCGGTGCGTATCCGATCCGCCTTGACCCCTTCGCCCATGAGAAAACTGACAACTGACTCGGCCCGTGACTCGGCCAAGCGGCGGTTGGCCTCAGGATCGCCCACGGCGCGCGCTTGGCCAACGACTCGGAGGTAAAAGCTTGGAAAACTGTCCAACATCTTTTTGAGCCGTCTCAACTCGTGCTCGCTAGACAATGAGACGACAGCCGAGCCACGCCGGAAACCGATCGACGGCACGTCGAGGTCGCCCACGGATTGGAGAGTATTCCACTGATCATCGCTTAGCGATCCGAGATGGGCGTTAGTCCGAACGCCTTGTAGGTCGTCAGTCCCCTGGCCAAGTCCCTCGATGAGATTCATCCGGTTGGCTGGGTGAAAGTTGTCGGCCTTCATGTCAATCAGGATTTGATCGAAGTAGAGAGACGAATGCCGACCACCAAGCGGGTCACTCTCAAGTGCGTCGGTCTTGATAAGAACATCGGTTACATTGGCAATCATGTCCTCGAGGCTAAGCAGATCACCCGCTGACACGCCCCGGACTAGGCCGAAGTGGGTGTAGTTTTCGAGAGTGTTTTTCCATTGAATGCCATTCACAAGGCTCTTGGCCTCGGCATCAGAAAGGCTGGGATCATCCGACTTGACCAATTTGGAAAAGCCACCTGCCTGACTCCGGTAATGATGCGCGGCTCGGGAATAGGCCTCAACTACGGTGCGGACCTTATCAGGATGATCGCGAAGGTACTCACGGCGTGCTACAAGCACGTCAACAATCAGCCCCTTAATCTTGGAACTGTCCAGGATCACCTCAACACCTGGCAACTGCTTGGCTTGGGAAACCTGCGGCTCCCACATAACATACACCGACTTGTCGGACTGCTTGGCGCTCTTCATCTTTTTGAGCACATCAGCGGACCCAGAGGACTCGATCATCCAGTCGGCGGACAGATTCGGAAGCTTGAAGTGAGACTTGACGACACGGGCAAGGAATTCGCTTGGTGAACTGGGTGTCAGTACAAATCGGGCGTCGGCATTATCCAACTCCTGCAGTGATGCAACGGCGCTCTTGTAAGCCAGCACCGCATCTGCTCCCTTCGTTTCGTCGATCAGCATCACTATCGATGCAGGGAAACCGCCAGCCTTGGCTCCGGCCATCAGCAGCGAGTCGATCGTGTACACCGCCATTTGTACATCACCATCCTCCAACGCCTCGAGTCGGGCACCATAATCGGCACCGTCGTCAACCATCGTCAACCGGATGCCCTCCAACTTCAGGTTGTCGCGCATTTGTGCGGAACGCAGCACGGCATAACCAGAAAACAGGTCGGCGGCAATGGACAACTCATGGGTGTATTGGCTAGAGGAACCGGTGTCTTGGTTGAGTTGCTCTTTCTTTGGTTTCGTGTATAGAAACCATACAGCTCCGCCGAGGATGGCCAACAAGGCTAACCACACCACGGCGATGAGACATCCCTTGGAACCGTTTTCCTCTGACATTACTTATTCTTACTCTTGACGATCGCGTAAATGACCAAGCCGGGAACACCTAACACGCAAAGAACTCCGCAGAGTAGCATAATGAAGCTTTCTTCATCTCCCGAACCTGACTGCGAACTTGTCGTTCCGCCCGAATAGGATGGCGCTGATCCGGGTGAAGGCGACTCGACAGCACGCATACTAGGCCTCTCTCCGATAGGCTGGTTCCCCGAGGTGGATAGCGACTTCAGCATCGCCGAAGCGGTTGCCTCCGGCAGGTCAGCGATCAACTCAAATGCATTCTCTCCCCCTTTGCTGGCATCCCCGGCAGCAACCTCGGCAAACACCTCTGTGATGGCCTGTCTGAGCGACTCAGGATTATCCGCATTACGATAAGAATGCACCTTCGTTGCCAGCGTGTGGCGCGATGCCATCTCCACCCCGATGACATCGATCGTGATACCTCTCGATATGATGTCCGGCGTAAAGCTCTCCACCTTTTGCTGGTCACCAGCCTCGCCATCGGTCACTATCAGTAGACGGCAGGTTCCGTATCCAAACTGTTCCTTGCGCGCCTTCAACAACGCATCCGCACCTTGCTTCATGTAAGCCCCCAGGGGAGTGCCGCCGCCGGACTGTATACTGTCGATCGCTCCGACCAGCATACTCTCCTTACGCGGGCCAAGCGGATAAACCCAGTCACCTTTCGGAAACACCAAGATACCTATGTCGGTCGTGTCTGGAATCTGGCCAAGCACCTGCTTGAGCGCGTCCTTGGCCACGGACATCCTGTCGCGCCCTGTGCCGGCCATCACCGAACCCATCGATCCGGAGGCATCCACCACCACGACTACGCTGTCAGTCATCTGCACCTCTGCGTGGACAAGCGGCATGGCCCAAAGACCGATCAGCAAAGCACTTAGACAACCACTCAAAAAATGTTTTAATTTTGTGTTATGTTTCATCGCATGGTCTTCAATAATATCAAAAATCGAAGTCAGATTCCTGCGTCACCTCCGCTGAGACTCGGATCAACCGGAACTCTACCCGCATGTTCTGCCCCGCCTCATCCACGGAACGAGGCTTCGCAATGAACGGCTCGGCAATTCCAACTCCCTGAGGCTGAATTTGCGACATGTCGATCCCAATTCCCCTGCCCTTGGCATATTGCACGACAGATTGCTTAACCGACTCCGCCCGCTTTCGTGAGAGATTGAGCGCGGCCTGCATCGTTCGGCGTGGATTGTAATCCTCCACCCCGTCGAAATCACCAGCCTCAATAGCATCCACCAACCGGCTGGTATTGTTCAGGTCAAGTGCCTGACCGTTGAGAGAGTAGCGGTAGTTTCCGCTAGTGCCGCTGCGCTTCAGCGTCCCCTTGGCATTGCCAGCCTTGATTAGGTCAATGAGTGTCTTGGTTGGATCCGCATGGCCACGGATGGCGACCACGGCGTTACCGAACTTGTCCGCCATCTCGATCACCCGGGTGAACTCGGCCGCGTACTGCACCGCACTGAACTCCGTCTGGTTGGCTTTAAAATTGATGGTGAACGACAAAATGGTCCGGTCGTCTAGCAACCCGCCAGAGCTGAGCTCCTCGATCTCCGACAACACCGCCTCGGCGCGGAACCGCTCGCCCTGAACTACTTCTGTTTTTTTTAAATATTTGAGAAAATCATCATTTTTATAAGCCAATCCAGAGGGAAACAGCCCCATCTTTTGTTTCGCGTAGCCACGGCCAGTGGCCAACTCAAGTGAAGATTTCTGGAACGCCTCGAAGCCATGAAGATTACCCTCCTTCTCGAAGAAACTCACATTACCCGGGTAGCCTGCAAACGTGCAATCCAGCAGTAGGCCATGAGCCTCGTCGGCGTTCGGGAGAACAGCCTCGGTATAAATCTGCACCGTTTGGTTGAGCAAGTTGATGTAGTTTTGATCCCTTTTGCCGGTATCGTGTGCCGCGCGCTTGTCCACCAACTCTTCCGCCGCCTTCAGGTACCCCGCAACGAACTTCCTAACGAGCGGGCGGTTGGCATCGTAAAAATCCTTTCGGCAAACGTACACATCTGCGATCGAGCGCGACAACTCCGCCGTCGACACCAGCACATGCGCGCCCTTCACTGTCCCCTCCGCACCGGTACCCACGCTGTTCAAGTCCGAGCAAAGGCCAAACATATCCGGTGTCACCGCAAAGCAGGCGGAGATGCCCGGGTCATCCCTGAACGCCTGCGGCGGCGAATCCGGCCCGGTGAGTGCATCGAAAAATTTCACCTCAATGTCATCCCAACCCAACTGGGCCGTCTTGAGCACATCGTCGAGCATGCCTATGTGCGGGCCACCTTGCTGCACCGCCACCGTCTTACCCTTCAAATCGGTCACCCTCTTGATACCTTCTCGGGCGACCATGTGGTCACCGGCCGACCATGTCATCTGCAGGATCACCACGCCCTTGGTACGAGGGTCGGAACCGATCACCTCGGACGCCTGCCCCATCATTCGGAAGGTCCCGCGCAAAAAAGGCGACTTGCCGGTACGATAATCGCGCACTTGCTGGATGAAGTCGTCACCAGGAGTCAGGTTCAGATTCAAACCTTGTTTGTGGAAAAGGGTGCCCGGCTTGGTCTTAAGACCGCCGTTGGCATAGAACGTCGCCATGTCACCGCCCCAGATAATGAACGGCACTTGCAATGCTCCACCAGCTTTCACCGATCCGACTGGAACCGGCCCGACCAACTCGGAAAACAACTTAGTCTGCCCCGTGGCAGCGGCCACTGCCATCCCAAGTGCAAACCCCACTACGATTGATCTATGTGCTTTCATATCTACAAATAATTAGTGCTTTCAAAGAAATTATCACTGTTCCATTAACTTAGCAATTATAATTATTAATAATAGAATTACTGTTTTCTGAACCGAGATTCAGTGTGAATAAATCGCTTCGCAAGCGTAGTTTTTAAGCACCAGAAAAGAGCTATTCGATCGCTTCTTTAAGCCCCTTTTTTAGTTCTTCAACACCAAATTTCGCTGGATAACAGGTTGAAGTAAAAGCTTGCAAAGCCGTTGGGGGATATGGTTTTGCTCATCGGAGTCAGCTCACCGGTTGCCAGGAAGGAGACCCGACGACTGATATCATTTGGATGAAACTTGATGGATTAATCGCCGCCGCGCACACGCCGATGCACGATGACTTTTCGGTGAACTATGAACGGGTAAAGGCGCAGGCGGAACACTTGGCCAAGCTGGGGGTGCGCGGCGTCTTCGTCGGCGGCACGACCGGCGAGTGCCAATCGCCGACGGCCACGCCGAGCGCTGGGGTTGGCAATCTACCCACCCATTCATGCGCGGCAAACCCCGCGACGAAGCCATCCCCGATCTACGCCGCATCCAGCGCCACCTAACCAACCAACCTCCACCAATCCCCTGAACCAGCAAAAATGATTTCCTCCCAGTTCGTTTTTAAATTCGCTCTGTTCGCCGTATCGTCATGGGGTCTTCTCCCATTGGCCAACGCCGAGCCCCTCTTCATCACCACCGATATTTTTCCGCCCGGTGTAAAACACACCCACTCGAGCAGCATCGTGCAGTGTCCCAATGGCGACCTGCTGGCCTGCTGGTTTCACGGCTCCGGCGAGCGCACGGCCGACGACGTGCTCGTGCAGGGTGCCCGCCTGAAAAAAGGGGCCAAGCGCTGGGGACCGGTTTTCGAGATGGCCGACACGCCCGGCTTCCCAGACTGCAACCCCATCCTGCATATCGATCCCAAGGGACGCCTACGTCTGTTTTGGGTCTCGGTGCTGGCGCATCGATGGGAATGCAGCCTCCTGAAGTTCAGACGTGCGGAGGATTATCAGGGCACGGGTGCGCCAAAATGGTCGTGGCAGGGTATCGTGCAACTCAAGCCGGGCCCGGAGTTTGCCCAGGTGATGAAGCAGCGCTTTGACGAATTACAACTCAACACTGAGATGTGGGCCGAATACGCCCAGCCTTACGAGACCATGCTACTGAAAGCAGCGAACGACCCGTTCAAACGGCAGACCGGCTGGATGCCCCGCACCCATCCACTGACACTGCCAGGCGGGCGGATACTGCTCCCCATTTATTCGGACGGCTTTAACGCTTCGCTCGTGGCGATCTCCGATGACGACGGCGACACGTGGCGAGCCAGCCGACCAATCATCGGCCTTGGCCCCATACAGCCCAGCTTGGCCAGGCGTCGCGACGGGACGGTAGTCGCTTTTTGCCGCGACTCAGGCCCGCCTCCGGGCCGGGTGATGGTCAGCCTCTCCCGCGACAATGGCGAGACGTGGAGCGCGGCGCGGGACACCGACATCCCCAACCCCGGCTCAAGCCTCGAGGTGATCGTCCTGCGCGACGGTCGTTGGCTGATCGTGTACAACGACTCGACCAAGTCACGAGATAATTTGACCATCTCCATATCCGAGGATGAGGGCAAAACTTGGCCGCTAAAGCAACGGCTCGAGCCACAAAGCGACGGGGCGACCTCCTTCGGCTACCCCTCGGTCATCCAGTCGGCGGATGGCACGGTGCACATCACTTACACCTGCGTGGGCCCAAGTGGTGGTCGGATACGCCACGGCATGCTGCAGCCGGGTCAACTCAAGACCGATTGACCGGTGTTTCTGGTTAACGTTGGCGGGCTCAGGCGGCGTTAGGGTTTCCGCACTTCGGACCCTTTAAGGGATCCTTGGAAGCTGCAAGAGTGGGATGATTCTCGGCATCTTTGTTCAGGTCGATCCAATCTTGTTGGTCGTCCGGCACATTATCCTCGGGATAAATGGCCTCAACCGGGCATTCCGGCACGCAAGCATCACAGTCGATGCAGGTGTCGGGATTGATCAACAACCGATCCGGCGCCTCGTGGAATGCCTCCACCGGGCACACATCCACACAACTCGTGTAAACACAATCAACGCAAGCTCCTGTTACAACAAATGCCATGATTCTTTTTATTTAAAAAACTGCGAACGGCGAAAGGCTGTGCGCTCAGTCCAGCAGTGTCAAGCGCGATTGCAACCAAACACTTGTCCCCGGTGTTCATCCGAAAACCGAACTAAGCATCTGGCCTGTGGTAATCCAAATACCCCACGTTATCGCCGTCGTGATCAGCGAAACCAAGCTGCCCTTGAGAATCCCGATCGGCTCATCGTCGGCCTGGATCATGTAGCCCAAGAGCAACGCGCCAATCACGAACTGAGTGGCGTAGGCAATCCAGACAGGAAACCCCATATTGTTCACCACGAACATCACCACTGACGTCACAATCAACACAATCGCCATGAGGAAATACGCCGACTTAAAGGTTACGTCCTCCTTGAACACTGCCCGCACCGCGAGCAACAGGCTGGCCGCCTGCACCGGGATGATGATCGTAAACAAAATCACGAGTAACACCAGCAACCCCGGCATGCAGAATAAGAAGACGCCCAGTAAAATCAGCACCCCGATGACAGCACCCGCATTCATAGGGCGAAGGTAATCTGTTATTGAAATATTATCAACATATATTTAATTTGTATATAATTCATTTTTAGACTCACATTTGAGGCATTGAAAATCGCGGCGAACCGGCTAGTTTCTACTGCACATGACCGATCTGTCCGCCATCTGTCGCCGCTCCCTTGGCTCTTTTCTCGCGTTGGCCCTGCTGGCTACCGCCCCGCTTGGCCAAGCGGTGACGTTGTTCGACTATGGAGCGGACTGGAAACTGTGGCGCGGCAAGAAACCCCCTTCCCGCCCAGACTACTTAGCTTGGGCCAATGCGGATCATGACGACTCAAAGTGGGAGACCGCACCGACCCCAGTATTCTACGGCGAGAATGTCAACGGCGGCACCGAACTGGAGGACATGAAGAGCCGATACAACTCGTTTTTCCTCAGGCGCAAGTTCGTCTGCCAGGACAGGGACGCGATCACCTCGATGACGCTACGCGCCAAGGTCGACGACGGCTTTGTGGCCTACATCAACGGGACCGAGGTGGCGCGGTACAATGTCGAGACTGACAAGCCGAAGTATAACACGGCCGCTTCCAAAGCGGCGACGGAGCCGCTGAGTTTCCGCAGCTACGCACTGAAAAATTTTGAAGATATCCTCACCGATGGAGAGAACACGATCGCGGTAATTGTGCTCAATCAACGACGCACAAGCCCGGATGCCCTGTTCGACGCGCGCCTCACGGCGGTGTCGGTCGAGAGTATCCCCCCAAAAGTGAAGACGGTCGATCCACCAAGTGGCCTGGCCTCGAGCCTTGACCAAGTCAGCGTCACTTTCTCCGAACCGGTGAAAGGCGTTGATGCCGCAGACCTGTTGGCCAACGGCACGCCGGCTCGCTCGGTCGAGGGCAACAGTCGGACGTGGGTGTTTCAACTTGGCGACCTGCACCACGGCAAGGTGAGCCTCTCGTGGGCCAAGGGGCACAGCATCACCGACCAGGCGCAGACCCCCAACTCGTTCCGGGAAACCGCAAACGAGAATCTCTGGGCATACACCTACGCCGACGACAACCCACCGCACGTGAGGCGGGCCAACCCGCCGGCCGGGTTGACGGTGAAATCGCTCGACACTGTCGAGGTCGAGTTCAGTGTACCTGTCAGTGGGGTAGACGCCACCGACATGCTGGTCAACGGCAAGCCGACGAAAAGCGTGACGAAGATCAGCAACAGCCACTATCGGTTTGCGCTTGGCCAAGTCCCGGGCGAGGAGGTAAAAATCTCGTGGGATCCACTGGCTTATATCATCGGCACGAACCCTTTCAAAAAACCTTTCGTACCCCTTGGCTGGTTTTATCACATAGACGCCAATGCACCGCCGCCGCCGCGAATCATCATCTCCGAAATCATGTACCATCCCATCGAGGAGCCGGAGTTTGAACCACGACGCGGCAGGCCTGTCCTCGACATATCGGAGGATGTACATGAGTTCATTGAATTGCATAATTTCAGCCGCGAACCAGTGACGTTGGATAACTGGCGGATCAGTGGCGGTATCGAATATGCCTTCCCGACGGGCACTAAAGTCGAAAGCGGCGCTTATCTGGTTGTGGCAAAAGACCCCAAGCGCCTAGCCTCAATAAAGGAATACCGACTGGGAAGCGTAACCGTGCTGGGCCCATACGAGGGCGTGCTTAGTAACAACGGCGAACAGGTTAGCGTGGAAAATGACGGCGGCAACACCGAGGACAGTGTACGTTACTCGGCGCTATTTCCATGGCCTATTGGTGCGGACTCGATCGGCGCGGGGCCTAAGTGGACCGGCATTGACCCCATGACCTACCAATATCGGGGCATGTCACTGGAGCGAGTCAGCTTTTCGCTGCCGGGCAGCGACCCTGCCAACTGGGTCACCTCGCCAATCAAAAAAAACGCTACGCCCGGCCGGCCAAACCACGTTGCTCGTGAGCGTTCCATGCCGGCTCCCATTGTTACTTCTATCCGCGCAGTCAACAGCAAGGGAAACACCCTGATCGGCAAACTGGACACGGTAACCATCGAAGCCAGGCTCTCGACCAACGACACACTCGCCGATGTAACGCTAGAGTACTTTTACGACAATCTAGAAAAGGAGGGGGAGACCCTGGCTAAGCGCGACATGAAACTGGTGGGTGGACTTTGGACATACAAGCTGCCCAAGAAACCGGACCGGACGCTGGTCCGCTACCGAATCCTGGCGGATCTCGGTAACGGACAGGAACAAATCTCCCCTCGCAAGAGTGATCCGTACTCCTGGCATGCCTATTTCGTGATGCCCAAGTTCACCGACACCAGAAAATATTTCGAACTAATGGTTTCAAGAAAAGGCATCAGCCAACTTTCCAAGAACGCCGCGGCCAACCCGCGCAGCGGCTACCGACCAGCCAAGAACATCAAGCCGCGCGGCCCGTGGAACGACACCGTTCACGGAGTTCTTGTTTACAACGGCGAAGTGCGCGATGTGTACGCCCGCTGGAATGGTAGCTTTTTCCGCCGCAACGCCGGGCGCAACTCGTGGAAGGTTCGCCTGCCACGCTACAACCAGTTCAACGGCCAAAGCGACCTACTGTTCACAGATAAGGACAACGTGACGGTGGCCGGGCACACGCTGTACCGCGAGCTTGGCCTGCCCACCTCGCACACCGAGTGGGTCGATGTCGCTATCAATAAACGTAAAATGAGACGGCTCCTGATCGAGGACCACAACGACCGAATGTTGGAAAAATACCACGAGGATCAAGTCCGACGAAACCCCGGAACCGAGCTTGAACCCAACGGGCATATCTTCAAATCCAGCGGCATCCTACAAAATCTCGGCCCGTACGGCCGCGGCGATGGCGGCAAACTGGGTACCAACGAAGGCTGGACGGGACTGCAGCGTTACGAGTGGATCTACTCCTCCAAAAATCAGGACTGGAAGGGTCACACCGAGTTGAAGGAAATGATCGACGGCCTGGCCAAGAACAGGAGCAACCGCACACGGCTCAAGCAATGGTTCGAGGCAAACTGGGACATCGAGTCACTCATGAGCTATATCGCCCTGCGCAACTGGATGGGCACCTGGGATGACACCGTGCACAACTTCTACTTTTGGCGCCGGGCCGACGGCCGATGGGCACTGTTGCCGTGGGACTTCGATAACGACATGCGCAGCGACTACATCAGCCGGTCTATCTTCATCGGCGAGGCCGGCAACCCGAACACAACCCACGGCACGCACCCCATAAAGGACGCGTTTTTCAAGGCGTTCCGCACCGAGTACAAAGAACACCTTTACTACCTGAACAACACGCTGCTCACGCCAGAAAGCCTAGGCCGCATGGGCCTGACCGGCTACACCTCGTTCGCCAGCGGACGACAGTCCAACGTCAACAAACAGTGCGGCAAGGTGAAAATCCCTAGCCAGCCCTCGGCCCAACAATTAACCGGCGGCAGCTCCGTCTACTCCCCGGCATCGATGTTAGTCTCCGCGTTCGAGAGCAGTGACGAGAAAACGACCCATGCCAGCACCCTTTGGGAAATTCGCACCGCTGATGGCTCGTTCACCTACCCCGTTTTTAAGGCCAAAACGACGGATAACCTGACTAAGATGCCAGTGCCGTTTGATCTACTTGAATTCGGCCGCTCCTACTATTGGCGGGCGACCTATATCGACTCGGAGGGGCGCAAATCGCTGCCCAACCCGGAGGCCGGTTTCCGCTACGGCGGGCACGCCAGCTCGGAGAATCTCATATCTCTCGAGGACACGGAGTGGAAATACAACGCAGATGGCAAAAATCTGGGCACCACCTGGCGCAAGGCCGAATACGACGACTCCGCCTGGCCAAGTGGCAAGTCGTATATTGGACGCGCCACTACCCGACAAAAACACAAGATGGCCACCACGCTAAAGATGGGGGCTACTACGTTTTACTTTCGCAAGGTGTTTGACTTCGACCAACCAACTGAGGGCGGCGAGTTGCAGATCAGCTATCTCATAGACGACGGCGCGGTATTTTATCTCAACGGCAAGCAAATCCACCGAGCGAACATGAAGGAGCGCGGTAGTATCCGCTATACAACACGGGCCTTGAGCTCAGTGGGTGATGCCGAGTTGAGCGGCCAAATTGTTCTCCCCGGAAAATCATTGAAGAAGGGTAAAAACATCCTTGCGGTCGAAGTGCACCAATACTCAACCAACGACCGGGACCTCGCCTTCGGCATGAGCCTCCTCGCAACCGTAGAGGGCCTGCCAGACGGCATTATCCTCAACGAGTTGATGGCCGCCAATCGAGGCTCGGTGACTCACGCCAACACCAACCCCGACTGGATAGAGTTGCACAACCCTACCAACCGCGACATCGACCTTGCCGGCGCGGGCCTTGGCGACGGTGTAGCCAAGGAAGCAAAATTCTTTTTCCCAGCAAACACAATTCTGCCGGCCAAAGGCCACCTTGTTGTCTGGTGTGACGACCGAAAGGAGTTGCCCGGGTTGCACACCGGCTTCGCGCTCGATGCCGACGGCCAAAACATCGCACTGTGGTGGCCGGGCGACGAGGGACTGAAAATCCAGGACGCCATCGGCTTCGGGCCACAGGCAGACGACTACTCCATCGGTCGCGAGCCTGACGGCGTTGGCCTGTGGACCCTCACCACCCCCACCCCCGGTCTGGCCAACCTTGGGTCTGACACAGGGAACGTCGCTTCACTTGTAATTAATGAATGGATGGCCCGTCCGGAGAGCGGAGACGACTGGCTGGAACTGTTCAACAAGTCGAGCATCCCAATCCTGCTCGGAGGGCTGAAACTGAGCGATGACCCAACCCAACCAGATAAGACCGTCATGCCACCGCTAACGATCATTGGCCCCAAAGGGTTTCTCCGCTTGACCGCAGACAATTCCCCTGCAGATGGGCCAACCCATCTGGGATTCCGACTCAGCGGTACTGGTGAGGAGATCGTGCTCACAGACACCAAGGACAAAGTGATAGACTCGGTGTTGTTCGGCGAGCAGACTCGCGGCATCTCCAAGGGACGCTACCCTGACGGCGCTAGCATGATTGCTTTTTTCCCGAACAGCGCAACACCAGGCCAGGCGAATCTGATCCTCGGCGACTCGGACGGGGATGGCCTGCCCAACCTTTGGGAGAACCGGTACGGGCTCAACCCTAACGACGCCAGCGACGCTACGCTCGACAAGGACAACGATAGCCACACCAACCTCGAGGAATTCCTCGCCGGCACAAGGCCAAACGACACCGACAGCATTTTGTCGCTCGGACTGAGGATGAACGAGGATAGCCTGACCGTCGTGTTCGAGGCGCAAACCGGGCTTACCTACGTGCTGTGGAGTACTGCCGATGTCGGTAGCCGCGAGTGGACTAAAGTGCAGGAGTTCCCCCCACAAGACGGTAAGCGCACCATCATCCACGATCTGCCTGTGGAGCATCTGCAGTTGCCCAACGGCTACTATCGCCTCACCATCCCCGCCGCAACCGACTAACCTCCTATGAGTTACCCAGATAACGAGACAACCGCCCGATGACCCTTCAGGAATGAGCAATCAAAAACTCACCCGACGTGAACGAGGCAAACAAACCTCCCAACAGACCCGAAACCCCCCCGCCAACCCAGTACCATCCGCCGCCGATAGCCACACCACGCCAGAGGAGCGGCGGCACTTTAGGCTTGGTTGGTGGTCGCTACTCGTCTTTGTGTGCCTTGGCATCGTGCTCGAGGGGATGCTGGCGTTCAAGGCTCCCTGGTACGTGAATGTCGGCGACAACGAGACGAACCGGATGATGCTCCGTCTTAGCCACGCACACGGGACACTTTTGTCGGTGCTCAACATCGCTTTCTCCGCCTCACTGGCCCGGCTGAGTCTGCCGGCCGGCGCCCGCGTCCAGGCCTCCCGCTGCCTCGCTGCCGCCACCCTGCTCGTGCCAGGCGGCTTCTTTCTCGGCGGCCTGGCCACCCACGGCGGCGATCCAGGGCTGGGAATTCTCCTCCTGCCCGCCGGTGCAGTCCTGCTACTGTTCGGCATCTTCCAGGTCGCCCGCCACACCGGAAAATAAACGGCTCAGCTTGGCAGGTGCTTCAGCACGAGAAGCACGTACAGCGTAGCCAGTGCGATATGGAGGATTGCGAACGGTAGAGCTTTTTTAACGAAGCCCATGAACGAGATACGCAGGTCATGCTTGTGCATGATGGTCACCGCCACGAGCGTCGAGGCGGAGCCGATCGGGGTCAGATTACCTCCGAGGTTCGCGCCGAAAATGACCGACCACCACATTCCGGGGTCAACGGCGGGATCCATCGATTTAAGGATGTTCGAAAGCACAGCCGCCAGAGGAATGTTATCGGTCACACTGCTAGCCAAGGCGGATGAAACCAACAGCAGGCCGCCGCCCAATTTGGGACCCATGCTGATAATTGGTTCAATGCCCTTGCCAATCAACTCCAGCACCATGGCCTGTTCCATCGCGTAGATGGCGACAAACAGGTAGACGAAAAAGAAAAGCAGATCCCAATCGATGCCGCTGTAAAACTTGCCCACGCTCGACTTGAATTTGCAAAGCATGATCACGGCAAACATCATCGCCACAAACCCCATCCCCAGTTTGCCGATCGGCCAGCCGTCGAATGATGCGGTGGCTATGAAGCAGATGAACAGCACCAACATCGCCGCGCCAAACCAAAAGAAGCCCATGCTCTCGATGCCATCACGCTCGTCGAAGCTTGAAACCTGGCCAAGCGCAACAGCCCGTTCCTCGTCGGTTCTCAACGGCTCGATGCCGAAAACTTTCGCACCCATCACGATCGTTGCTGCTGTCGCCACGGCGACGTACGGCGCAGCCTTGATAAAGAAGGTCACGAACCCGATCCCGGCCGTGGTGCCGACGATGATGTTCGGCACGGAGGAAATCAGAGTGAGCAATCCGCCGATGTTCGTCAACAATCCCTCGACCAGCAGAAAGCTCAGCAGCTTGTCCCGTTGGCCAAGCTTGCCCAGCGACACGGCGCTCAGTGACCCGACGATGATCATCGCCGTGACGTTGTTCAGCACGGCGCTGAACACCACTGTCATCACGCCGTAAAACCAAAGGAGCCGCAGTGGATCACCTCTCGACGCCTTGGTCAGCCGAATCGCGATGTAGGTGAACAACCCCGACTTGCTCGTCACATCAACGAATAAACTCGAGCCGAGAATGATCGTGATTACCCCCCACTCGATCCCCGGAATGAATACAGGCAGCCTCATCTCGTGGCCGTTCGGCAAATGTACCGCGCCGAATGGCAAGATGCCGGTGAACGCACCCAGCAACAGCGCGATGACCGCCGTCACGCCAACGATCACCGATTTTTGGGCGTGAATCTTTTCCTCCAGCGCAAGGCACAACACCATCGCCACCAGCAGGCCGGTGAACAGATAGGTGATCCACGGTGCCACTGCAGGGGCGACGTGACCGGTAGCAGCTAACATCATGAATTCCATCCCGTGTCCTCTTACAGTAGCAGCAGCGGCGTCGCACGCAACTCAACCGCGAGCGGATACGCGATCCCGTGCATCGCCAACTGTTCGTCGTCCTTCGTGTACATGACCAGCAGATCAATTTCGTTCTCCTCAACCAGGCCCCTATAATCGGCTAGCTGATGACCGAGCTTTACCCGGCTCTCCACCTTGAGGGTTTGGTTTCCCCTGGCCAGGCCGTCGCGGCAAGACTCAATATACTCGATCGGGTCCACCATCAGTCGTGCCCGGATCTCCTCGCGTGCTATGTCAGTGTCCAGGTCCGGGATTTTTCCGATCGCCGCGATGTACCGCTCAAACACAGTGTCGTCCTCGACGTGTGCGAGATACAGCGTCCCGCCGTCCCGCGTGAAATGCGCCGCGTGACTGACCAGACGATGATCTCCAGCCAGGTGATCCGTCACCGCCATGACTCGGCCGGTGTTCTTGAGCGCGTGCCCCGGCAAATCCTTTCTCCCTGGATGCGGCAGAACCAGCACCGGCGTCGAGGTCGCCTGCGTCAGCACATCCACATGCTCGCCAAGACTGTGAGGCCACTCCCCGACAGTGCTATGCAGATGACGATAAGTCACCACAAGATCCGGCTTAGCCTGCTCCACCGCATTTAATACCTCCCGAACCGAGAATGGTACATGACCACCGAATAACTCCCAACCCGGCTTGTCCCTTTCCTCCAACACAGAAAGAAAGCCCTTGGCCAGATAAAGAAAATCGTCCTGTAATGCCTCAGCCAAGTCGTGCACTAGCAACACCCTACCAATCTCAACCGGCTGGTGCGCGAACACCTCCCGGGCCGCAGCGTTAAAGACACTCTCAAAACGATCCAGCGTTGACATGTGATCAGCAGAATAAAATACGTGATAAAATCCTCAAGCTAGAATACCGCCTCCCTGCTTGGCCAACGTCATTCGCCACGCCACTGGGCCAGGCGCTTGGCCAGGCGGACCTCGGTTTCAGCCGGCGTGATAAGGTTGGGTAGATCGGCTTTCAACTGCTCAAGCGTAGGGATTTCGCCCCAGGCGCTAACACCGAAAACCTCCACCATCGGCTGGCCCCCTAGGGCAAGCTCGCGGTTACGCTTGGTATAAAGGTGCTCGAGCGTGACCCTCCATTCATCCTTCGACTTGGGCACGTCCATGTCGTGCCGCCCCACCCACGGCAGCCACTCGGTCACTTGCGATTGATGGCACCAGGTCATGTCCACCATCAGGTCGAACGTCGCGCTCACATCCACCGCGAGGTCGTACGAGTTCGCCCCAAACATGTATCCATCGTAGGCGGTGAGGATCACCGGCACCTTGCACGGCCTGGGTTCGGCCTCAACGGAAGGATATTCCGGCGTGAAGGCGTGTGGTACGTTGATCATGTAGGCCACCTTTCGAACCGCCTCTGCCACCGCCACGTGGTCAATGTGCAATCCCGCGAGGGAGTCCGCCGGCACCGGCGGGGCGAACAGATAATCCGGCTCGAAATCCCTTATGGCCTTCCATAGCGCCGCCAACAAATCACTGTCAACCTGCAGGCAGGCCTCGCGAGGCGCCTTGCCGTTGGGCAAAAGTAGCGGCTCGATTTCGCAATGGGCCAGCTTCGCCGATTCC
>DBNL01000161.1:17585-20759 GCA_002299785.1 Verrucomicrobia bacterium UBA673
CTGGGCCAGCTTCGCCGATTCCAATTGCTCGGCCAGCCTAACCCGTGCTGTCTCCTCCCGTGACATCCGGTGATGTCCCGCCGCGCCATCGGTGCAGATGATCAACCGGGCACGAAAGTCGCCGCCCAGTTGCCGCCGCCACATCTCAAATGTACCAGCAGTGGAAAACTCATAATCGTCAAAATGTGCGTGAACAAACAGTGCCTTCATTAATAACAGAAAAAAGGAGAGCCAAAAACGGCTCTCCCAAAAAATCAAATCACCCGAAGGGCTATTCCTTCAGCTTGGCAGCTTCCCTTTCCTTGGCCTCTTTGGCATTGCCGACACCGGCCCCAACAAGCCCCCCTAAACCAGCTCCAAGCAAGGCTCCCTTTTTGGCTTCGCCGCTCTGGTTGCCGATGATGGCACCCACGGCTGCACCGATTCCGGCACCCACGGCTGCTTTTCTTCCCGTATCCGTGGCACAACCGCTAAAAAGCAAACCCGCCACTAACGCCACCAATAAGCTATGTCTAATTGTTGTCATTTCATTTCAATCAACCCCGCGAACAATCCCAAACTAAATCCAGCCTGTACATGCCAAAATAGCTCAAAATAAATCTAGCGAAAGTATTTGTCCGACCTCATTCTATCCACTCCGCAGAAGCAAACGCTCGACGAACTGCTGCTTTACGTGTTTTATCTCCGGACTTAAATCATGCTTAATTTAGGCTTGTTTCTCGCGACATTGCTCGCACTTGGCCAAGTGCAGGCAGCGAAACCCCATGCACTGTTTGTCGTTGGCACACACCACTATAGTCCACACGAAACAATGCCTGTGCTGGCCAGCCAACTCGATGCGCTTGGCTGGAAGACCTCTGTGCTCAACCCCGGTTACAATCCAGAAAAAAACAGTAAAGGAATCGCCGGACTTGAACGATTGCAGGAGGCGGATGTCGCGATTTTCTACACCCGTTTTCTCACGCTTCCACCAGATCAGTTTCGTTTGATTCAGCTTTACCTTGAGGCCGGCAAGCCGGTCGTGGGATTCAGGACCAGCACCCATGCCTTCGACTACCCCAAAGACAACAGCTTGGCCAAGTGGAACAATGGCTTCGGCAGCGACGCGCTTGGCTCCCAATATTTTGCCCACCTACAGGGCAACACATCGGTCACCTTGGCCAATGGCGCCGGCGGCCACTCGATCCTCACCGGCATCAATCTGGCCGAGCCAATTTCCGCCGCTGGCTCATTATATCTAGCCGACCTTGCCCAAGGCGCACAACCATTGCTACGCGGCACGGGCAAATCCAATAAACCGGGTAAAAAAACTAACCGCTTCGGAACATTCAAAATCAAGCCGACTATGACCCAGGATGTCGCCTGGACTTGGAAAAACAAATGGGGCGGCCGCGTGTTCTGCACAACGCTAGGCCACAAAAATAGCTTCGAAAACAGGAGCATTATGCGGCTTTTCATCAACGGAATTTACTGGGCCGCAGGCGAAAAAGTGCCTTCGGAAAAAACAAAAATCCTCCCCTTGACCAAGCTCAAGTCGCGTTTGGCCAAGAGCAAAAAACCGGAAACTCTTGCCAATGCTCGTTACAAGCAAACCGGCAAAAAGAAAGAGCCTAAAAGTCCGGAGTTGGCTCAGTACGCATTATTCGAAAAAACGGCACCTCGCCCAACAATTACCTCTCCTGTAAACACTCGGTTCCCGCTGAAAATCAAGCGAGGCATGAGCATTGCCTTCATCGGCAACACGCTGCTAGACCGCTCGCAGGATTTTGGTTACCTTGAGACATTCCTGCACCAGGCGCACCCAAACCACGACCTGACCGTACGCAACCTGGCCTGGTCGGCGGATGCGCTTGGCATACAACCGCGCCCAGCAAACTTCGCCGACACCGACCAGCACCTCGTTTTCGTGGAGGCCGACATTATCTTCGCGGCATACGGTTTCAACGAGTCGTTCGCCGGGCCAGACGGCTTAGCCAAGTTTCAAGATGACCTCAACGGCTACATCACATCGATCAAAACCAAGGCGTTCAACGGCAAAAAAGGGCCGAAGCTCGTGCTGCTCTCGCCGATCGCAAACGAAAACATCCGAGGCGTCAATGCTGCCGCCAACAACACGAACCTTCGGCTTTACACCGACGCCATGCGCAAAATCGCAGCGAAGCAGCAAATTGGTTTCGTTGACCTTTTTTCGGTTACCGAAAAGGCGATGGCAGCACCGCAGCAAGACCTAACGTTCAACGGCTGTCACCTCAATGACGACGGCTATCGGCTCTTTGCCGGGACAGTGTTCAGAGCAGCTTTCGGTATTGAGACGCCGGTGCTAAACGAGGAGATTCGTGCCGCTGTACTGGAGAAAAACAGACAGTTCTTTCGCCGGTTCCGGCCGTTGAACACATTTTATTACACCGGCGGACGCAATCGCAGCTACGGCTATCTCGACTTCCTGCCGGCGATGCGAAACTTCGACCTCATGACAACCAACCGCGACCAGCGTATCTGGGACTTGGCTAACGGCAAACAGGTAACCAGAAAGATCGACGACTCGAACATCCCGCCGCTGCCGCAGACCACCCAGAGCCGGGGCGCTAACCAACTTCTCGCGCCGAAGGACGAGTTAAAGTCATTCGAAATCGATCCGCGCTTTGAGGTGAACCTGTTCGCCTCCGAAAAGGATTTCCCTGACTTGGCCTGCCCGATCCAAATGCGCTGGGATGCCAAGGGCCGGCTTTGGGTCAGTTGTTCGACGACCTATCCACACGTTTATCCCGGTAACGAATCCAACGATAAGATTATTATCCTCGAGGACACCGACGGCGACGGGCGCGCTGACAAATCCAGCGTCTTTGCCGACAACCTACAAATCCCTTTGTCGTTCGAGCTTGGCAACGGCGGTGTGTATGTCTCGGAGGAACCGCATTTCACATTCATCAAGGATACCGACGGTGACGGCAAAGCCGACACCCGGGAAAAACTTCTAACCGGTTTTGGCTGTGAAGACTCTCATCACGCGCTGCATGACTTCGCGTGGACGCCCGACGGCGATCTGATTTTCCGCGAGGGGGTTTTTCATCACAGCCAGGTCGAGACGCCTTACGGACCGGTGCGCCAGCAGAATAGCGGCTGGTTTCGCTTCGAGCCAAAGCGGCATCGATTGACTGCATTCGGCACCCACCA
>DBNL01000104.1:0-158 GCA_002299785.1 Verrucomicrobia bacterium UBA673
TCCTTGATGGTTTTCTGCGGCGTGTAGAGCAGGCTTGATCCGAATCTGCGAATAGCGGCCTGGTGGGTGTACGTTGCTTCGGGGCCTAGATAGGCAACCGTGAGCGACTTCTCGAGCGAGAGCGAGCACGACATGATCTCGCGGTAGATGGCCCGCAT
>DBNL01000104.1:543-5253 GCA_002299785.1 Verrucomicrobia bacterium UBA673
CGCTCGCGGTGCGGTGCATAAATCTCCTCGCCGGCCTTGAGCTTGATCGCGCCGATGGCCAGCGCGTGCCCAGTGCGCTCGTTGAGCAGACGCACCAGTTTTTTGTCGACGGCGTCGATGGCTTTGCGGTGTTCCTCGAGACTCATAACCGTTTATTTGTCGCCCTCATCCTCGTCGTCGTCCACCTCGTCCGGGTCATCGTCGGCCTCATTGGCCTCGTTGTCGAGGGGGAGTTCTTCCTGTGAATCGGCGGCGGGCGCGGTGGCGAGCTCGACGTGAATGCGTCGCAACTCGTCGGCGGCGGGGAGTTCGTCCAGCCCCTTCAGCCCGAAGTGCTCGAGGAAAAACTGCGTGGTGCCGTAGAGCCGTGGCCGACCGGGGGCATCGGCTTCGCCGCAAACCTCGATCAGTTCGCGTTCTACGAGCGTTTGAACGACGCCATCGACGGCGACGCCACGGATCTGCTCGATCTCCGCGCGGGTGATCGGCTGCCGGTAGGCGATGATGGCCAACGTCTCGAGTGCAGGATGGGAGAGCTTGGGCGGACGCGGCTTGGCACCAACGAGCACTTGCAGCCAAGGTGCGAAGTCCGGCTTGGTGACAAACTGCCAGTTGCCGCCGACGCAGGCCAAGCGGTAGCTGCGATTGGCTGCGTCGTGCTCGACTGTGAGTTCCTCGAGGGCCTTCTCGACGGCGCGTGCGGTTGCCTTGGCGTACTCCCCGGTTTGTAGTTCGTCGGGGAGTTTCTCCGGCGTATCGCGGAGCAGTGTGCGTAGTTCACCGATGCTCATCGGCTTTTGGGCCGAGAAGACGATCGCCTCAAGTATTTGTTTCAGTTCCACCTTGGTCAGGTTGTCACCGTTTCCGGTTCTGGTTGTTCCGGCGTGATCTGTTGCAGCTCCACCGGGGCGACAATAATTTCAATCTCACCGAACGAGTCATCCTGCGTGGCCATTAACTGCCTGAGCCGAACCAGTTCGAGCAGCGCGAGGAACGTAGCCACCACCTCGCCGCGGCTGCGCGCCCCGTCGAACAAACCGCTGAACTTCAGCCGACCTGCTTGGCCAAGTCGCTCGCGGATAGCCACGATCTTCTCGCTGACGCTCCAAGGATCCTCGACGATTTCGCCATTGGCGGCCTCGCGCTCGGCGACCCGTCGGAGCAACTCGTTCACCGCGCCTACGAGATCGAAAATACTGGCCTCGAGCTGGTTGACCATCGGCAGCGGGTCGATCGGGATAATCCCGGGCCGACGTGTGTAAACCTTCTCCCTCTCGATTTCCAGCTTTTGCAGGTCGTCCGAGGCGTCCTTGAACCGCTTGAACTCCACCAGTCTGCGGATCAGGTCCCAGCGCGGATCGGCGGCATCATCGTCCTCGGTGTCCTCCACCTGCTCGTTAACCGGCAAAAGTTCGCGGCTCTTGATGTACATGAGCGTCGAGGCCATGACGATGAACTCGCCCGCTTGCTCGAGGTCGAGTTGCTTCATCACCTCTACGTACTCGATGAACTGCCTGGCCAAGAGGGACATGTTCACTTCATAAATATCGACCTCCTGCTTTTTCACGAGAAAAAGGAGTAAATCCATGGGGCCTTCGAAGACCTTGAACTGAATCTTGAAATCGGGCATTCGCACCAGGGTAACTAGCCTGCGCCGTCGGCAGACCTTAATTGAGGATGGCATCACTTGGCAATGATCGACTCGTTTGGCGGGCTTGCCGCAGCCGATTGGGGCGGCTAATTTGAGCGCATGAAAACTTGGCTGCCTCCTCTCGCCGCCCTCGCCGCTGTTCTGGCCTCGCTTGGTCAAGCGCAGGAGCTGGAGGCTCCGGACGACATGCCGCTTGGCCTGACAGCCGCGCAAAAGAAAGTGTACGTTGTGCCGGTGCGCGAAGACATCATGCCTCCCATCCTCTACGTCATCCGCCGAGGCGTAAAAGAGGCAATGTCAGCCGAGGCAGACTGCCTCATTCTCGACATGGAGACCAACGGCGGTAGGGTGGACATCACCGAGGAGATTTTTGACATCATCGGCAAGTTTAAGGGCGAGACAGTCACTTACGTCAACAAGGATGCCTACTCCGCCGGGGCCTTTATAGCTGTGGCCACGGAGAAGATCTACATGGCCCCGCAGAGTGTCATTGGGGCGGCGGCACCAATCATGATGAGTCCCACCGGCGGCGTATCCGAAATGCCCTCAACGATGGAGGTGAAAATGAACTCGGCTATCCGCGCCAAGATCAGGACTCAAGCCGAGAAAAACGGCTACGCCGTCGATGTGATTGAGGCGATGGTGGACAAGACCAAAAAACTCGAGCGAGATGGCAAAATCATCTGTGAAGAGGGCGACATCCTCACTCTGACCAACCTTGAGGCCGAGGCGAAGTACGGCGAGGCTCAAACACGACTCCTTTCCTCCGGCACGGTCGAGAGCATCGATGCGCTCATCATCGAGCTGGGTTATGGAGGGTCGCAGCGGGTCGATGTCGCGCCACTTGGCGTGGAGGCACTGGGCACATGGATCAACGCCATCAGCCCGATTCTGCTGCTCATCGGAATCATCGGTTTGTATATTGAGTTCAAGACAGCCGGCTTCGGGGTGTTCGGCGCGGTCGGTATCGCGGCGCTGGTGCTTTACTTCTTCGGCGGCTACGTCTCTGGATTGGCTGGCATTGAGTGGGTCGGAATATTCTTGGTGGGGGTGGCGCTAGTTGCGGTGGAACTGTTTCTCCTGCCTGGAACCATTTTTATCGGCCTTCTCGGCGTGGTCTGCATCTTCGTTGCCCTGATAATGGGGATGACAGACATGTACCCCAACATGCCGTGGTTCCCTGCCGGCGATGGTAATGGCAATAGCGTGCCGCAGATCGAGGGCATCCACTTTGCGCTACCGGACTTCTCCCGGCCGATCCGCGACCTGCTGATTGCCCTCGCCCTTTCGGTGCCGATCATCTGGGCGCTGGCCAAGTATCTGCCTCAAACCGCCCTTTTCGCCGCCTTCACCTCCTCGGCCGCCAGTGGGGTCGAGTCGGTGGCCGCCGTTGCTGCCGAACTCGAGTCGCGCCTTGGCCAAGCCGGCACAAGCACCACGCCGCTAAACCCCGGTGGCAAGGTGATGTTCGGCGACGCTCTCTGCAACGTCATCACCCAGGGTGAGATGATCGCCGCCGGCACGCCGGTAAAAGTCATCGGCCACCGAGGCAGTGACCTCCTTGTCATCGAGGTCTGAGCGCTGGATGGGCAGAGCCAACACCATCTACTTCGCCTACGGGTCGAACATGTGCCCGGAGCAAATGGCCAGGCGCTGCCCCGGTGGTCAGGCGCTTGCCCCGGCGGAACTGCGCGACTGGCGGTTCCTCATCAACACACGCACATACGCCACGATCGAGGCCCGGCCCGGTGCGGCTACTCACGGCGTGCTTTGGTCGCTGACGCCTAGGCACATCACCGAGCTCGACCACTACGAGGCTGTTGCCGAGGGCATGTACTTCAAAAAAACTATTATCGTCCAGCGGACTGATGGGCCGGTTGAGGCGCTAGTGTACATCGACCCCGTTTGTGAGTTTGGCCAACCGGAGCCAGCCTATCTCCGGACGATCCTCGAGGGTGCAGCCCACTTCGGGCTGCCGGCGGAGTACATCGCCGGTTTGGTCCGGGACTGGGATGTGATGAACGCTACTTCCGGGCAGCGGGAGTGATAGAGAGTTTCACACGTTTGCCCTTGCGCAATACTTCAATACCCACTTGCTTTCCAACTTTCACTGCGTCTATCGCGTAGGTGTAATCGTAAATATTGGTGATATCCTTGCCGGCGAAATGGACAATGATATCGCCCCCCTTTAGCCCTGCCTTGTCGGCCGGGCCGCCGCCGCGCACATCGGAAAGCAGCACGCCTTTCACGTCCTCAGAGGCGTAGTCCGGGATGGTTCCAAGGTATACGCGGATGGTGTCGCGACTGCCGCCTTGGTCGGTTTTTTCGACTTTCAAATAGTCCGGTCGGTCACCGCCCGCGGCCAGATCTCGCACTATATTCCCGGCAAATTTCGTGATGCGATCGAGCCCTTCAAAATTCAGCGTGTGGGTATCGTCGCCTGGCCGATGGTACTCCTTGTGGCTGCCGGTGAACCAGGCTAGCACCGGGATGCCTTTGGGATAAAACGACGTCGTGTCCGTCGGAAGATAGGGATCCTGTTGCAGAGTGAGATCGAATCCGGCAAGGACGTTTTGGCGCTCGATCAGCTTTTTCCAAGCGCTTGACGACCCGACGCCCTGCAGCGTGAGCTTGTTGTCTCGGAGCCGGCCGACCATGTCGAAGTTCAGGTAGGCAACGACGTTGCTGAGATTCACCGTCGGTTTTGCGGCGTAACGCGCCGAGCCGATCAGGCCAAGTTCTTCGCCGGACCAAAAGCTGAAGATCACGCCGCGCTGAAACTCCTCCGGCCTGGCCTCCCTCCGCTTGGCCAGGCTGGACGCCATCTCGAGCAACGATGCTACCCCGGAAGCGTTATCGTCCGCGCCGTTGTGAACCATGCCTTCTTCGCCCTTAACGCCGAAGCCGCCGGTTTCTCCTCGGCCAAGGTGATCGTAGTGCGCGCCGAGCATCACGTACTCGGTTGGCTTATTCGCCGTCGCTGGGCCAACCGGAGGCAACATCGCGACGAGGTTGCTGTCCTTTTGCCGGATGCGTTTAAGCGAGGTTTTGATATTCAG
>DBNL01000015.1:0-2528 GCA_002299785.1 Verrucomicrobia bacterium UBA673
CATCCGTACCATCGGCTCCCCGGCAAAACGCTTTGGGGAGGACCGACTGCGGCTACTCCGCGCTGTGCGCTTTGCCTCGCAGCTTGGGTTCGAGATCGCCCCGGGGACATTCGCCGCCGTGCAGGACCACGCCGCCGCCATCCGTGAAGTTAGCGCCGAGCGCATCCGCGATGAGTTACTGAAACTGTTCCGCCCGCCGTACGCCGCCCGTGGGCTCGACCTGCTGCACGAGAGCCGGCTACTGCCCGAGGTGCTGCCGGAGTTGGCCGCCACCTTCGGTTGTGAGCAGCCGCCTGAATATCATCCAGAGGGCGATGTGTTCACCCACATTCGCTTCATGCTCAGCCAACTGCCGGCCGACGCCGGTAAGACACTTATTTGGTCGGTGCTGATGCACGACATCGCTAAGCCGGCGACACAGAGCCGCGACGAGGGGCGCATCCGTTTTTTGGGTCACGAAAAAGTCGGAGCCGTCATGACGCTGGAAATCATGAACCGCCTGCGCTTTCCCAAGTCCAACAGCGCTGAGGTGGAAACCTGCGTGCGCCATCATATGCAGTTGAAGGAGGCGCAACAAATGCGCCCCGCCACTTTGCGAAAACTGTTCCTCCGCCCGACTTTCCCTGTCGAGTTGACGTTGCACCGACTCGACAGTCTAGCCTCCTCCGGCAAGCTCGACAACGCCGAGTTTTTGGAGTCCAAGTTCGCCGAGTTCCAAGACCAGCCGGAGTTGCAAAAACCGCTGGTCGATGGCGGCGACCTGATCGCGCTTGGCCAAGCGCCGGGGGCGGAACTGGGCAGGCTGCTCAGTGACATCCGCAACCGCCAACTCGCCGGCGAACTCACCACTCGCGAACAAGCCCTCGTCTGGGCACGTGAGGTACTGGCCTAGGCCGGCAGTGGCTTTTTCCAGATCGGCACTTTTTGTTTCATCTCGTCGATGACGAACTGGCAGGCGGCGAATGCCTCAGCACGGTGCGGTGCGGTCACTTCCACCCACAGCGACGGCTCGTTCACCGGTACCACGCCGAGCCGATGAACCAAGCGCACCGACTCCACCGGCCAACTTTTTTCGACGGCGTCGAAGATCCGGTTGAATTGGTGGCGGGCCATTTCCTCGTGGGCCTCATAATCGATCGCGGTGATAGGGGCACCATCTTCGGTTTCGCGCACCACGCCCGAGAAGCAAATCACTGCTCCCATGCCTTTGCCCATCTCCCGACACCTCGCCAAGGCCGCCTCGTCGATTGCACCAGTTGTAATGGTTAGTTCTTTTTTAATCAGTCAACCTCCCTGTACCGGCGGAAAAAATGAAACCTCATCGCCGTCTTTGAGCACAAAGTCGTCATCTTCATATTCCAGGCCAACGGACTTGAGGGTGCTGTTTTTTGAACCGGCTAGTTTTGGGAATTCGTCGAGCACTGCCGCGTGTGTCTCGCCGAGTGTGGTGCCCCTTTCTAGTTCGAGCGCCGTTTCGGCGCAACCGGTGTGGTCTCGGAAATAGGACCAGAATTTCACCAAGACTTTCAAGAGTACAACTCCGGTTTCAGAATACCGATGTGTCGCAGATTGCGGTATTTTTCTGCGTAATCGAGACCATAGCCGACGACGAACTCATCCGAAATTTCAAAGCCGATGTAGTCGGCGGGGATGTCGTATTCGCGTCGCGCTTTTTTTGAGAGTAGAACGCAAGTGCGAACCTGGCGAGGGGTCATTCCCTCCAGCTTGTTGATAACGGCGCGGAGGGTTTTTCCGGTGTCGAGGATGTCGTCCACGAGCAGCACGTCGCGGTTGACCACGTCGAGTTTCAATTCCTTGGTGAACATCAGTTTGCACGACTCGGTGCCGTCGCCGTAGCTGGACACGCCGATGAAGTCGAGCCTCAGCGGCAGGTCGATTTCGCGCACGAGGTCGGCGAGAAACATCAGCGTCCCGGTGAGCAATCCGACCACTACAAGGTCGCGCCCAGCGAAGTCCGATTCCACTTGCGAAGCCAACTCTCCAACGCGCCGTCGGATTTCCTCCTCGGAAATCAGTACCTTGTCGATGTCAGCGCTGGGGTCACTCATGGGCGTGCGGCCCTAAATGTGGCGTGAGTCGTCCTCGTTCTTTTCGGTGTAGCCGCTGTCCTGCCGCTGGAAGTTGACTTCGTTCTTTTTTACGTAAGCGGCAAAGATATCGTCGGCGCTCATGCCGAGCACCTGGGCTAGGCTGATGAGAAAATGGAACAAATCGACAACCTCGACGCGGGCATTTTGCTCGTCGAGTTTCTGATACTTGGCCCACCATTTCCACGGTACGCTGTCTGTCAGTTCGGCGATTTCTTGGCCCATGGCACGGCAGTAGTTGAGTACCCACTCGGTCTTCTGCTCATCGCTCATCCCGTCTGTCTGCACGCCGATCCGCTCATTGAGCGACTTCTGCATTCGAAAGAGCTCTCGTAATTGATCCGGCTGATCCATGCGCCGACTGTCTTCGCTTAACTGGCATCGAATCAAGTTTTTTTAATGAAAGATCCCAATGACAGC
>DBNL01000015.1:2911-8763 GCA_002299785.1 Verrucomicrobia bacterium UBA673
GCCATGCGAGGTCGCCGCCTTGCTTTCTCAGTCGGTGTTTTTAAAACATGCTACCAGCATTGAACCGTCGTTGTTGGCGGCAATGGATGGGTACCTCTGATGGGCATGGGGGGAGATAAGATTACTGTTTTCAAGGGCGGTTTGCTGGTTCTGAACCAGACCCGGTGAATATTGCTTTGGCCCTCCGCGCGTCAGAGATGACTCCGGGGAGGGTGCTCTTGGCGATTTGTCTTGAAGAAAGCAGGGTGTAAACGGACGCTTCTTTGGATCCGAAGTTTCGTTTTTTTTATGTTAATAGTAACTTAATCTGTCCTCTGGAGGTATGACCATGGTGGTGGGTTTGATGCATCGATTTCCGCAATTTTACACGCTTCTGGCTTTGCTATGCCTTGCGCTTGGCCAGGCGCGGGCGGTGACGCTGAAGGAGGCGCGCCAACTCTACGCCACCGGCGAGTACGCGAAAGCGGTCAAGGCCAGCGAGGGTGCCATCGCCACCAACGAGTACGACAGCGGTTGGCGGTTGTTGCTGCTTCGAGCGTGGTTGACTACCGGCGAGTACCATGAAGCCAAGCGGTTCGCCACCCAATTGCTGGAGGATTACCGTTACCGATACAATGCCGAGGCTCTTTGGTTATTTCATCTCGCCTACGAGGCCACCGGCGATACTCAGCAGTCAGGCAAAATGCTGAAGATCATCATTGAGTTCCTCAATGGACAACGGGCCATCAGCGATGAGAACACGCTTGTCTTCATCGGGCGCGCACTGCTCAAGGCTGCCGTTTCCGACCCCAAGCAAGTTAAGAAGAACTTATTTGACCGCGTGCTCCAGTCCGACCCTGAGAATCGTGAGGCTTTGTTGGCCACCGGCGAACTGGCTTTGGCTAAGCGCGATTTCAAGCTGGCCGGCAGCACTTTCACTAGGGCGATCGGGCATTATCCTGAGGACGCCGATCTGCTGTATGGCCTCGCCAAGGCCTACGCCGAGAGCGACCCTTCGCAAATGGAGGAACCGCTGCATACGGCGATGTTCACCAATCCTGACCATATTCCGTCGCTGCTGTTGCAGGCTCACAACCAAGTCGATGCCGAGCAGTATGAAACGGCCAAAGGTATCCTGAAGGCCATCTTCAAAATTAACCCGCATCATGCTGGGAGTTGGGCGCTGCAGGCTGCGATCCATACCGTTCGAAACGAGCCGGATAAAGCCAGGGAGGCTCGCAAGAGCGGCTTGAAGTATTGGAAGACGAACCCGCTGGTGGACCACGAGATAGGGAAAAAGCTCTCGTCGAAATACCTCTTCGCCGAAGGCGCGGCGCATCAGCGGCAGGCACTGGCTTTCAGTAAGGATTATATCTCCGCCAAGACGCAACTTGCGCAGGATTTGCTGCGGCTTGGCCAGGATGAGGAAGGTTGGAAACTGGCTGGGGAGGCGCACGATGCTGATGGCTACGACGTGACCACGTTCAACCTTCTCACTCTTTACGACACGCTGAAAAAATACGTGACGATCGACCGGAACGGCTTCTTGCTGCGGATGACCCGCGACGAGGCGGCGCTTTACGGCGATGAGGCGATCGACTTGCTAACCGAGGCCCGCGATTTATTTTCAGCAAAATACGACACGCAAATTGAAGGCCCGGTGATCGTCGAGATTTTCCCCGAGAAAAAGGACTTTGCCGTGCGGACGTTTGGCATCCCGGGCGGCGATGGCTACATGGGCGTCTGCTTCGGCAAGCTGATCACGGCCAACAGCCCCAAGTCGCTTATCGGGTTTCAGCAGAATTGGCAGTCGCTACTCTGGCATGAGTACTGCCACGTCATTACTCTGCAAAAAACACGTAACAAAATGCCGCGCTGGTTCAGCGAGGGCATCTCCGTTTACGAGGAACGGCTGAGACATAGATCGTGGGGTGAGCAAATGACGCCGGAGTACCGCAACTTCATCCTCGACGGCGAGATGACACCAATCGAGCGGCTAAGTATGGCCTTTATAGTGCCCAAGAGCCCTGAGCATATCCAGTTCGCCTATTACCAGTCATCGCTCGTGGTTGAGTATCTCATTAAAAATTTCGGTGAGGCTTGCATCAGCAATATTCTGCATGATCTTGGTCAGGGCGTGTTCATTAACATCGCGATCGAGAAGCATGCCGCCCCATTGACCAAGCTTCAGGAAGGGTTCACCGTGTTTGCCGCCGGCTTAGCCAAGGCATTCGCTCCTGATGCGGACTTGGCCAAGCCGAATCCGCTCGAGGTCAATCCGCTCGAAAAAAATGCAATCGTCGATTGGCTCGAGGCCAACCCAAACAACATATGGGCGCTCAACACCACCTGTGCCAACCTCGTCGAGGAGGAGAAATTCCTCGAGGCAATCCCGCTCCTCGAGAGATCGATCAAGCTCCACCCAAGACAGCGCGGCGCTGGCTCGCCCTACGGCATGCTCGCCCGAGCGCACCGCGAACTTGGGCAGGCGGAGGATGAGCTGGATGTTCTTGAGCAATGGGCCGCCATTGAGGATGCAGCGACAAAACTTTACGGGCGGTTGATGGAGATCCACTCCGAGCGCGAAAATTGGTCAGCGGTAGATCGTCTAGCCAAGCGTTTCTTTTCTGCCAACCCACTCTCACCCATCGGCCATCGTTTCATGGCACTCAATGCTCAGAAAACTGGCAGGCCTAATGACACCATTCGGCCGCTTACGCGCCTGCTATTGCTCGATCCAGCCGACCCGGTGGATCTGCATTTCCGTCTGGCCACAGCACTGGCTGACACGGCGACGAATGAGGCCAGGCGCCACGTGCTGCAGGCGCTCGAGGATGCGCCACGGTTTCGCGCCGCGCAGAAACTGCTCATTCGCCTGGCCAAGCCGGATTCGACCGCTGATGAAGCCAAGGCGCAATGAATTCCTTCCGGAAACCTTCACGCTGGCTTGGCCTTGGCCTGGTGATTGCCGTGTTCACGCTGGCTACGCTCGCGGCGTGGAGCCAGCACAATTGGCGTCGAGGCGAACGTGACAAACGCGGCGGTGTAGAAAACTGGGAACGAGACGAGGAACTGCCCAACGACACGTTTACCTTTGCTCGCATCCAGTACGACTCGAGGGGAGGCGGTTGGCGTGGCCGAGGCAAGTGGTCAATCGATTATCCCGAGAGCGACCTAAACATGTCATTTCGTCTGCAGCAGCTCACCGCCCTCAAGGTCGATCCGGATGGTACGGTACTTAACCTGACCGAGGACAAGCTATTTCACTACCCGTTTATTTATATCATTGAACCCGGCGAACTGACCTTCAACGACAACGAGGTCAAGGCGCTGCGAAAGTACCTGCTCACCGGCGGCTTCCTGATGGTGGACGATTTCTGGGGCGAGGCCGAGTGGCGGAATTTCGAGCGCGAGTTTCGGCGAGTGTTCCCGGCGCGGGAGATCGTGGAGCTGCCGCTTGAGCACGAGGTGTTCCAGGGCGTGTTTCCGCTAAAGGAAAAGCCGCAGGTGCCCAACCCTCGGACCGCCATCCAAGGCGCGCGGTACGGCATCACTTGGGAGCGAACCGACGCGGAGACACCGCACTACCGCGGGGTTTACGACGACGCCGGCCGGTTGATGGCGATCTTCTGCCACAACACCGACCTCGGCGACGGCTGGGAGGAGGAGAGCCGCAACGAGTGGTATTTCAAGGTATTCTCCGAGCCAAAGGCGTACCCGATGGGCATCAACATTATTTTTTATTCAATGACTCACTAAACATGGAAACCACAGAAACCACACATGAGCAGGATCGCCTGGCGGTCGAGCAGATCGCCGCCAGCCGCGAGAAAATAGAACAGGAACTTGGCCGGGTCATCATCGGGCAGAAGGCGGCGGTCGAGGAGATTCTCGTTACGCTCTTCGCTGGTGCCAACTGCCTTATTACCGGCGTGCCCGGCCTGGCCAAGACGATGATGGTGCGCGCCATCGCCGGGATTTTTGACCTCGAGTTTCATCGTATCCAGTTCACGCCCGACCTCATGCCGGCGGACATCACCGGCACCGAGATTCTCACCGACGGCGAGCACGGGCGGGAGCTACGCTTCGTCAAAGGCCCGGTGTTCACCAACGTCCTGCTGGCCGACGAGATCAACCGCACGCCGCCCAAGACGCAGGCCGCGCTGCTCGAGGCGATGCAGGAAAAACAGGTGACCGTCGGCGGCACAAGCCGTGAGTTGCCCAAGCCGTTTTTCGTGCTCGCCACGCAAAACCCGATTGAGATGGAGGGCACCTACCCGCTGCCGGAGGCGCAACTCGACCGATTCATGCTCAATGTGTTCATCGACTACCTGCCGGAGGAGGACGAGGTGCGCGTCGTTAGCGAGACCACCCGGCGCGACGACGTGCAGCTGAACCCCGTGTTCAGTGCCGAGGAGGTGGTGCGCATCCAGGGTGTCGTGCGCAAGGTGCCGGTGGCCGACTCGGTCGTGAGTTACGCCGTGCGCCTGGCCGCGAGTTCGCGTCCCGGCCAGAAAGGCACACCCGAATTTGTCAATGATTGGGTCAACTGGGGCGCGGGCCTTCGAGCCGGGCAGGCGCTGATCCTCGGCAGCAAGGCGCGCGCGCTGTTGCAGGGCCGCTCCCACGTCACGCCGGACGACGTCAAGGCGCTCGCCGTGCCGGTATTGCGCCATCGCATCCTGCCCAATTTCAAGGCCGAGGCCGAAGGGGTCGATGCCGACAAAGTCGTCGAGAAACTCCTCGAGACCGTAAGCGTGCCGTGAGTCGTTCCACCACAACGCACCGTTTTTTAGATCCGAAAGCCCTGATGGAAATCAGCAGCCTTTCGCTCCGGGCGCGGGCCGTGGTTGAGGGGTTCATGAGCGGATTGCATCGCAGTCCGCGCACCGGCTTTTCCACCGAGTTCACGGAGTATCGCGAATATTCACCAGGCGATGACGTCCGTTTCCTCGACTGGAAAGTGATGGCGCGGACCGACCGCGAGTTCATCAAGAAATTCGAGGACGAAACCAACCTGCGCTGCATGTTCCTGGTTGATTTTTCCAAGTCGATGGAGTTCGGCGGTGACGATGCCGGCGTCAAGAAAAGCGATTACGCCCGCACATTCGCCGCGTCATTGGCGTGGTTCCTCACGCAGCAGCGCGACGCCGTTGGTCTGGCAACATTCGACCGCGACGTGCGCGAGTTCATCCCGCCGCGCTACCGGCGGGACCAGTTGAAAACGATCCTTGGTCGGCTCGAGGCCCAGCCGGCCGGCAACGCCACGGATCTCTGCCAGGCGCTGGAGAAACTCGCCTCGCTCGTCGGCAAGCGCGGCATGATCGTGCTCGTGTCCGATTTCCTCTCGCCGCTAGCCGAGTTGGAACGCTGCCTGAGTCTGTTCACCGCCTCCGGGCACGATGTACGCGCTTTGCAGGTGCTGCACCCGCGCGAGGTCGATTTCAATTTCGAGGATGCCGCGATTTTTGAGGACATGGAGAGCGGCCAAAACATCATCCTCGACCCGGGAATGGCCCGGGAGTCGTATCAGGAAAGATACAACGCGCACAACGCCGCACTCGACGCGGTTTTTAGCGCGCAGGGCATCCCTGGTTTCCGCGTGACCACCGCCGAGCCGCTCGAGCGGGTGTTGAAGCGCTTCCTCGAGGAACGTCCCGCGCGCGCCGTTGTTCGGCAGCGCCGCTCAAACGGGAGGAGTGCCGCATGAGTTTTCTGACACCATTTTACCTGTTGGGCGCGCTTGCACTGGCCATCCCGATCATCCTGCATCTGCTGCACGATCGGCCGAAAAATAAACAGGCGTTCAGCAGCCTAATGTTTCTCGACAAGACCAAGCCGCCGGTGGAGCGCAAACGGCGGCCGACGCACCT
>DBNL01000015.1:9162-12340 GCA_002299785.1 Verrucomicrobia bacterium UBA673
GTGGACGATCCCGCCGATGCGGCGCGGCGAGACCGGCAATGGGTCACCGTGTTGCTCGACCGCAGCGCCAGCATGCAGCGCGGCGATCTGTGGCAGCAGGCCAAGGTCAAGGTGCAAACCGCGCTTAGCCAACTCGGCCCTGGCGACCGCTTCACGCTGATCGCCTACGATGACTCGACGGCGTCGTTGGCCGAGGTCAAGTCGTGGCTCGGCAACGCTTCCGAGGCGGAGGTGAACACCCAACTCGAGCGCTTGGCCAAGCCGGGCTTCGGTGGGAGCAACCTTGGCCAAGCGCTTGTTTTCGTCGGTGAGGCGATACAGGAGGCCGAGCCGGAAGCGGACGAACAGCCCTTGGCCAGGCGTGAGATTATCGTCATCAGTGATATGCAGAAGGGTAGCCACCTCGACGCTGTGCAGGGTTACGAATGGCCTACCGGCATCAGGGTGACGCTCAAGCAGATCGGTGAGGACGACCAGGGTAACGCCGGTATCGAGCAGGTCGCCTCCCGCATGCCGTGGGCCACCGCTGGGGCCGCGCCGTCGTTCCGCATCAGCAACTCAGCCAACGGCATCAGCGATGAGCTGGAGTTTTTGGCGCACACGACTGCCGGCGAGACTCTCAGCCAAAAGGTGCACGTCCCGCCGGGCCGCAGCCGGGTCGTCGAGTTGCCGGGCGAATGGGTGGGGAAGTCCGTCGAGCGACTGGCCATCCAGGGGGACACGGCGGAGTTCGACAACCAGTTTCATTTCGCGCAAAGCCGGCAGCAGACAGTGCGCATCGTTTACATTGGCGAGGACAAACCGAACGATGCCGAAGGCTCGCTGTTTTATCTGGCGAGTGCGTTTCAGCAGTCGAGTACTCTTGATTTTCAGGTCGAGGCGATCAGCGGCAAATCGACCGGCTCGCTGCCGGAGGCCGACTTGTTTGTCATCGGAGATGCCGTCGACGATCCGCTGGCACAAGCGCTTGGCCAGGCGATCGAGGGCGGTGCCACCGCGTTGATGGTCGTGCAGTCGCCGAGCCAAGCCGCGAACCTCGGACAGTGGCTTGGTGCGGACGGCGTTGTCGTTCGCGACATCGCGTCGAGCGACTACGCGCTGCTCGAGGAGCTCAAGCTGGACCACGAAATTTTGAAGGTGTTCGGCGACGCGCGATTCAACGACTTCACGAATCTGCACTTTTGGAAACATCGCGAGTTGCAAAACCTTCCTGACGAAGGCATCGACGTGATTGCCAGATTTGATTCCGGCCAGCCGGCGTGGGTCGTAGCCCGTGACGGCCGGTTGCTGGTGATGGCTTCCGGTTGGACACCGGCCGACAGCCAGCTCGCGCTCTCGACCAAGTTTATCCCGCTGCTCTACTCGATCCTCCAGCCGGTGCTCGATGGCAAAACCCAGTCGCGGCAGTTTGTGGTTGGCCGTGAGGTCGACGTGACACGGTTCAACAACGGCCAAGGCGGCGGAGTCACCGTCATACCGCCCGGCGACGGGGCTGTGGCGATATCGGTTGATACCATTTTCAGGCCGACGGCCCCTGGCCTGTATACCGTGAAGGGCAATGGCTGGTCGGAGACGTTCGCGGTGAACCTCACGGCGGCGGAGAGTCGCACGGAGCCGATCGTCATGGAGCAATTTAAAAAAATCGGCCTGCCGATGAGCACCCCGGCAGCCGCGCCGCTCGCCGTCGAGTCGGCGAAAAAAACGGAGACGCACCGTCGCGAATACTGGCAGTGGGCCTTGGCGGCGGTGCTTTTATTTGTCACTCTTGAAACCGTGCTGGCCGCGAAGGGTAGCCGGACGGCAGAACCCGCAATGACATGAACGAGCCAAAAACACTTCAGGAATTCCTGATGCTCCATCGGCAGCAGCATCGTCGGCAGAAACTTTACTCCGGCCTAGCCATTTGCTGGGCCGCCTGCGCCGTGGCCTGTCTCGGCGCCATCGCGCTTGAGGCGACTGGCATTGATGTACGTCTTGCTTGGCCTATCATCGGGACGAGTGCCGCTGCTGTGGCGACTCTGGTTTTCGTAAAAGTGCTGCTTGTAGACTGGCTGACGCTGGCTGAGATCGTTCGGATGATCGAGCAACACCATCCAGGTCTTAACAAGCTGCTTGAGACTGCTTCGGAGCAGATTGCAAAAAACGATCCTGACAAACTCGACTACCTGCAGCAGCGGGTGCTGACTGATGCACTCAGCGCGGCCCACGAGCAGGGCTGGGAATTCGAGGTCAACGGCCGCCTGGCTCAGACGCATCTTTACCACGCCGTCGCCTTGGTCGTGTTTGCGCTGGCGACGTTTCAATTGCCGGGAATTGGCGGCGGCGCAGCGGCGCGCTTGATCAAGGTCGGCGTCGAGGTTATGCCGGGCCACACCGAGATCGAGCGCGGCACGAGCCTGATCGTCTCGGCCAAGTTCGCCGATGTTCGGTCTGAGGTGCAGTTGACTGTGCAGGAACCGGGGCAGGCCCCGCGGAGGATGACGATGGTGCAAAGCCTCGACGACCCGACTTACAGCTACCGCCTGTCGAACGTGCAATCGAACGCCGTGTACAGGGTGGTTTACGACGGACAACAGGGGGAGCTGTACCGGTTGTCGGTGTTCGAGTTCCCGGAGCTTAAGTCGTCGCAGGCCAAGCTCGACTACCCGGAGTTCACTGGCCGCGACGACAAGATCATCAACAACACACGCCGCCTCACCGCCGTCGAGGGCACCGGCTTGACATTCGATTTTCAATTCAACAAGCCGCTCACGTCGGCGGTGCTCAAGACCCGCGACGGCGAGGGCGAAGACATTCCGCTGCAGCAACTGGCCGATGGTAGTTCGCAGTTTCAGCTCCTGCGTGACTTCAACGAGTCCGGCGAGTTTCGTTACGAGTTGCACCTTGAGGATGCCGACGAGCGCACGAACCGTTTCCCGTCCCTGTATGTTTTCAACGTGCTCGAGAACGCCGCCCCGGCGCTGAAGTTTGAGGCGCCCACGGGTGATACCGAGGTGTCGGCCATCGAGGAGATGCGACTGCAGGGCGTGGTGCGCGACGACTTTGGGCTGGCCGATGCCGGCATCGGCTACCAGTTGGCCGGCGAGGAACCGCAGTATCTTTCCCTCGCCGCCGCCGACTTGTCCACCAACAAGCTCGCTGTTGCCCACGTGCTTCGGATGGAGGATTTGGGTGTCGA
>DBNL01000015.1:12731-14340 GCA_002299785.1 Verrucomicrobia bacterium UBA673
CAGCGATTTATTCTTCGCCACGGTGCGGCCGTTCGAGGAAATCTTCCGCCAAAACCGATCCGCCACCGAGGGCATGCGCCAGCAGCAACAGCAGGGCGAAGGCGGTGAACAGGGGGGTGAGCAGCAACAGTCCATCGCCAACCTGCTCGATTCGCAGAAGGACATCATCAGCGCTACGTGGAATATCAAGCGCCGCAAGGCCACCGACGAGAAACTGGCCGAGGATATACAGGTCGTGGCCGATTCTCAGGGCGAGTTACTCGGCATGCTCGAGCAGGCGTCGGCGCTGTTGCAGGACTCCGAGTCCGGCGGCCAGGCATATCAGGCCAACGAGGCGATGCAGGCCGCTGCCGACAACTTGGCCAAGGCGAAAGACTCCAGCGGCGACGCACTTGGCGAAGCGCTCTCCGCCGCGATCATGGAGGAGCAGACTGCGCTACAGCATTTGCAGAGACTGCGCGAGAATGAGTTTCGTGTTTCCCGCCAGCAGGCCCAGCAACAACGCCAGCAACAGCAGGGTCGCGGCAACAGCAACCGCGCCCAGCGCCAGCTTGATCAGCTCGACATGCAGGACACGCAAAACAATTACGAGTTGGAGAGCAAGGCCGAGCGGCAAAGACAACAGGCCCAGCAGCAGGGCGAGCGCGCTGAGCAGTTGCAGACGCTCAACCGCCTCAAGGAACTCGCGCGGCGGCAGTCGGATCTGAACCAGCGCCTGCAGGAACTGCAGATTGCCCTGCTCGACGCTGGGGACGAGGCTGAGCGCGAGCGTATCGAGCGCGAACTCAAGCGGCTTCAGGACGAGCAGCGCAACCTCATCGACGACCTCGACGAGGTTCAGCAACGGATGGATCGCAGCCAAGACGATGAGCTTGCCGAGTCGCGCCAGCAACTCGAGGAGGCCCGCGAGCAGATGGAGCAGACCGCCCGCAACCTTGAGCAACAACAGCTTTCGCAAGCCGCCAACTCCGGCTCGCGCGCCAGCCGGAACCTTGATGAGGTCGAGGAGGACTATAAAGAGCAGACCGCCAATGAATTTGCCGATGCCATGCGCGAGATGCGACAGGAAGCGCGCGAGCTCGACAACACGCAAAGTGAGTTGAACAAGGCCATCGAGGAGGACCGGCAGAAGACCTTCCGCTCTCTCAGCGATGAGGGCGAGCTCAAGGAGGCTCTCGACATGGCCGAGTCGCAGAAGGGACAACTTGAGGACTTGCTGCAGCAAATGGAGCAGGTCTCCCGCGAGGCCGAGGAGTCGGAGAAGCTGCTATCGCAGGAGCTGGAAGATGGTGTCCGTCGTGCCCGGCAGGATAACATGGAGGAGTCACTCGACCAGTTATCGTTGCTGATGCGTAACAATCTGCCCAATGAAACCAGCGACATTCAGCGGGGGTTGACCGAGAACATTTCTGAGTTGCGCGACACGGTCGAGAATGCTGCCGAGAAGATCATCGGCAGCGACGAGGACGCGATGCGTTTTGCCGCTGATCGGCTCGACGAATTGCGCGAGGAGGTTGAGCGTGAGATGGAACTCGCCCAGAACGAAGGCCAAAGCCAACCCGGTCAAGGCCAGGGCCAACCCAACGAGGAGCAGGAAGAGAATCAACAA
>DBNL01000072.1 GCA_002299785.1 Verrucomicrobia bacterium UBA673
GGAATCTTGTCGGCTACAGCGTCGCTGCCGAAGGCCGCTTGACCATGCTCAACGAACCGGCGTTCGACCGACCGCTTGCCGGTGACGCGCTTGGCTTGGGTGCGCTTGGACAAGGGTTGCTCGTGGCCGTGTCCGCGCACGATTCGCCCACTCCGACTGCCCCGTCGCTGCAACTCTTCCGCCCCGTCGCTGCCAAGCCGAAAGTCATCAAGTTGCCGTCCGCTAACCACTCCGATGCCGGCTCGATCGCTGTGGCTGACGTGGACGGCGACGGGCATCCCGACGTGTTCGTCGCCGGTCACGGCATCCCCGGCAAGTTCCCGCAGCCCGCCTCGTCGTGGTTGCTGCGCGGCGGCCCGGGCGGAGTGAAACTCGACGCCGAACAGTCCACCGTTTTCGCGAACATCGGCCTCGTGACCGCTGCCGTGTTCGTGAATCTGGACGACGATATTTTGCCGGAACTGGCGCTGGCGACCGAGTGGGGGCCGATCCGTATTTTCAAAAACAGCGGCGGCAAATTCACCAATGTGACAAAGGCGTGGGGGCTCGACTCGCAGCCGGGCATTTGGCAGACGCTCGCCGTCGGCGACTTCGACAACGACGGCCGGTTCGATCTGCTCGCCGGCAATTGGGGGTTGAACAGCCCGTACAAGCACGGTGAAAAACGGGTGCCGTACCTCGTCCACAGCGACATCGGCGGCGACGGTTTTTACGATGCGCTCGATGCGCGGTTCGACGTGGCATCGCAACGACTGTTGCCGCGTCACCAGCTGGTGACGCTCGAGTTGCTGTTCCCGTTTTTGCGCGAAAACTTCCCGACGCATCGTGGTTACGCCGCTGCGACGCTTCAGCAAATTTTCGCCGGTCAACTGGCCGGGGCCAAACTGCTCAAGGCGTCGCACCTCGCCTCGGTGCTGCTGCTCAATCGCGCCGGGACATTTGAAGCCAGGCCGCTGCCGGTCGAGGCGCAGCTCACGCCGGTCAACGGCGCGACCGTGGCCGACTTCGACGGCGACGGAAACGAGGACGTGTTCCTCAGCCAAAACTTTTTTGCGGTGCGAGTGGAGGATTACCGGATGGATGCCGGCGAGGGTATGCTGCTGCTCGGCGACGGGGCGGGCGGGTTCGCGAGCGTGTTCGGGCACCGAAGCGGCATCAAGATTTTCGGCGAGCAACGTGGCTGCGCCGTGGGCGATCTGAACGACGACGGCCGCCCCGACCTGTTGATCGCGCAAAGCAAGGGCCGCCCAAAACTGTACCTCAACGCGCTTGGCCAACCCGGCCTCCGCGTGCGTGGCAGCCAAGGCGCGGTGCTTCGGCCGGTATACGACGACGGCACAAAAGGCCCGGCCCGCTTGGTCAGCAGCAGTTCCGGGAGATACTCGCGAAACAGCGACACACAAATTCTTGGGGCGGCCGGGCGCATTCGCAGTGTCGAGGTCACTTGGCCAAGCGGAATGAAGCGTGAGGAAAATGTCACCGACCCAGCTCGGCTGCTCGAGTTGTCTGCCGAGTGATCACCCTAAAGCGCCTTGGCGGCGATGTCGGAGCGGGTGAAGGCGCCTTCGAACTGGATTTTTGCGGCGGCCTCGTAGGCGAGGTCGCGGGCGGCCTGCAGCCCTTGGCCAAGCGCGGTGACGCCCAGCACGCGGCCGCCGTTGGTGACGACGTTTTCGCCGTCGAGCTTGGTTCCGGCGTGGAAAACTTTCACGCCGGGCAGGGCATCGGCGTCTTCGATACCGGTGATGACTTTGCCTTTTTCGTAGCTGCCGGGATAACCGCCGGAGGCCATCACGACACAGACAGAGGATTGCGCCGACCAGCGCAACTCGTGTCCGGCGAGCGTGCCGTCGATGCTTGCCTCGAGCAAATCGACTAGATCGTTCTCTAGGCGCGTGAGGTAAATCTGCGTCTCGGGATCGCCGAAGCGGGCGTTGAACTCTAGCACCTTCGGGCCGTCGTCGGTGAGCATGACGCCCGGGTAAAGCATGCCACGAAAGTCGATGCCTTCTGCGGCGCAACCGGCGAGCCAAGGGTCGAGCACGGAGTCGGCGATCTCGGTGAGTTTTTCGTCGCTCAAAAACGGCACCGGCGAGTAGGCGCCCATGCCGCCGGTGTTCAGGCCTTCGTCGCCGTCGAGGGCGCGTTTGTGATCCTGCGAGCTGGGGAAAAGCTTGGCGCATTTGCCATCGCACAATGCGTGCAGCGACACCTCCATGCCGGTGATCAATTCCTGGATCAACACGCTCGAGCCGGCCTCGCCGAACGCGCGGTCGGTCATGATCTGGTCGATTGCGCCGATGGCTTCATCGGTGTTGTTGCAGATGAGCACGCCCTTGCCTAGCGCGAGCCCGTCCGCCTTCACCGCGCATTGGCCGTCGAGCGATGCGGCGAACGCCTTGGCCTCGGCCGCGTCGGCGAACGATGCCGACTGCATCGTCGGGATGCCGTTGCGATCCATGAATTCTTGCGAGAAAATTTTGGACGATTCAAACTGCGACGCCTGCTGTGTTGGCCCCCAGGCGCGGAGACCGGCGGCCTGGAATTGATCGACGATGCCCATTGCGAGTGGGTTGTCCGGGCCGACGACGGTGAGGTCGGCTTGGTTGTCGCGGGCGAAAGCGAGCAGTGCCGGCAGATCCTCCGCGCCGATGCCGACGCACTCGACCGCCGAGCCGTTGGCCGCGAGCGTCTCGCCGCCGATACCGGCATTGCCGGGGGCGCACCACATCTGCGTGGCACGTGGTGACTGTGTCAGTTTCCAAACCAGGGCGTGTTCGCGGCCGCCTGCGCCGATTACCAGAATTTTCATCAAGCTCTGCGGCGGCGCATCGTAAATCAGCCCCGGCAGCGGGAAAGCATTTTCCGCCTGCGGCGCTTGGCTAAGCGGGTGGCGGGCAAAATTAAATTGAGCCGGTTGGGGTTTGCCGTCACTCTCTGCGCCCCTGAAATGCGGAAGGTGAACATAGGATTGGTCGGGTGCGGGACGGTTGGCAGCGGCGTGGTGAAGGGCTTGGCACGCAACGGCGCGCTGATGGGCTCCCGGCTTGGCGTGAGTTTTTCGCTCGGCGGCGTGGCGGTGCGCAACCCGCGCAAGGCCCGGCCGGTGCGCTTGGCCAAGGGCTTGGTCACGAGCGATTGGGAGTCGCTGGTGAGCGACCCGAAGATCGATGTGGTGATGGAGTTGATGGGCGGTACGACCACGGCGCGAAAGGTGGTGGCGGCAGCGCTCAAACTTGGCAAGCCGGTCATCACGGCAAACAAGGCGCTGATCTCCGCGTACGGTGAGTCGATCTTTCGGCTGGTCGAGAAGAACGGCGGCAATCTTTATTATGAAGCGTCGGTGGCGGGCGGCATTCCGATCATCAAATCGCTGCGCGAGGGCTTGAGCGGCAATCGCATTCAGCGGCTTTACGGCATCCTCAACGGCACTTGTAATTACATCCTCACGAAGATGGAAGCCGACGGGAGCGACTTCGCCGACGTGCTCGCGGACGCGCAACAGATGGGCTACGCGGAGGCCGAGCCGTCGCTGGACGTGGACGGGTTTGACGCGCAGCACAAGACCGGCATTCTCGCTTCACTGGCGCATGGGTTCTGGGTAAAGCCGGGGCAGATTTTTGTCGAGGGCATCCGCCACATTACGCCGCTGGACATTCAGTTTGCGCGGCGGCTGGGCTACTGCATCAAGCTGCTCGGCATCGTGAAAAAGCTCGGCAACAAAGTGCAGATCGCCGTTCACCCGGCGCTCGTGCCGGAGACGCATGTGTTGGCGAATGTCAGCGACGTGTTCAATGCAGTTTTGGTTCGTGGCGACATCGTCGGGGACACGCTGCACTACGGTCAGGGTGCCGGCGCGGATGCCACGGCGAGCGCGGTGTTGAGCGATCTTGCCGATGCGGCGCTGGATTTGAAAAACGGTAGCATCGGCCGCGTGCCGCCGTTCGTGCCGCACGAACAAAACGGCATGGTGCAGTCGATCGACAAGGCGGTCAGCCCGTTTTATCTGCGATTGAGCGTGGTCGACCGACCGGGAACCTTGGCCAAAATCGCGGCGATTCTTGGCGCGGCGAAGATCGGTATTTGCTCGGTGACACAGCCGGAGGGGCACGTCGGCGAGAGTGTGCCGCTGATTTTGATGCTGCACGACGCGCCGGATCTGGCGATGCGGCAGGCGCTCAAAAAGATCGCCCGCCTCTCCGCGATCAAAGCAAAGCCGACGATGATTCGCGTGGAAACTTTTGCATAATTTTGAACTCGCACGACACCAACTCAACCGGCGCGTGGCAGGGAGTGATCCGCCGTTACGCGGAGTATCTGCCGGTGGACGACTCGACGCCGGTCGTGTCGCTGCTCGAGGGTAACACGCCGCTGATTCGCGCCGACCGTCTGGCCCGCGAGATCGGCGGCGACATCGAGCTGCACCTGAAATACGAGGGGCTGAATCCGACCGCTTCGTTCAAGGATCGCGGCATGACCATGGCGGTTTCCAAGGCGATGGAGCGTGGCACGGAGGTGGTCGTTTGCGCGAGCACCGGCAACACGTCCGCCTCGGCGGCGGCCTACGCGGCGCGCGCCGGAATCAAGTGCGTCGTGCTGCTGCCGCACGGCAAGATCGCGCTGGGCAAACTGGCGCAAGCGCTGATGCACGGCGCGACGACGATCGCGATCGAGGGCAATTTTGACGACGCGCTGCGAATCGTCCGCGAACTGGGCGAGACCGGCCAGGTGGAGGTCGTGAACAGCATCAACCCGGTGCGGATCGATGGCCAAAAGACGGCGGCGTTCGAGGTGGTCGACCAGCTTGGCCAAGCGCCGGACTTTCATTTCCTGCCGGTTGGCAACGCCGGCAACATCACGGCGTACTGGAAGGGTTACAACGAGTACCGCGAAGGCGGCTTGGCCAAGGCGGTGCCGAGGATGTTCGGTTTTCAAGCCGCCAACGCAGCGCCGCTGGTCGAGGGTCGGCCGATCAAGAATCCGCGAACGGTGGCCACGGCCATCCGCATTGGCAACCCGGCGAGTTGGGACGGCGCGATGAACGCGCTCAAAGAATCCAACGGCCACATTGCCAAAGTAACCGACGAGGAGATTTTGTCTGCGTACAAATTGGCGGCGCGCACCGAGGGTGTTTTCGCCGAGCCGGCGAGTGCGGCGTCCCTGGCCGGGCTGATCCACTGCGTGCGTGACGGACTGATACCGGTCGGCAGCAAAGTTGTCGCCACGCTCACCGGGCATGGGCTGAAGGACCCGGACAACGCCATCAGCGTCGCAGGCCTCGAGCCGACAGTCGTCGCCCCGGAGATCGATGCCGTGAAGCGAGTCATCGGGCTTTGAGTTGACCGAGCGCTTGACTTGCCAAGGGGCGGTTTGGCTTTTACCGTCCGTCGCCTGTATGGAGAAGGTTGTTATTATCGGGTCCGGCTGCGCCGGACTGACTGCTGCGATTTACACCGCCCGCGCCAATCTCGAGCCGCTTGTGCTGACCGGCGCGATGCCGGGCGGTTTGCTCACCACGACCAGCATCGTCGAGAATTTCCCCGGTTTCGCCAAGGGCATCGACGGCACGGAGTTGATGATGGAGATGCAGCAACAGGCCGAGCGGTTTGGGGCTAGGATCCAGTTCGGGAGTGCGGTGGATGCAATCGATTTCAGCGGCAGCCAATTGAAACTGACTGTGGACGGCAACGAGGTGGAGACGCAGACAGTCGTTATCGCCAGCGGGGCGGGGCACCGGCATCTCGGGCTGGACAGCGAGGCCAAGCTGGAGAAAAAGGGCGTCACTTACTGCGCGACCTGCGACGGGGCGCTGCCGATGTTTCGCGACCAGCCGCTGGTGGTGGTCGGGGGCGGCGACTCGGCCTGCGAAGAGGCGACTTACTTAACCCGTTTTGCTTCAAAGGTTTACTTAATTCACCGACGCGATGAGTTGCGGGCGTCGAAGATCATGGCCGATCGCACTCTGGCCAACGAGAAGATCGAGATGGTGTGGAACTCGGAGGTCACCGAGGTGGCGGATGTCGGGCAGGACAAGGTCACCGGCGTAACGGTGCGCAACACCCAGTCGGGCGACGAGAGCACGATCGACTGCGCTGGGTTGTTCATCGCGATCGGGCACGTCCCGAACACGCAGTTATTCCAAGGCGTGATCGACATGGATGACGCCGGTTATATCTTGCCCAAGCGCGGGCAGGAAACCAATGTCACTGGCGTGTTCGTGGCGGGCGACTGCTCGGACCATGTTTACCGGCAGGCGGTCACAGCGGCCGGTCAAGGGTGCGCGGCGGCGATTGAAGCCGAGCGTTACCTCGCGTCGCTCGACCAGTGACGGCGAGTTTTTGTGACAAATATTTTCAACCATGCAGTCACGCAAGGCACAGATAAAACGCGATACCGGCGAGACGAAGATTCGGCTCAGCCTGAACATCGACGGCAAGGGCAAGTCGAAGATCGATACGGGCATCCCGTTCTTCGACCACATGCTGACGTTGTTCGCCAAGCACGCGACGATGGATCTGAACTTGCGTTGCAACGGCGACGTCGAGGTGGATCATCATCACACCGTCGAGGACTGCGGCATCGCGATTGGACAGGCATTCGCCGGGGCGCTTGGCGACAAGAAGGGCATTCGGCGTTACGGCACCGGGTTCGACCCGCGTAACCCGTTCACCGGCGAGGCGTACGTGCCGATGGACGAGTGCCTCGCGCGCTGCGTGGTCGACTTCAGCAACCGGCCGCACCTCGTTTGGCGCGGCTTGGCCAGGCACCACCAAAAAGGCATCACCGATGAGGACAAGTCGCAGGACATGTCGTCGGTGTTTCGCTTCGGCTTGGCCCGGGATTTTTTTCAGGCGTTCACCAACGATGCCCGGTGCAACCTTCACCTCGAACTGCTGTACGGCGACGAGCCTCATCACATCGTGGAGGGGCTGTTCAAGGCGTTCGCCCGGGCGACCGACTTTGCCTGCCAACACGACCCCCGAATTGCCGGGCAGTTGCCCAGCACGAAAGGGAAATTGTAGCTACATTGAATAAGCCGGTTTTGGGTTGCGTCATTTGAAATGCCGGAAGAAACAGCGTATTCCTCGGCCGAAGAGCCTCAACTGGTCCAGTGGGCCAAGGTGGGCGACATGCAGGCGTTTGAGGAGTTGGTTGCCCGGTACCGCGACCGCATCTACGTGCGCGCCTACAGCATCATGCGCAACGAGGATCTTGCGGTGGATCTTTCCCAGAATGCGTGGGTGAAGGCGTGGCAGCGTCTTGAACAATTCCATGGCGAGGCAAGTTTTCCGACTTGGCTGAGCCGGATCGTCACCAACCTCTGTCTCGACGAACTGCGGCGGCAGAAACGGGCGCGGACGGACTCCATCGAGGCGATGGAGGAAACCACTGGCCCGGTCGAGAACCGAATGGAGGTGGAGACGATCGATCCCGTCGAGGGACTGAGCCGTGGAGAACTGAGGGAACGAATCGATGCTGCTTTGGCTAAGCTTTCGGATAAACACCGAACGGTGATCGTCCTCTACGAGTTTGAGGAACTCGAGTACAGGGAGATCGCCGAGAAGATGGGCACCTCCATCGGGACTGTTATGTCGCGGTTGTTTTATGCCCGAAAACGGTTGGCCAGTTTGCTAAAGGAAACGCTGAAACGGGACGGATTAATCGAATGAACGAGAACGAAATACAACTTAAGGTGCAGGCCCTGGTGGACGGTGAACTAACCGGACGCGAGGCAGAAGAGCTGCTTTCTCGCTTGGAGAGCGACGCCGGGTTGAAGGCGTTGCACACGCGACTCACTGTTGTGCGTGGGTTAATGGCTGATGCCGAGTTGCCGCGCACGTTGCCCGAGTCGGGCGACTTCCACTGGAGCCAAATATCAAAGGCCATCGAGCTTGAAGAACGGCAAGCCAAACACATGGCTAGGCCGGCATCGGGTGCGAACTGGCTACTACGTTGGGTGTTGCCACTTGCAGGCATTGCATGTCTCGTGCTGGTGCTGTCCCTGCAGCAAACCACGATGCCAGACCTCGACATTCTGCTGGGCAGCGACCATGAGCTCGAGTTGTCCATCGAAGATCTCGATGTGATGACTTTCAACACCGAGGACGATAACATGAGCGTTGTTTGGCTCGATTACTCTATTGACCTTCAGCAGGACGAGATAGATCTATGGCTTGATTAAGGCTGACAAACCGTCTATGATATCTCCTTTAGTGATAACTTTGTCGCTCAATAATTTGATAAGTCGATTTACTTTTCTGGTCGCCCTGCTGGTATTTGTCGGTGGCGGCTTCGTTGTGGCGCAGGCCGATCCGATTACCGTTCAGGCCCACTTGGTGTTGGGCACCAGCAAGGAGCAAGAAGGTAAAACGGAGTTTTCCAACACGATTCGGAAGCGCTTGGCCAAGGTCTTCAAATGGATGAAGTACTATGAACTTCGTTCAAAGCGAATGAGCATTGTCGATGGCGCCACAAAAACCGCCAAACTGAGCAAGACCGCAAAAATCGAGGTCTCGAACCTAAACAAGGGAAAAGTTGCGGTAAGCCTGTTTAGTGAAGGCAAAATGCTGGTTCAAAAAAGCCAGAAATTAAAGTCCGGCAGCTGCATGGTTCTGGCCGGTGAAAGTGGCACCGACTCCGCCTGGTTCATCGTCCTTTCCAAGGTCAAGTAA
>DBNL01000131.1:0-5326 GCA_002299785.1 Verrucomicrobia bacterium UBA673
CAATGGCGGGGTCGCTCGCCTTACCGGGGTAGAGGGCATCGACCAAATTGCTTTTTCGCCAGCGAACCGGTGACTCGATGGAGTCGAGCGCGGTGATGGTTTTGCCTTTCGCGAGGTTGTCACCGTTGACGTTGAGTAAGCGAAGCTCGGCCAGTGCAAAAATATAATCGCTGCTGCGCTTGGCTAGCTTTGTCGCGGTGACACGGATGTAACGAGCGTTGAGGTTTGGCGACTTGAAATGCAGCGGCGCAACGCCGGGGTTCGTCTCGTCGACCTTAGTTTTGTCGGCGACAACCGTCACATCGCTCTCAAATGTCGCATCACTTGATACCTCAATTTTGTATCGCACTGGAAAGCCGAAGCCGTCACCGATATTGTTGAAGTTGTCACTCGTACCGATGAGCGTGACTTGTTCGATGGACTGGGCCTGCCCAAGGTCCACTTGCACCCACTTGTTCGCGTCCTGCTCGGCGCTGATCTGGCTGTGGTAACCGAACTCGGGGCGGTTGCTCGTTTTAGATTGCTTGCGAAGCGACTCGAGTTGCTTGTCGAGCGCAACGAGTTTATCTCCCCCCTTTTTACTGATCTCGTTTTTGATTTTTATGAGTTTTGACTGATGCAGGTCAACCTCGGCTTTGAGTGTGGCGAGTTTTTTGGCGATCAAGGGATCGGGGTGGTACTCACGGTCCGCGCGGTCGAGCGCGGCGAATACGGCCTGCATCCGGTAGTAGTCGGTCATGTTGATCTCATCGAACTTGTGGTCATGGCAGCGGGCGCATTGCACGGTAGTGCTGATGAAGGTGTTCATCGTGTTTTTCACCATGTCGTCGCGGTCGATGTTGCGGGCGATACGGCCGTCGAGTTTGGTTTCCGGCACCTCGGCATGGCCGATGAAATCCCACGGGCCGGCCGAGATGAAGCCTGTTGCCTCAATGCCGTCGCGTGTGTCCGGATAAAGCGCGTCACCTGCGATCTGCTCGCGCACGAACAGATCGTATGGTTTGTCGCTGTTGAATGCGCGGATGACATAGTCACGATACGGCCAGGCATTGGGGCGGAGCTTGTCCTTGTCGTAGCCGTGTGTGTCACCGTAGTGGACAACGTCGAGCCAGTGGCGCGCCCAGCGTTCGCCGTAGCCAGGCGTGGCGAGAAGTTTTTCGACGAGTTTTTCGTAGGCCAACGGATCGGGGTCGCTGAGGAACGAGTCGATTTCTAATGGGTCAGGGGGCAGGCCGATAAGGTCGAAATAGACGCGGCGAATCAGCGTCCGGCGGTTGGCTTCGAGCGAGTGAGTGAGATTTTTTTCAGCCAGCTTGGCGGCGATAAAGTGATCGATGGGATTCCGCGCCCAGTCGCGATCCGCATGGCTAAGCGCTGGCAAGGCATGCCGGGCGATCGGTTTCAGCGACCAGAAATCAAAAGTATCACTATCCGTGTTGGGTGATTCACTTTCGCCACCCAGTAACCCTTGACCAAGCGAAAGCAGCACTGCAGCTAGAATGATTTTATGTTGCCAATTCATTAACTGATGTTCCCACTAGGTTTACAAACGAAAATGTGTGCCAAGGACGAGTGGAAATCAAGCGCATCTTGGTCAAGCGCGGCGGCTACCACTCGTTTTGGGCGCGGTGGCGCAGGGCGTGGTCGGCCAGGACGAGGGCGGTCATGGCCTCGACCATCGGGACGGCGCGCGGAAGCACGCAAGGATCGTGGCGACCCCGGCCTTTGAGCGTTGTGTTTTTCAACTGCGCATCGACGGTGTCCTGCTTGTGCATGACGGTGGCCACCGGCTTGAAGGCAATACGGAAGTGGACGGTCTCGCCGTTGGAGATGCCGCCTTGCACGCCGCCGGAATCATTTTTTGTCATGCGCACCTTGCCGCGCCTGGATTGCATGGGGTCGTTGTGCTCGCGTCCGGTCATGGTGATGGCATCGAAACCGGAGCCGACTTCGAAGCCTTTGGACGCGGGCAGGCTGAGCATCGCCTTGGCGAGGTCGGCCTCAAGGCGGTCGAACACAGGGTCGCCCCAGCCGACTGGTAGGCCGCGTGCGATCCCCTCGATCAAGCCGCCGACGGTGTCGCCGGCTTTGCGGGTACGCTCGATCAGCCGGATCATCTTGTCGGCGACGGCGCTGTCTGGGCAGCGGACAATGTTGGCTTCGACATCGCGCAGTCTGACCTTTTCGGGGTTGACATCGGCAATGATTTTTTTGACCTGTTTAACATAGGCCAACACTTCGACGCCGTAGCGTTGTTTCAAAAGTTTCTTGGCCACTGCCCCGGCGGCGACGCGGCCGATAGTTTCGCGCGCGCTGGAGCGACCACCGCCCTGCCAGTTGCGGTAGCCGAATTTCTGCTGGTACGTGTAGTCGGCGTGGGAGGGGCGGAATTTAGTCTTCATCTCCGCGTAGGCCTCGGGGCGGAAATCTTTGTTGTGCACCATCATTGTAATGGGTGTGCCGAGGGTTTTGCCCTCGAAGGTGCCAGAGATAATTTGGACTTTGTCGGCTTCGTCGCGAGGCGTGACGATCCTCGACTGGCCGGGACGGCGGCGGTCGAGATCGGGTTGAATGTCCGACTCGTTTAGATCGAGCTGCGACGGGCAGCCGTCGAGCACGACGCCGACACCGCCCCCGTGGGATTCCCCCCAGGTGGTGATGCGGAACAGGTGGCCGAACGTGTTAGGCATGCTTCTATTATGAGGCAAAATGGATTCACTGGCAATTCCGTTGCGTCCACAGTAGCGTACCCATGTACATAGCAATGACTGGACATACAGAGTCCGAGGCAAATATGTCTGGGAATGATAATGATTGTGACGATATCAGTAGAGTGAATGTAGGCGTATTAAATTTACTGCTCATAGTATTATTAAATAATAAGGTTGGATTCACAATTGTTCGCTACATATTTATAGTTAGAATGTTAAATAAATGCATCTAACATTCGTTTTTTAATTCAGCATAAGATCTTTAGCTGGAACTAATGTAAAGGCAACGGATACATCTGATGGTTATTTCACTCCTTTGTATTATGCGACTTTTAATGGCTGGATGGAAATTGTTGAACTGCTCTACGCCTCGAGTAGGATGCGAATATTGCTTTCTTTTGTGTATCGTTTGACTTTTATTTTCTGTAACTCAGGTACCCAGACTAAGTTTTTTTAATCTGCCCATTTTAAGTAACTTGGATCCATTAAAATTGGTCCAGTGCTTTTTTTGTCTAGAAGGGACGATTATTAGCAATTGCCCAATTCACCTAACCGCCCGCCCAAATTGAATGGTGTCATCCGTATTAATGATCAGTGGGCTGACGGCATTCACATCGTGCCACGGGCCGTTCACTGCCGAGGCACTTTGAAGTTTTCCCTCGAAAGTTACCGTAATCGTTCCGTTTTCGTTGTTCACGATACTAATCTTGGGTGCGTCAGTATCTGCAATAGCCACTTTGATGTTGTCGATCGCCCACCACCAGTTGTTGTGGCCTTGATAATCCCACATGAGGACCGCCGTCTTTGCTCCCGCTGGATTATTGAGTGAAAGTAAGACCGCCTCGTCATAGGCCGTCGGAGTATCCGGGGTCAGCTCCATCAAAGTGACCGGATTACCGCCATCGAAGGACACTGTAACCTTGCCTTGTTGCGGTTCCTGCCTCCAACTCGAGTCGTAGGACAGCATCAACGAGTTAGCTACTGCTCGGCTGATGTCAATTTCCGGGGTCGCCAGCGACGCATTGAACTTGGCGTCGGCCCTGTCGTCGTATTCATCAGAATCACCAACCGCAATAACGCCGGTACCTTTGGTGAACTGGCCCCGATCCTGACCAGCTGTTGTATTCCAGGATGCCGGATCCACGAAGGTCCAACCGTCAAATTCAACCACAGCGTCGCCCCCGGCGGTGGGGCCGTGGCCCTCGCCGCGCACCATCACCCAGTCGGTCGGTGCTGTTGCTGTCCAGTCGGAGCCGTCCCCGCCGGATTCACTATCTGAAACCCATGGACCAAGTGACAGTCCGTCGAAGTCCTCCACGAAGTAGACTCCTTTTGGCAATACGGATTTCTTAATTACATGGATGGTCACCGTCGCCACATTCGAGTCGGCCTTACCGTCATTGGCTTTGTAGGTAAAGCTGTCACTCCCTGAGTAGTTAGGCTTAGGGCTATAGCTCAGGGTCTGGGCTGACCCTTTCAACGTACCTTTCTCCGGCTGGTTTAAAAATGTGTAGCTCAGCGTGTCTCCATTCTCGTCACTCACACTCAGCGTAATCAATACCGTCTCATCCTGATTTACCTCCACTGTTTGATCTACAGCCACTGGTATAATGTTAAGCTCGGGTTCCGTATGAATAACGCTGAACGCGGCCTTGGCCAGGAGTTCGTAACTGTCGTTTGCGTAAAGTCTCATTTCATAATCTCCGGAACTAGGCAGGCTCTCATCAAACTCCAGACTACCTTCACTTAACGATGTGTTTCCGGTTTTTGTGCCGTCTGTGTATAACCAAAAAATGGATGGAACTGCGGGAGCCTCGTCTCCCTTCCTGTAGATTCCTACCCAGTCCAAGTCAGTAGCATTGGGGTTTGTAAAAGTCAGGTTGATAGGTTCTCCCGAATTGAACGCTTCCTTTGAGGGGGTCAAGACCGGTGGTTTTTTCACGCTAAAAAGCGCGCTCGAAATTAGGTCATATCCGTCATTTAAATACATTCTTGCCTCGTATTCCCCTGGTTCTGAAAGACCCTCGGTAAAGCTTAAAGTCCCCTTTTTGATGACATCGTTTCCGCTTTGAGTTCCATCGGTATATCGCCAGAGTATGGACGGAGTTGCCGGGGCTTCGACTCCTTTCTCATACAAGCCGATCCAATCCTTTTTTGTTCCGGATGGTCTATCAAATGAAACGCTAATTATCTCACCCGGTTCAAAGGTCTGGCTGGGCAAAGTCAGTATGGACTGTGTGAACTCGACAGCCTCCTCGCCGAGCAGTGCGAAATTGTCTAATCCGACCTCGATAGTTTTTCCTGAACCGGTAGGGCGCAAAAGGATTCCCACTTCTGAGATGCTTTTCAGTGAAGGATCTGGCGGAGCGCCAAAAAGTATTTCTGAGTCGATATTCCAGTGCCACTCAGTTGAATGGAGCGAAGCACTTATCTCGTGCCACCCGGATGATTCTGGAAGTTGATCAATATCATAGAGATATAGTTTATTGTCACTGGCAGAAAGAAAGTAGAGACTAACTGATTCCAGGGCGGCCGGGTTCGGTGTCCAAATATCAGTAGTGATAGTCTTAACTCGTTTTCCTAAAAAATCGCCGATTAGTTCCCCCCCCGCCACA
>DBNL01000131.1:5634-19780 GCA_002299785.1 Verrucomicrobia bacterium UBA673
CGCCGATTAGTCCCCCCCCCGCCACTTCACTATTTGCATATAACCAAATACTTTCATTCTCTAGACTGACCTTAAGGTGATTATTTTCAGCATCGACCCAAGTCGGATAATATATTTCCCCATCCACATATAGGGACCATTTTAAAGTTTGTTGCTCAGTATCAAATGTTTCGATTGCAATCGATTCAGATTCAGTAACCTGACCGGGAATAAACGAAACCTGATCCAGCCACGCGGCATCCATCCCTGAGCTCAGATAAGCATCTTTTCTATAGGTCCACCGTAGTACGTGTTTCCCTTCATCAACCGAAACTGTCACCTCGTACCAATCTGCATCACCGGATATGCGACCCTTCTCAGATTGATCAATACTGAAGGCCAGATAATCCCAGCTATTCTCGGAGGAAACCTTCCACTTAAAGGTAAGCAGACCGGATCCTTGGACTGTGGTTTCAACCCAGGTTTCCTCTCCGTGATGGACAGTCCCGCTCTGGGCAGAACTGTCACCTTGCGCATAGGCTACTTCGTCCTGGCCTGTCCAATGTGCGTCTCCGCCGCTGCTCCAGGTCAGCCCTGGCGCATCCAGAGCATCCACAATGGGGAAGATTTCAATCAGTTTCAGTTGTGCACCCTGACTGGTAACTGAACCGTGTTGATTTGAAATGTTAACTGAGTAAGTTCCCACATCATTCTCTCTGCCTGTATTGCTGATGTTGAGTATTGAATCATTAGCCCCCGGTATTGGGGAGCCGTTGAACATCCATTGGTACTTTAAGGGTTGCGATCCCGTGGCATCCACGCTGAATGATACGTCCGAGCCTGGTTCAATGGAAATACCCCGGGGTTGGATAACAATGGATGGTGGGGTTGATGAAGGATTGCTTTCTTCCCCCATTCGTTCGTTAATCCAGTCCTTAAGACTGGAGAGTCTGGCATAAATTCCATAGTTATCGGGTCTGGCACAGCCATGCCCCCAACTGACCACACCAACCTGCAGCCAATTGCCGCCCTGCTTGACCACCAATGGGCCACCGCTGTCCCCTTGGCAGGAATCTTTGCCGCCATCCTTCAGCCCTGCAGCAAGCATTTGCCCAGTAATGGCTCCATTATAGGATTGCGGCTTGTTTGCCGTTGCGTTGCTGACAATCGGAAGTGTGACTTGTCTTAGGACATCAGGATACTGCCCATCCTCGGAGAGTGCACCCCAACCAATCACAGTTGAGTTTGTGCCTGACTTTGGGAGAGATGTATTTCCGTTAATTGAAATTATTTCCACATCATTCAGAGGGCGTTCAAGTTTGAGGAGAGCAACATCATTTATCATGCTGTCATCATCGTAGTCCGGGTGCATGATCACTTTGGAGACTTTGATCGTCTGCGTTATGCCGCTCAATCGATGGGCACCTACAGCCACGGTATAAGACTTAGCACCGCGCGCATTTCTGGACTTATCCACAACACAATGTGCGGCCGTGAGGACCCATTGCGGTGCTATCAGCGAGCCTCCGCAATGGTGCCCGCCGCCTTTTTGAAGGGATACAATCCAGGGCCAAGCCCCCTCCTCGGCGATTTTGCCACCAACGATCATCAACTGATACCCCGGCCCGAGTTGCCCAGAGCTATGGGAATTAACCTTAATGACATCACCGCAACAGTTCTCTTTAGCGTTCTTTTCGCCGGTCCCACTGGCGCGAGACTGCTCGGTCAATGCCAGCAAAACCATGAATAGAATTGTTCGGCCCCAGAATAAATGCTGATGAAACATTGCACGCCTAGCTTTATGTAAAGGGCAACTTTCAGGCAAGCAAATCTCTTTTCTTAGTAGGCGAATTTCATGAAAATTAAGATTTGAAGTAGTTAAAGGCCAGTGCGGTGGCATTTGATCCAATGTTTTATTTGAATTAAATAGCACTTGATGGGTTTCTCCGTTGAAGCGCCACTCACACTTGTTCAAGTACCAATTTAAACTATTACAACGGTCGGAGTCTCGGTCATCTTCGATTGGCAGGATTTTTTACTTTTGACCTTCCGTTGGCGCTCATCAAATCCAAGTGTTCTAGCTTGGGCCAGTATTCGTTTGGCTTTTGTTGGATTATCTGGACTGAAAAGACTGGCGGCAATTGGGAGATTCCATAACAGTTCCGTGCGATGAGCTACATAGAAAAATTTTGTTGCAAGCTGGTTGGGATGGAACTTTGCCGTCTTGGGCTGATGTTTGCCTGTGTCTGCGTTTGGGAGATTCGGGGGATGGCAGTGGAGGCTGCAGTTAAGCCGAAGGCATTGGAGATTGCTTATGGGCCGTTTGTGGATTGGGTGGATCGAACGACTGTGACGATCAGTTGGGATGTGGATGAGGCGATGAGCGGTCGTGTGCGCTGGTCGATGCCGAGTGGGAAGTCGGTTGATTTATCAGCTAAGCAGCAGGGTAAGCGTCACATCGTAACGGTTCACGACCTCTCGCTCGACGGCGAATACACTTACCGGATAGTTGGGGTTGAAGGGGGAAAGGATGCTCAAAGTAAACAATACAAATTTGACTCATCGTTTTATTATCGCCTGCCTGGTTTGCCGCACGGCCAGGCGACACCCCGGAAAGAAAGCAAATTGTCGGTCGCGACGGATCAAATCCTTGATTTGGCCAATGCCCGTGCAGGCTACTGTTTGGTGCTGGGCGGAGTGGACGGCAGTCTCGCACTGGAACTGATTCGCAAATCCGACCTGCAAGTGGTTGTGTTGGATGAGGATGCTGCGAGGGTTCAGCAAATCCGTGCTAACCTGGACGAAGCTGGTTTTTATGGCGTTCGGGCCTCGGTGCTCGCGGGCGCGCTTGACGAGCGGTTTCTCGGCTCGATGATGTTCAACTTGATTGTATCGGAGCGACATTTGCTTGAGGGACAACTGCCACCCGCCAAGGGTGCTGAGGCACTCCGGTACCTTGTGCCGAGCGGTGGTACGGTGGTGCTTGGTCAAGCGGGTGACCTTGCCCCAGTTCAACGCTGGCTTGGCCAGTCGGGAAGCCGCTTGGTTCGATCTGATAATGGTGAGGCACGTTGGCTCGTTTATTCGCGTCCCCAGTTAGCTGGCGCAGGGGAGTGGACTCACCAGTACGGCAACGCGCAAAACACTTCGTGCAGCGGTGACGATCTTGTGAAGGGAGAGATGGGAGTTAAATGGTGGGGTGAACCGGGCCCGCGCCCAATGCCGGACCGTGGCCCTCGCAACCCCGCACCGCTTTCAACCAACGGCCACCTTTATGTACAGGGAGATAGGGTTTTATTCGGCCTGGACGCCTACAACGGTACTGTCCGTTGGAGTTTCTCCAGCCCGGAAATGCGCCGAGCCAACATCCCTCGGGATAGCAGCAACATGGTAGCGGCTGGGGATCAGCTTTACCTCGTGCAGGGCCGTTATTGTATTGGGATCGACGGTACGACGGGGCAACGGGCTAGGCGTTTTTCCGTGCCGGAGGGGGAGTCCGCCAAATATCAATGGGCTTATTTATCGGCGACCGGGAGCAAGTTGATCGGCAGCCGCGTAAAAAAAGGAGAGCTTTACCTTGGGGACGGCGGTGAGTGGTACGAAAAATACGAAACAAGTTCCATTAGCCGGGTGACCAGCGACCGACTGTTCGGTGTTGACCTGAAGTCAGGCGAACGGGCATGGACCTACGAGGGGGGAGCGATTATCAACTCAACCATCACTATCGGCGACCGTGTGATTTATTTCATCGAGAGCCGCGCCCCTAAAGCGCTTGAAATGGCAGGCGGCATACAGCTCATTCAGCAAATGGGAGAGCAACACCTCGTCGCACTGGACCTGGAGAGTGGTGAGTCCAGGTGGGATCGTCCACATGACTTCTCAAAATTGCAGTACATGACATATTTGCTTTATGCCAAAGGTACACTTGTTGCCACAGGAACCGACAAGGATAAGAATTATCACACCTTCGGTATCGCGGCGGAAGAGCAGACGCGCAAGGCCAAGGATGGCAGCTCAGTTCACATACCGGCAGGAAGCCTCCTCTGGGAGGATCACCACAAGGAGGGCAAGGGACACCATAGCGGGCATCTGCAACACCCGGTGGTGATTGGCGACACATATTACTCCGATCAATGGGCGTTCGACTTGACCACCGGTAAAGAGCTGCGTGACGACCTGCCGGAACGGCGCGGCTGTGGAACGATGTCAGCCAGCAACCACACCATGTTCTTTCGGCACTACTCCCACGGCATGTGGGATTTGATCACCAACAAGCGCAGTCAGTTTGAGGGTATTCGAAGTGGGTGCTGGCTGAGCCTGATTTCGGCCGGTGGGATGCTGCTTGCACCGGAGACAAGCGCCGGATGTTCCTGCACCCATTCGATACAAACCTCCCTTGGTTATCTGCCTCGGAGCCTTGAATGAGTCATCCCTCTAAATAACAGCTCAAAAAAACTTCATTTTTTTACAAAAAAATTGTTGACATAAGGCGGCTGATCTATATTTTCCCCGCCAATCCGCATGGTGTGGGCCTGCAAGCGCTGTCGTGGATGTCTACTAAACCTTACATTGCTAGCTCTGAATTATCCCCGGGGGGGTTGCAGGTTTCTTCAACCTGATCCCCCCGGATTCTTTTTTTCTGATAGTCTGATTCCATTTGCAAACCAGAATTAAAACGATAGTTTTTTGCCGTTAAGGTGGCATCCTCTAATTCCTTTAATTGTGTCGGTTCGTTTCGGATTATCGGATCCGTCACGCTTCTGTTTGTAGGTGGATTATTGTGCCATTGGGACGTTGTTGTTGGAAACGACCACTGGGCCTATCAACGCCCCTGTCGACCGGAATTGCCGCGCTTGGCTAAGCCGGAACAGGCAGCCAACGCCGTGGATCACTTCATTCTCGATCGATTGGCCAAGTATGGGATGACACCGTCGACCTTGGCCAAGCCCGGGAAACAGGCTCGCCGAGTGTTCCTCGATTTAGTTGGTCGTCCGCCGCAACCAGGCGAGGTCAATGATTTTCTCGCCAACCCTAACCGCCTTGAGTACGGGCGAATGGTCGATCGTCTTTTGGCCAATCCGCAGTACGGTGAAAAATGGGCGCGGCGCTGGCTTGACCTCGCTCGATATGCCGACTCGAACGGCTTTCAAGCTGACCAATTGCGCGATAGTTGGGCTTACCGCGACTGGGTGATTGATGCGTTCAATTCTGGGATGCCTTTCGACCAGTTTGCCATTGAGCAGTTGGCTGGTGACCTGTTGCCCAGCGCGACGATTTCCCAAAAAATTGCCACAGGATTTCATCGAACTGCGACATGCAATGTTGAGGCCGGCGTGCACCCGGAATCAAACCGTGTTAACCAGGTGATCGATCGGGTGAACACAACCGGCACGGTATTCCTTGGCATGACGCTCGAGTGCGCGCAGTGTCATGATCACAAGTACGATCCGTTCTCGATGAGGGATTACTACCGGATGTTTGCTTTTTTCAACAACACGCCGCTCGAGGTGAAACAGCAGGGCAACGGGGTGACGTGGGATTTTTACGGCCCAACGATAAACCTGCCAATGCTACCGGAGCAGGAGGCAAGGCGTACTGAGTTGCAGGAGAAGATCAACGAATTACAGGCGTCGAAAGGGTCGGGAGAGGCGTTGAAGAGCGAGATCTCTAAACTCAGTAATGAGAAAGAGGCGCTCAAGCCGCCCTCCACCCTCGTGATGAAGGAAATAAATGAGCCGCGTGATACGAAAATAATGTTGCGCGGTAACTATCTCACGCTTGGTGATTCAGTGACTGTTGGCACGCCGACAGTGATGCACGCCTATGACAAAAAACTCCCGCCGAATCGACTTGGCTTTGCGAAGTGGCTGGTTGCTCCCGCCAATCCGCTGATGTCCCGCGTCACGGTGAACCGCTGGTGGGCGGCGTTCATGGCGCGTGGGATCGTGGCGACGCAGGAGGATTTTGGTGCTCAGGGTGAGGCACCGACCCATCAAGGGTTGCTCGACTGGCTGGCGGTTGAGTTCGTCGAGAGCGGTTGGTCGATGAAACATATTCATAGATTGATCGTCATGAGTCGCACCTACCGGCAGTCGTCCAGGGTGAGCGGTGAACATCTGGAACAAGATCCGGTCAACCGTTACTTCGCGCGCGCCCCTCGGGTGCGAATGAGTGCGGAGATGATTCGTGATTCGGCCCTGACGGTGAGTGGCCTAATGGCGCACCGGATGCACGGGCTGCCGATTTATCCGCCGCAGCCAAATGGCATTTGGCGGCATGTTGGCCGCAACGCGCCGAAGTTCGTCGCCGCCAAGGACGAAAACCGTTTTCGTCGCGGAGTATACGTGGTTTGGCGGCGGGGCGCGCCGTACGCCAGCTTCGTCAATTTTGACGCGCCGGATCGAGGTGCCTGCGTCGTGGCCCGGCCGCGCACCAACACGCCACTACAGGCGCTGACTCTGTTGAACGACGAGGCCTACGTCGAAATGGCGATGGCGTTTGCGGGTCGCATCCTCGCCGAACCGGGCTTGGTCAACGACGAGCAGCGAATCGGTTTTGCGTTCCGCGTGGCGCTTACTCGGCCCCCAATCCCGGTGGAAGTTGCTTATTTGAATCAACTCTTGGCCAAGCGCGAATCGGCTCTCGCCGCTGAGCCGAAAGTGGCTCGTCAACTCGTCTCAGGTGTGAAGAACTGGAGGATGCCGGCCGGCGTCGAGGCGGGCGACCTGGCGAAGTGGTTCGCCGTGACCAGCGTCCTACTGAACCTGGACGAGGTGATCACCAAGGGTTGATTGATGACCCCTCTGCATCACCACTACCTGACCGAGTCCCGCCGGGAGTTTCTCAAGCACACCGGCGCCGGCATCGGTGCGCTTGGCTTGGCATCGGTGCTCAATGACCGGTTGTTCGCCGCCCCGGCTGCCGGAGGGCAGGGTGATCCACTGATTCCAGGGCAGCCTCACTTTGAGCCTCGCGCGAAGAACGTCATTTACATTCACCTGGTCGGTGGGCCGTCGCACCTGGAGTTGTTCGATTACAAGCCGGAGTTGGTGAAGCGCAGCGGCGAGAAGTGTCCGGATGACATGTTCAAGGGCAAACAGTTGGCATTCATCCGGGAGCACCCGAAGTTGCTGGGCACGCGATTTAATTTTCATCGCCACGGACAGGGTGGCCTGGAGTTATCGGAGCACCTGCCGCACTTGGGCTCCGTCGCCGATGAGTTGGCGATTGTAAAAACGGTGCGAACGGAGCAGTTCAACCACGCGCCGGCGCAGTTGTTTTTGCATACAGGTTTCGAGCGGCTCGGCCGGCCGGGAATTGGCTCCTGGGTGAGCTATGGCTTGGGCACGGGGAACCGCGATCTGCCGGGCTACGTCGTGATGATCACCGGCAGTGTGGCCGGCGCGGGCAATAGCCTGTGGGGAAGCGGTTTCCTGCCGACACTGCACCAGGGCGTCGAGTTCCGGAGCCAAGGCGACCCGGTCTTGTTTTTGTCCAATCCAAAAGGGATCACGTCGCAGGGCAGGCGAGACATCGTCGATGGGATTAATTTCCTCAACAAGACTGCGCTGGCAGACGTAGGCGACCCGGAGATTGCCACCCGCATCGCACAGTATGAATTGGCGTACCGCATGCAAAGCAGTGTGCCGGGGTTAATGGATATTAAGCGGGAAACCTCTGAGACATTAGAGGCTTACGGTGCCAAACTGGGCGCAACGAGTCTGGCGAACAACTGCCTGCTGGCGAGGAGACTGGTCGAGAAGGGGGTGCGTTTTGTGCAATTGTTTGACCAAGGATGGGATCACCACAGCGGTATTTTTGCTAGCATCCCAAAAAAGGCGCGACAGTTGGATCGGCCGGTGGCTGCGCTGATCGGTGACTTGAGAGAGCGCGGGTTGCTGGATGAAACATTGATCGTGATTGGTGCGGAGTTTGGCCGTACGCCGATGTTGCAGAGCAAAAGCAACGGAGGCGCTGCGAACAACGTGGGGCGGGACCATCACAAGGAGGCGTACTCGATGATTCTTGCAGGCGGCGGAGTGAAGGGCGGCATCAGTCATGGCCGGACAGATGAATTCGGATATCTACCGCTTGAGAACCCAGTTCATATTCACGATCTGAACGCCACGATACTGCATCTGCTTGGCTTGAACCACGAGCAGTTGACCTATAAAGTTCAGGGCCGTCACTTCCGGTTGACCGATGTTCATGGCGAAGTCGTGAAGGGTATTTTGGCTTAAACACTATATTTGATGAAATGCTTTCTGGTAAAAGCGGCGTTGGCTTGGGTCCTGATGCTTTGTCAGTGTGTAGTGGCGGTTGACGTGGAGATAATTGCCCATCGGGGCGCTTCACACGATGCGCCAGAGAACACACTCGAGTCGGTCAAACTGGGTTGGGTACAGGGCGCCGATGCTGTGGAGGTTGATGTATACCTGTCCAAGGACGGTTACATCGTGTTGCATCACGACGGCTCTACCAAGAAACTCGCGGGAGTGGATCGCAAGGTTGTCGACCAGACGCTGGCCGAGTTGCAGCAGCTCGACGTCGGCGCATGGAAGGGCGATAAGTGGAAGGGCGTTTGCATTCCAAAACTCGCCGACGTGCTGGCGACCATCCCGGAGGGGCGCCGACTGTTCGTTGAGGTAAAGTGTGGGCCGGAGATAGTACCTGACTTGGCCAAGGCGTTCAAGCGTTCCGGCAAGAAACCGAAGCAGTTGGTGGTGATTTCTTTCGACTACGAAGTGGTGAAGCAGGCCAAGGCCAGGCTGCCAAAGATCGAGTGCTTTTACCTTTCCAGTTTTAAGGTGGACGAAGAAACCGGCGAGCAAACGCCCAGCGCGGAGAAGTTGATCGCCTTGGCTAAGGCGGCTAAACTTGAGGGTATCAATGTTAGCTACAAGGGGCTTGGAGACAGGGCGTTCATAGATAAGGTGAAGGCCGCCGGGTTGGAGTTGTTCACGTGGACAGTGAACTCTCCGGCCGTGGCCAGCCGCCTGGCCAAACTCGGCATCAACGGCATCACCACCGACCGGCCAGCTTGGCTGCGTCGTGAACTCAGGAAGTAACCTGGTTTTATTGGTAACCTTGGCCAAGCGTTGTGCGTAAATAGCCGATTGGGGATGGCTAATTTTCTACTGCGGTTTTTAATTTTGGCGATGTTTTGTGTATGGCCGAGGGCCGTTGCGCAGGATGCCGACCTGGAGTTTTCGGATTACGATAAGGAGATTGCCGCCATCGAGAAGGAGTTGATGGAGGAACTTTCCGTGTGGGATTTCAGCACCGACCTGCGGCTTGGCGGCGGCTACAAGGAAAACGTCTCACTGTCGGCCTTCGCCGAGGAGTCGAGTTCCTTCGCCTCAATTGGTTTCGACTTTATGGCCATCCGGATTCCACTCGCTGAAGACGGGATGGAGGTAACGGTGTTCGGCGCTTTGGATGAGCGCCGCTATCTCGACGCCGAGAGCGTGGGGTCGGAACAGACAGGCCTGCTCAATGTCAGTCTCAAAAAAAAACTGTCGGAGCATTGGCAACTCAAGGCCGACATCCCCGTCATTTACATCGACGAAATATTTGACGCGTCGTTGACCGAGGACGACATTGGGACTGTGCAGGTGGTCGGGAAGCAAATCAGCTTTGAACCGGGGCTGCGCCGTAGTCTGCCGGCGAACCTGTGGGTTGAGACCAAGCCGGAAGTCACTCGCCAATATTTCGCCGAGCCGTTGGATGACTATCTGGAAATTGGCGGCCGAATATCGCTCGGTGTCGAATACGGATTTCAATCTGAGCTGTTCCTTTACGTGGAGACGTTGCGGCGCGATTACAACACACGAAGCCAGCGGGATGAGATCGGGATATACATGCCGGAAACCGACCTGAGTTACGACCGCCCTGAGCGCGGCGTCGAGTGGGCGCATTACTGGGACAGCAGTCGACGATTGCGCATGCGCACGCGCTACTCAGTTCTCGAGAACGAGGACAGTGGTACCGGGTATTTCGACTACCGGCGCGAGCGCATGTCACACGGTTGGCGCTATCGCGGTGATTCGTGGAGCATCTCTGCAACAGTGCGCAAGGCCGCCTACGAATATGACCTCCAGGGTTTATTCGCTTTCGGCGAACGTCGCCAGCGCAGTGACCTCTCGTGGGATATTACCGTCGGTTACGAGTACAATGACCACCTCACGTTTCAAATTGGCTACGAGCAGGAAATCATCAACTCGAATGTGCCGCTCAACCCCATTATCCCGCAGGACGAGTACCGTTACCGCGTTTACACAGCCGGCATCGACTGGGAGTTTTAGGCGGGAAGGCCTGGGAACCGGGCTTTAATTCTGAGCATCCGGCCAAGCGGGGCTGTTGCAAACTTCTGAATAGAACGGTAACTTTCGGCGTGCCAAAAAAGGTGATGCTTCATCACGGACCAAGCTTGAGTGATCATTTTTTTACGCGGCGGGAGTTCCTTTCCCGCTGCGGCATCGGCATGGGCGGCTTGGCTCTTGGCTCGATGCTGCCTAACGCCGCCAGCGCGTCGGCCTCGTCGTCGCTCTCGGTCAAAGTCGCGCATTTCACGCCCAAGGCAAAGCGGGTCATCCACATTTTCCTCAACGGAGGGCCGTCGCATGTCGATACGTTCGACCCAAAGCCGTCGCTGCAAAAACACGCTGGCAAACTGCTCCCGATGAGCAATCTGCGGACGGAGCGAAAAACGGGCGCGGCGTTTCCAAGCCCGTACAAATTCAAGCGGCACGGCCAGAGCGGCACAGAGGTGAGCGAGATCTTCCCGCATACGGCGAAGTGCGCCGACGACATTGCGGTCATCCGCTCGATGCACGCTGACGTGCCCAACCATGAGCCGTCGCTGATGCTGATGAACTGTGGCGAGGCGCGACTCATTCGGCCAAGCGTGGGCTCGTGGGTGACGTACGGGCTCGGCAGCGAGAACCAGAATCTACCTGGCTTCATAGTGATGTGTCCTGGAGGTTACCCGATTCAGGAGTCGCAAAACTGGCAATCTGGTTTTCTCCCCGGTATTTACCAGGGTACGCACATTGACACGCGACACACGGCGGTCGACAAACTTATAGAGCACATCAAGAATCGTGGGCTGTCGCTCACCGAGCAGCGGCGGCAACTCGATTTCATCCAGACGCTCAATCGCCGGCATGCGGATAGGCGGCAAAAGGACGCGCAGCTCGAGGCGCGCATCCAGTCGTTCGAGTTGGCTTATCGAATGCAGATGGAGGCGACCGATGCGTTCGACGTCGGCCGCGAGCCGAAGCACATCCGTGAGTTGTACGGTAAGGGAACGCAGGCGAGGCAGTTGCTCATCGCTCGGCGCTTGGTTGAGCGCGGCGTGCGCTTTGTGCAGGTATGGCACGGCTCCGGCCAGCCGTGGGACAACCACGACGATATCGAAGTGAACCATCGCCGCTTGGCCAAGCAGTGCGATCAAGGGATCGGTGCACTGCTAAAAGATCTCAAGCAGCGCGGATTGCTCGACGAGACGCTAGTGCTTTGGGGCGGGGAGTTTGGCCGAACGCCGACAGTCGAGTTGCCGACTCCCGGTGCGAATGCCGGCAAGATCAACGGCCGCGATCACAACCACCACGGCTTCACCATGTGGATGGCTGGCGGAGGCGCGAAGGGAGGGAGCGTTTACGGCGCGACAGATGAGTTTGGTTTCCGCTCAGAGGTGAACCGCATGCACGTGCACGACCTGCATGCCACGATGCTGGCGATGCTGGGGTTCGACCATGAAAAATTCACCTTCCGCCAGGCCGGCCGCGACTTCCGTCTGACCGACGTCCACGGCAAAGTTATCCACGACCTTATCGCCTAAGATCAGTTTTTGGTGCTCGGTTTTTTAACCATGAAGGGCACGAAGAGATAGGATTTGATTATTCGTGAACTTCGAGTTCCTCATGGTTAATCTACACTTGCTAGCCCCAGAGTTGGCGGTCGAGTGTTCGGTATTGAAGGGTTTCGGAGATGTGTTCCGAGTTGATGCTGTCAGCGGCAGCGAGGTCGGCGATGGTGCGGCTGACTTTCAAGATTCGGTCGTACGCCCGGGCGCTCAAGTCCAGCTCGTTCATCGCCATTCGTAGCAGGTTCTTCGGCTCGTCGCCGAGTTGACAGTGCTGCTTGATGTCGCGCGCTTCCATGCGGGCGTTGCAAGTGACGCGGACGTTTCCGTCGAAGCGCTGCTCCTGAAACTGTCGCGCGGAGATGACGCGGTCGCGAATGCTCGCCGACGGTTCACCGTCGCGCTTAGCTGTGATTTCCTGAAATTTCACCTGCGGCACCTCGACGTGCAAGTCGATCCGGTCGAGCAACGGGCCGCTGATCCGGCCGAGGTAGTTTTGAATCTCGCGCGGCGAATTGTTCGACTCGCCTGGCATCTTGCCATCCGGCGTCGGGTTCATCGCTGCGAGGAGCATGAACGCCGAAGGGAAAGTCATCGATCCGGCTGCGCGCGAGATGATCACATTGCCTTCCTCGAGTGGTTGGCGAAGGGTCTCGAGCACATTGCGCTTGAACTCCGGCAGCTCGTCGAGGAATAGCACGCCGTTGTGAGCCAGCGAAATTTCGCCTGGTGTTGGATTGATGTTGCCGCCGAGTAAACCGGCGTCGCTGACAGTGTGGTGAGGCTTGCGGAAGGGCCGCTCCGTGACGAGTGCCTGGCCGGGCTGCAGTTGGCCGACGATGCTGTGGACGCGGGTGACTTCGAGCGCCTCCTCCAGTATCAGTGGCGGCAGGATGCCAGGGAGCCGCTTAGCCAACATCGATTTGCCGGTGCCGGGTGGGCCGATCATCAGCATGTTGTGGCCACCGGCGGCAGCGATCTCAAGCGCGCGCTTGACCGACTCCTGTCCCTTGACGTCGGCGAAGTCCGGGCCATCGATATCCTGCACGGCGAACAACTCGGCGAGATCGATCTGCTTTGGCTCTATCGTCTCGCTGCCCTCGAGGAACGCGGCGGCCTCGCGAAGGTTTGCGACGGGGTAAACTTTTAGTCCTTCGACGACGGCGGCCTCAGCAGCGTTGTCGCTTGGCACCATGATGCCATCCATGCCGATATCTCTCGCCTTGAGGGCGATAGGCAGTACTCCTTTCACGCGGCGCACGGCGCCGGTCAGCGCGAGTTCGCCGACCATCATGATGCGCTCGAGTTGGGTGGACTCGATTTGCTCGCTGGCGGCGAGTATGCCGACGCCGATAGCCAAGTCGAAGCTGGGGCCTTCCTTGCGGATATTGGCCGGGGCGAGGTTGATGGTGATGCGCCCCATTGGCATCTTGAAGCCGGAGTTTGTGAGGGCGGTGGTAACGCGGTCGCGGGACTCGCGCACGGCGGCGTCAGGCAGGCCGACGATGACGACAAGTGTCTCCCCATAGCCGTCGTTGACTTCGACCTCGACCGCGTGGGCCGCAATTCCCTGGACGGCAGCGCAATGAATGTTGGCTAACATAGCTTGGGTTTACTAGAGTTTAGTTTTGCCGGCGACGCGCCTAGCGAACCTAGCCTTGTCGATGACGTTCAACTTGTGAAGCCCCTTTGCGATCTTTTCCAGTTCATCAAATGCCTCGAGCTTGAACAGGAACTGACTACCGTCAGAACTCAGCACTTGGGCATGGCATTTAACTGCATGACCAAGTGGTGTTGGGGCTAGGTGCTCAATATCAACTAGGATACCAACGGTGCTCTCGGTCGGTTCGAGATGAGGGAGCATGGCTTCGCGGGCGGTGTGCTCCATGAACCAGATTAGCCAGGGGGTCGCAAGGACAGTTGGCATGCCGTTCACGGCGAAGTCGATGATGTGTTTGGTCTCAACGACGAACCGAATTTCGGCGGCTAGGCCAGGCCTGGGGCGGGATTTCATGGCGATGGTTGCTTGGACTCTTCTCAGGAGCGGCCCCATTTAAGCCAAAACCTTCTGTTTGGCCAAGCGCTTGGCATGTGAAATTCTTCTTTTCAAACGACATTCGAATGGGTTGGATTGTCCATGTCGAGCGACTTGGGCTCGATGTTTGGCTACGGGCCATGAAATAAGTTGAGTCAATTTGATACATTGCAGCAGGGTTCAGGATGGGCAGCCCTGGGTTGGTCGTCCGTCTGCCGTGTCGCCAGTGAGTCTTGCGTCTCAATGGAAACCCACGAATCATCCCT
>DBNL01000009.1 GCA_002299785.1 Verrucomicrobia bacterium UBA673
CCCAGCGGCACGTTGCCGATGATGCTCTCTCTCACCTTGTCGTCCAGCGCAGCGGTCATGTCCGTCTCGATGAAGCCGGGTGCTATGGCGTTAGCGGTGATGCCTCGCGGCGCCAGTTCCTTGGCGACCGATTTGGTGAATCCGATGAGAGCTGCCTTGCTCGCGGCGTAGTTGCACTGGCCGGCGTTGCCGATGAGACCGATCACCGAGGCGATGTTGATGATGCGCCCGCTGCGCTGCTTGATGAATGGTCGCGTGAGCGCCTTGGTGAAGTTGAACGCCCCCTTAAGGTTGGTGTTGAGCACGGTGTCCCATTCCTCCTCGCTCATGCGCATGAGCAGGTTGTCACGGGTCACGCCGGCGTTGTTCACGAGGATGTCCACTCGACCGGCTTCATCGAGAATCTTCCCGACGGCGGTATCGACCGCGGCTGTGTCGGACACATCCACCGCCACCGCCCAAGCCCGGCGCCCAAGGGCCTCCACCTCAGCGGCGGCCTTGGCCGAGTTTTCCTCGGTGCGGGAAACGCAGGCCACGTCGGCACCCATCCTAGCGTAGGCGAGGGCCACTGCGCGTCCTATTCCCCGGCCCGCGCCGGTCACCACGGCGACTTTGTCAGCTAACAAACTCATAAGCAGGCCCTGTTTTGAGTGGCGCGGTGGGGTTATGTCAATGCGCGATTCCGTGCGCGTCGTTCAACGGAAGATCTCCACAACCTCACGGCGGGTCGGATCGCTCACGCCGAGCTGGATCAGCGCCGCGTTTTTGTACAGGGAAGAGTCCGGCGGTGAGTAGTCCACCTCGAGCCGTTCGCGCTGCCGCTTGAGTTCCTCAATCGAGAAGACATCCAGCGCCACCGGGTCGGTGCTGAAACGCAGTTGGCCAAGGCCGGTCGTGTAGTGCAGCAGACATTTACTCTGGCCAAGGTACTGGCAGAACAACGCGTCGGTGATGTTGAGGACCAGCCTGTCGCCGAGGTATCGGCGCTGCATTGCGTCCTCCAGAGCCAAAATCTCCGGCACAGCCACCGAGAGGGCTGAGGCATCCAGCCTGAACCGCCGTGAGTTGTCCATGCTGCCATCGACGAGCCCAACCACGTGTCCCGACACGCTGACCTGGTTATGGTTAATCAGTGGACAGATGCTGATGATGCGTGTCAATTCACTGGTGAGCAGTCGGGATAGGTGGGACTTACGGCTGGCATTCTCCTCGCCGCGCTTAAAGCCAAGATCGCCCGCGACCAGCGTGCCCACTATCGGTGACTCGTAAACGACCGACTCATCCCAGCCGGCGTCGCGGCTCCCGGCCAGCCGCACGCCGTGCCGCTTGGCCAAGCCGTCGAATCCAGCCGTCCGTAGGCTGGCCAGCGACTGGTCCCAAATAATGATCCGATCCGGTGGCAGCCGCGCCTCGAGCAACCCGCGCACGACGGCATCGACCACGGCCTTGCGCGTGCCTCCGATAGGCCCCGGCACCGAGTTGACCTTGATGCCGACCGTGTCCGCCGGAGTGACCAGCGACAGCCATGCCGTCGCCTCGCTTTGCCTGCCGGTGAGCCGCCGCATTCCCTCAGTTACCATTTCTGCCACCCTGTCGTTATTGACCTCGAACTCGCGCAAAGCCGACTTGTCCTCCACCAACACGATACGCGGCTTGGGCGGTGGGACCGCCTCCTCCGCTTGGCAAAGCTGGGCCACAGCCAAGGGGAGACCAAAAGCGATGGCAAACGACGGCAGCCAGTGGTTGGGTTTTTCGGAGAACACGTTGAACCAGGCCCAAAGGATGTGCTTCCCTTGACTCGCCCGTGGAGCGATGCTACCACCAGCACCCATGCGGACCACGCAAAATCCTACCGACAGAATCGGCCGGCTATTAGCCGCCTTTTGTCTGGTGGCCGCCCTAGCCGGGTGTACTTCGCATGAGCAAAAAGCCCTAGAAGACGGCAGCCACCTGCTTGCCGCCGGTAAGACGGCCGATGCGCTTGTGAAGTTGCAGGCCGCCCGCAAGGCCATCGAGAGACACCCCAACCTCAAGACCAATCTCGTCGTCGTCGGTAAACTCTACAACCAGCTTGGTCTCGCGCACCAAATCCAATCCAAGAACAAAACCGGGGCCGCCAAGACCGAGGGATTAAGAGAGGCAAAAAAGTGGTTCGATCTCGCCATCGAAAAAGGTGGCCAGAGAAGCAGGATTCAAGCATATGAAAACCGCGCTTGGCTGCACCTCGAGGTAGAGAAATGGGAGGAGGCTGCCAACGACCTCGGCTCGCTGCTCATCACGACCAGCGGGGCAAAGTCACCCAACCATGTTTTCGATCTTTGGCTCGAGAAGGGAATCGCCGAGTACGGCGCGAAACGAATCGTCGATGCGAAGGAGAGCTTCAACAAAATCCCCAACGACCCGCGCGCACAAAACAACCTTGGCAACATCGCGTGGTCGCAAAAGAAAAACGCTGCTGCTGCCGATCATTTTGAGAGAGCCCTCGCCTTGGACAAAAAAAACACCACGGCACTGCGCAACCTCGGTGCGGTTCGACAGGAGTTAAAGCAATACCCCGAGGCACTGGAGGCGTATCGCGCATATCACGACCTCGTGCCGGCGGATTCCGATATAAAGGACCTCGTCGAAAGCTTGGAAGAATATCTCAAGCCCGATCCGATCCCGGAGCCGGTCGCTCAAGCTGAGCCGGAGCGGGAGCTCAAAGCAGAGGTGAAGCCTGAAACCGTTGTCGCGGAAGTCACCCCTGAAGAACCGGAGCCGGAGCCGGTCGTGATCATCGAGCCACCCACTGAAGAGCCGGAGCCGGAGCCGGTCGTGATCATCGAGCCACCCACTGAAGAACCGGAGCCGGAGCTGGTCGTGATTGTTGAGCCATCCCCCGAAGAGCCGGAGCCGGAAGTCGTGACCGAGGTTGAGCCAGCGCCGTTACCCGTTCCTGAGGCCAAGCCGGAGGAAGCTGTGATCCCGGTCGAGCCAAGCGAATCGGAGCTCACACAGGTGATCCCCCAAGTTGAACCAGCCAAGTCGGCCAAGGATTGGAAGCAGCGGGTGAACCCGCTGAACTGGTTCAAAAAAGATGATGAGGAAAAGACTTCCAAGCCGAAGAAAACCAAGTCGCAGATTTCCTGGCGCTCGACTACCCCCGTCCCGACCACCCCGCTGCCGAGTCCCAAGCCGTTGGCCAGCGCCTCCACAAACGCCGTGAAAGTGGCGAGTGTACTGCCCAGCGAGGTGGCTTTTCCGCGCTACAAATACCTGAATCCGGTCCTGCCCAACAGAGGAGACAGGCAGGTGGCAAAGACCTATTTCGAGGATGGCAATGGCGCCCAAAAACGGGAGGAGTGGCAGCGCGCCAAGGCCGCCTACCTTGAGGCGGCCAAGGCCGACCCGGCTTGGTTTGACGCCCGTTTTGAGCTTGGTCAGGCGGCCTACTACACCGGCGACACAGACCTTGCGTTGCAGGCGTTCGAGTACGCGCTGGCCATCGAGCCCAACGACGGCCCAGCGAGGTTCAACTTCGGCATGTCACTCGTGCAGGGCAACTACTACGCCGCCGCCGCCCGCGAGTTGGAGACGTTCCTGCAGTTTGACCCGGACAACGCGCAGGCCCACTTCGAGGCCGGGAGATTGTACGCCCAGAAATTGAATGACGTGGCCAGAGCCGCTGTTCACTACAAGCGTGTTATTGGGCTAAAGCCTGGCCACCCTCAGGCGGTCACCATCCGGTACTGGCTGATCCGTAACAAAACCAACTAACCCCGGCCACCGGACCTGCCTTGCCCGTCATTCCCCAGGCCACGATCGAGCAGGTTCGCAACGCAAGCGATATCGTTGATGTCATCGGCTCGTTCGTTAAGCTCAAGCGCGCTGGCACAAACTTCATCGGCCTCTGCCCGTTTCACAACGAGAAAACGCCCAGCTTCAACGTGTCGCCTTCCCGGCAGATTTTCCACTGCTTCGGCTGCCACAAGGGAGGTGACGTGTTCACGTTTTTGCGCGAGTTTGAGAACCTGAATTTCGTCGAGGTGGTGCAGCGACTGGCCGAGCGGGCCAGTATCTCTATCGAGTTCGAGATGACCCCCAGCCAGCGCGAGGAGCACTCGGACAAGGAGACACTCCGTACCCTGCACGAGCACGTGGCCAAGCGCTGGGAAACCACCCTGGCCAACGACGCCCGCGCCGAGGCCGCTCGCGTCTATTTGGCCAAGCGCAGTATCAGCGACGAGGCGGTGAAGCGCTTCCGCCTCGGCTTTGCGCCGGACGAGTGGAGCGACACGATGAACTGGGCCAAGTCAAAAAAATACGACCCGAAGTTGCTCGAGAAAGGAGGCCTGGCCATAGCCGGTGACAAAGGCCATTACGACCGGTTTCGCGGCCGGCTCATTTTCCCGATCTGCGACGAGCAGGGCCGGGTGATCGGCTTCAGCGGCCGCGTGCTTTCAGCCGATCAAAAGGGCGGCAAATACATCAACTCACCCGAGACGCCGATCTTCAGCAAGCGCCGTGTGATCTACGGGCTCGACAAGGCCAAGCGCCCCATCCTCAAGGCCAAGTCGGTCATCGTCTGCGAAGGCCAGCTCGACATCATTGCCTGTCACTTGGCCGACATTGAGAACACGGTCGCACCGCAGGGCACCGCCCTTACTGTCGACCATGCACGCATTCTCAAGCGCTACGCTGAGGAGGTCGTCCTCTGTTTCGACTCCGACACCGCCGGTCAGCAGGCCGCCCTTCGCTCTCTCGACGACCTGATCGCCAGCGGCCTGGCCATCCGCGTCGCTGTCATTCCGCAGCCGCACGACCCAGACAGCTTCATTCGCAAAAACGGAGCTGACGCCTTCCGCCAGTTGATCGACGGCGCGCCCGGTTTTTTTGACTTCCTGCTCGACTACCTCTGCCGACTGCATGACGCGAACTCCGATCGAGGCCGGGTCAACATCGTGGAGGAGATGCGCAATGCCGTGCAGAAAACAAATAACCCAGTGCTCGTCGACACATACGCGCAAAAAGTCAGCCACCGCCTCGACGTCGCCTCTGATGCCGTGCGCGCCGAGTTTGCAAAAAAGAAACGCAGTTTCAAGCGACCCGAACCGGAGTCCGACGACCAGCTGCCCGAGGAGGCCGAGTACCCGATGGCCAAGCCGAGCCCGGTGGAGTTTTGGCTGCTCAAGCTCGCGCTCATCGATCGGGATTCTGCTGAGTGGCTTGAGGCACACCTTGACCTTGGCTGGGTGGCACACCCCGCCGTGCGCGAGATACTGCAGCAGCACTTTGCCCTTGCCGCCGGGAGCGACGGTGTGGGAATGCCTGAGTTGCTCAGCGAGTTACCGTCCGACGCATTCAAGCGCCTTGCCACCGAGGCAGTGACCGATGGCCGCACGATCCCCGACCCGGATAAGCAGTTGAGGGACATCGTATTGCGGCTTCGTAATCAGTTCATCGAGCGGCGTCTTGGCGGGATCAAGCGCGAGCTCACCGACGCAAGCGACGAGCAATTAACCAAGTTTCTCGCGGAGCGCAAGCAGTTGAAAGACCTCACTAGCCACCCGCTCGAGCCCCTCGCTGGATCTTGAGTATCCTTTGCGTTTTACCCTCAAGTTTGCGTTGGTTCTAGTTCACTTAAAAAG
>DBNL01000033.1 GCA_002299785.1 Verrucomicrobia bacterium UBA673
GCGTCCTCGGTTAATGAAAAATTTTCTTTTCTCAATTGTTGTCGTCTTGATCTTTGCTATTTCTGCCCAAGCGGCGAAGCAGCCAAATGTCGTTCTCGTCATCACGGATGACCAGGGATACGGAGATTTATCGTGTCATGGGAATCCGGTGCTCAATACACCGCATCTCGACAAACTTCATTCGGAGAGTGTGCGACTTACTGATTACCATGTGGCGCCGACGTGTTCACCGACTCGGGCGGCTTTGATCACCGGGCATTGGACCAATCGCACCGGTGTGTGGCACACCATTATGGGGCGCTCGATGTTACGCGATAATGAGGTGACCATTGGCCAGATCATGAGCGATGGTGGCTATCATACCGCCATGTTTGGCAAGTGGCACTTAGGCGATAATTTTCCTTACCGCCCGGAGGATCGCGGCTTTCAGGAGGTGCTGCGGCATGGCGGAGGCGGGGTGGGACAGACACCCGATTACTGGGACAACGCCTATTTTGATGGTTCCTATTTTCACAATGGTAAGCCGGTGCCGGTCAAGGGTTTTTGTACCGATGTCTTTTTCGATTACGCCAAGCGCTTCATCAAGAAAGTGAAGGGCGACGACAAGCCGTTCTTCGTGTATCTATGCACCAACGCGCCGCACGGCCCGATGCATGCGCCGGTAAAATCTAGCGCGCCGTATGCCAAGCAGGGTGGGAATGTTGCCAATTTCTTCGGTATGATTGCTAACATCGATGACAACGTCGGCGCGATGCGGGCGTTCCTGCAAAAGGAAGGGCTTGCTGAGAATACCATATTCATTTTCACCACTGACAACGGCACTTCCAGTGGTGCGAATGTTTACAATAGCGGCATGCGTGGCCGTAAAGGGAGCGAGTATGATGGTGGACATCGTGTGCCTTTTTTTATGCACTGGCCCAAGGGAGGGCTAACAAAAGGGCGTGACGTGGACATGATCACTTCTTACGTCGATATTGTTCCAACCCTGATTGACTACTGCGATGTGCCCGCGCCCAAGGGTGTGAAGTTTGACGGAGTTAATATCCGCCCCTTGATCGAAGGAAAGGCCAGAAACTGGCCTGACCGCATACTGATTACGGATTCACAACGGGTGCGGGACCCCATCAAGTGGCGCAAGAGCGCGGTGATGACCGATCAATGGAGGCTAATCAATGGCAAGGAATTGTATGAAATAAAGGTGGACCTCGGCCAAAAGAAGGATGTAGCCAGTGCCAATCCTGGAGTGGTGAAGCGTTTGACTAAACGCTATGATGCGTGGTGGGATGAACTGGTGCCGACCTTCGGAAAACCGACTGCGATTTATTTGGGCCACTCTGATCCGGCAGCTAATCCTGTGCGCCTCACCTGCCACGACTGGATTGCAGATGGTAGTACTCCGTGGAACCAGCGCCATATTCGGCTTGCAGAGAAGCGCCCCAGTAACACCGGTTTTTGGGCGGTGGATGTAAAGAATGCAGGCACTTACACGGTGGAACTGTGCCGTTGGCCCAAGGAAGCGAATCGCGCTATTACCGCTGAGTTGAAAGCAGGTGAAGACGTCCCGGGCCAGAAGGCTTTTCGCGCGGTACCCGGCAAATCCTTTGCGGCGGTAAAGGCACACCTGAAACTGGGCAGAAAGGAATTGACCATGCCGGTGAAACCAGGAGCCAGGAGCGTGACTTTCAAGCTTAAACTCAAGCCTGGCCGTGATGAATTGTGGGCCAAGTTTAGCGATGCAGCAGGTGTGCCAATGGGCGCCTTCTATGCATACGTTACCAAGGTGAAGTAGTTCGATAATAACGCACTTCCAGCCAACTCTTGCGTCTTGTAGTGAGCTGCGTAAGCTTCCGCCGTCCATATTTATCCATGAAAACTAAACTCTCCCGCCGTCGTTTCCTTACCGCTTCCACTGTTGCCGCTGTGGCGCCGCCGCAGCTTTTGCTGGCCAATAAGAATCCCAAGCAAATCGTCATAGGCGAGGGTGATCATCGTTACGAGGTACAGCATGGTTGGGCGCGGTTGCCGGACAATTACACTTGGCAAACAACCCACAATGTGGCGGTCGATGCCGAGGGGTTGCTCTATGTCATCCATGAAGGGCGTGAGAACCAGAAGGATCATCCTTCCATTTTTGTTTTCGACAGGAAGGGCAAGTTCATCCGTGCCTTTGGGGCGCAGTTTCAGGGGGGTGGCCATGGCATTGAGGTGCGAACCGAGGGAAGTGAGCAGTTTCTTTACGTGTGCGCCTATCAGCAGGTGAAGTCTTTTGCCAAGCTTACTCTCAAAGGCGAGACGGTTTGGGAAAAGTACGCGCCGATGGACAGCGGTGTATACCGCAAGGACGAGGACAAAATACGCGTGAAACGCTGGGGCCGTGATGCTTTTATGCCAACGAACTTCGCGTTCCTTGATGACGGTGGTTTTCTGCTTACAGACGGCTACGGCTCCTGGTACGTGCATCGTTATGACAATGAAGGGAACTGGGTTTCCAAATTCGGCGGCCCCGGCGAGGGGGCAGGAAAGTTCAACTTACCACATGGCATCTGGATTGACCGCCGTCCCGGCCGCAAGGAGCGCATAGTCGTCTGCGATCGAGCGCATCACACGCTGCAGTATTTCAATATGGATGGCAAATACCTCGAGACTCTCAGGGGTTACGGTCTGCCGGCTAATTGCGACACTTACAAAAACCTCATGCTTATTCCCGAACTTCACGCGCGCGTGACTTTACTTAACGAAAAGAACGAAGTCGTCGTTCAACTTGGCGAAGACGTCGAGCGCGTCACCAAGACAGTGAAAGGCGTGCGCAACGATCCCAAGAAGTGGATCGGCGGCAAATTCGTCCACCCGCACGACGCCTGTTTCGACAACGACGGCAACATCCTCGTAGCCGAATGGGTGGCGACCGGGCGTGTGACGCGCCTCCGCCGATTGAGTTAGTAATGAAAAACTATTTTAGCTTTTACTGCGTTGTTTAGCGGATTGCACATCAAAGTCACTCAAGTGCCGTGAAGCCATTCATAACAATTCTTTTTGGTATCTTTCTTCCCCTGTTTGCGCAGGCAGTGCAGCCGAATATCGTACTCGTCTTCATAGATGACATGGGGTGGGGGGATTTTTCCTGTTTCGGAAATGAAGCTGCGAAGACGCCGCACATTGATCGCTTGGCCAAGGAGGGCGTGCGGTTCGAGCAGTTTTATGTGAACTCGCCTATCTGCTCGCCGTCACGCACGGCGATTTCAACAGGGCAATATCCGCAGCGCTGGGGCATTACCTCTTTTCTTGCGCATCGCGACATGAATACCCGTCGCGGCATGTCGCAGTGGCTCGATCCCAAAGCGCCGATGCTTGCGCGGTCGCTGAAGCGGGCCGGTTACGCCACGGGCCATTTCGGAAAATGGCACATGGGCGGCCAGCGTGATGTGGTCGAGGCGCCGGCGATCATCGAGTACGGATTTGATGCCTCGCTCACCAACTTCGAGGGCATAGGACCGAAGCTGCTTCCGCTCACGCTCAAGCCGGGATGGACGGAGCCGCGCCGCATCTGGGCCGATGCAGAACGGCTTGGTCAGGGTACGCGCTGGATGTTGCGATCGAAGATCACAGCCGGCTTTGTGGACGAAGCGATTCCATTTATTCAAAAAGCTGTGAAGGTGAAGAAGCCGTTTTACATCAATCTCTGGCCGGATGACGTGCACAGCCCGTTTTGGCCGCCGGTGGACAAATGGGCCGATGGCAAGCGGGGCCTTTACCATTCCGTGCTTCAGGAGATGGATAGCCAACTTGGCAAGCTCTTCGACCACATCAGAAGTGATTCCGCGCTTCGCGACAACACGCTCGTGCTTGTCTGCTCCGACAACGGCCCTGAAATGGGCGCTGGTTCGGCCGGGCCATTCCGAGGCTTCAAGACACATCTCTATGAAGGAGGCGTGCGCTCCTCGCTCATTGCTTGGGGCGGGTCGGTGGCGAAGAGGAATTACGTGAATCGCGTTTCGGTCTTTTCCGCCATTGATCTCGTGCCCACGCTACTGAACCTAACAGGCACACCGCATCCCAAGGGCGTAACTTTCGACGGCGAATCGCTGGCGGGCACGCTGCTCGGTCAGTCCACCGACTCGCGCAAGGCTCCGATTTATTTTCGCCGCCCGCCTGATCGTGATTCATTTTACGGCGACAAAGATTTGCCCGATCTGGCTGTACGCAAGGGCGACTGGAAATTCCTCTGCGAATACGACGGTACTGACCCAGAACTCTACAACCTTAAAACCGACCGCGGCGAAACCAAAAACCTCGCCTCCAAGTACCCAAAACTCGTCACCAACCTTACTAAGCCACTCATCTCATGGCACAAATCCCTCCCACCCGACAACGGCCCGCAACTCACTGGCCAGTTCCGCCGCACGCCAAGCAAAAAACCGAAGGGAAAATAAACCTGACGCGGACGTGTTAATGGGGCAGGCTGCGGCTGCGTCATGAATAGACAAATAATTACTTCCCATTTAACTCGCGCTTTAACTTTGGTGGCTGTGGTTGGCTTGGTATCTGCACAAGCGGAGGAAAAGCAAAAACCAGTGAGGGCATTGCTGGTCACCGGCGGTTGCTGTCACAACTATAAGTTCCAAAGCAAGGCGTTGATAGAGGGTGTGGCTAAGGAGGCCAAGGTTGAGTGGAAGGTGGTCAACGAAGGTGGCACAGGAACCAAGGCCAAGATTGATCTTTATAGCGATGCCGACTGGGCCAAGGGTTACGACGTGGTGGTGCATAACGAGTGCTTTGCCAACACGGTTGATGAGGGTTACATCCGTAGTATCACCCACGCCCATAAGGAAGGCGTGCCTGCGGTGGTGATTCACTGCGCGATGCACAGCTACCGTGCGTCCAAAACCGACGACTGGCGCCAGTTTCTTGGTGTGACCAGTCGCCATCATGAGCATCAAAGTCGTTATCCTGTAAAGAAGGTTGCTTTGAAGCACCCGATCCTGAAGGACATGCCGGAGGATTGGGTGACACCGAAGGATGAGTTGTACGTGATTGAAAAGATGTGGCCGAAAGCCAGGGCCCTGGCCACTTCTAAGAGCGAGCGTGATGGTAAGGAATACGCGGTGGCTTGGACGAATCAGTATGGCAAAGCTCGTGTATTTGGCACAACCTACGGCCATTCCGACGCCACCTTCAGCGATCCGGTATTCCTCAAGATGGTCGCCCGTGGCTTGCTCTGGGCATCAGGTGAGTTGGAGGATTAGCTAGATTTAAACACTGCTTGGCCAAGCACATCCATTTTTGGAGTGATTCCGAGGCCGGGGTTGGTGGAGGCTGCCAATCGGCCGTTATTTCTTTGAGGAGCATCATTGGCGATCGAGACGGTGACGTAGCTGTTGAAGTCGGTGGACGAGAAAAGCAACTCGGCTGGGGTGCTGTGGGCCAAGTGTGAAATCGCAGCTGTTATGATATCACCTCCCCAACTGTCCTCGATGGTCATCGCGATGCCGAGCGACACACAGAGGTCGCGCGCTTGGCGAGCCTTGGTTAGTCCGCCGAATTTGCTAATCTTGATGTTTACGACGTCCATCGCCTGCAGGCTGTTGGCCCGGAGCAGGATCGGCAGTCCGTCGATGCTCTCGTCGAGGACGAACGGGTGGTCTGTCATCTTCCGGATCGAGTAACATTCCTCAAATGTCTCACACGGTTGCTCGATGTAAACGTCGATGTCTTTCACGGCCCGAACGACTCGCGTGGCCTGGTGCATGAGCCAGCCGGTGTTGGCATCGGCGATGAGTACGTCGCCGCGTTGCAGCTCAGCCGAGACGGCCTGGATGCGTTCGATATCAGTTTCCGGATCGCCGCCGACCTTGAGCTGGAATTTGCGATAGCCCTCGGCGCGGTAACCAGCGACTTTGCCGGCCATCGCCTCGGGGGCTTCCTGTGAGATGGCGCGGTAAAGGAGGAAGTCGTCGCCATAGCGGCCACCGAGCAGGTTGGAAACCGGTTGCCCGGTTGCTTGTCCAAAGATATCCCAGCAGGCCATGTCGATGGCTGACTTGACGTAGGGATGGCCCTTGAGCATGGTGTCCATTTGTCGGTTGAGCTTGACCAATTGCGTTGGGTCCAGGCCTAGCAGCGCTGGTGCAAGCACTTGGATGCCGGCGCGGGCGCCCTCGGCATAGGCCGGAAGATAAACCGGGCCAAGCGGGCAAACTTCGCCGTAGCCGATGATACCTTCATCAGTCTCGACCTGTACGACTGTGCTGTCAAAAACCTCTACCGACTTGTTGCCAGACCAGTTGTAGCTGCCTTCGTACAGTGGCAAGTCAACCTGAAAGATACTGATTTTGCTGATCTTCATGAGCGGTTGGTAAGTTTCTACGCTTCCGGGACTGAAATCAATCCGCGAATGCGCTTGGCCAAGAAGTAACAAAAACATTGCCCGGAAAGGCTCTTTGCACTAGCGAAGCGGTCGTTCGGAGCGAAACTGGGTCATGGATCTTGAGATTGTCATCGTGCTGGGATTGCTGGTGGTTGCCGTGGGGCTGTTTGCTACGCGAGCGTTGCCGGTTGATTTGGTCACAATTTTTCTCCTGCTGGCGCTGGTGCTTACCGGTATTCTGAACCCTGCAGAGGCGTTTGCCGGTTTTAGCTCGCAGATCATCATCATCCTTGGCTCGATCTTTGTGATTAATGGCGCGCTGCTGGAGGGACGCGTGATCGATCTCGTCTCCGCATGGCTGCTCCGGATCGCGGGGGGGAGCGTCAACAAGCTTCAACTGACGACTATGTCGGTGGTTGGCGGCTTGTCGGGCTTTATGAATAACACGGCGGTTACGTCGCTTTTCATTGGACCGACGATGTCCATCGCGCGCAAGCTCGAGATTAGCCCGTCGAAGCTGCTGATGCCGGTTTGTTTTGCGTCGATCCTAGGCGGCACTTGTACTCTAATTGGCACCTCAACCAATGTCGCCGTCAGCGGAGAGCTTGCCAAGCAGTACCAGATCGACTTGGCCAAGTGGGAGGCCAACGGTGGCACCGACTTGAACGGTGATGGTACAATCGATTCTGCCGATTACCTGCAGTACGCCGAGGCGAATAATCTTAAAATTTATAAGCCGCTTGGCCTTTTTGAGATCACGCCGGTTGGCTTGCTAATCATGGGTGTTGGTATTGCCTATCTGATGTTTTTCGGGCGTCGGTTGCTTCCCAATTACCCCGACGAGAGCCTTGCGGAAGGTTTCAATATACGTGAGTACCACTCCGAGATCGTGGTGATGCCGGGCTCGAGGCTGATCGGCCAGCGCGTGTTCGAGTCGTCGTTGGCGGAGATGGAGTTTCGCATCGTGAAGGTTCTTCGCAAGAAACGCAGCTTTGTGCCAAACACCCGGTCTGTCATCGAGGAGGGCGACGTGCTGCTGGTCTCCGGCAGCATGGAGGATTTGATGGCGGTGAAGGACGCCAGCGGCATCGAAATTCATGCTGAGACCAAGCTGGAGGACGAGACGCTGCAAACTGACGATGTGAAAATCGCCGAGTTACTGATCACTCCCAAGTCAACGCTCATCCGCCGTACCCTGAAGGAGGACAACTTCCGGCAGCGGTTCGGGTTGGCGGTGTTGGCGATTTACCGTCATGGCCAGTCGCTTGGTCGCAAACTCGGGTTCATCCGGCTGCGTGCCGGGGATATGTTGCTTGTGCAGGGTTCTGAGGAGCGTCTGCTGTCACTCGAGCATGGCACCAACCTTCTACGACTCGATGCCACCGAGGCGCCCAGCGCTGATCGCCGGCAAAAAGGGTTCCGGGCGTTGGCTTTTTTTGCCGTGGCCGTGATCGCCGGTGGCCTAGGCATGGCTCCGCTGCCGATCTGTTTCCTGAGCGCCGCCGCACTGACGGTGGCGACCCGTTGCATCACAATGCAGAAAGTTTACGAAGTGATCGACTGGCGCGTGCTCATTGTCATCGGCGGCATGACGGCCTTTGGTTCGGCGATGCGCGAGTCCGGCACGGCCGAATGGCTCGCTGGCGGCATCCAAAGCATCTCGGAAAATCCGCGCACAGTACTTGCCGGGTTCATCCTGCTGACGATGTTGCTGACGCAGGCGATGTCCAACGCTGCCGCCGCGCTGGTGGTGCTGCCGGTGGCGATGCAGACGGCCGGCACGCTCGATGTCAGCGGACAGACGTTCGCCATCGCGGTGATGCTCGGGGCTTCGTCATCTTTTATCGCCCCGTTCGAGCCGGCTTGCATCCTCGTGTCCGGCCCCGGTAAATACCGCTTCACCGACTACCTTAAGGCAGGGCTTGGCCTGACGCTTATCATGGGCTTTTTGGTCTGGCTGATGGTTCCCCTGGTGTGGGGTTTGTGAAGAGGCTCAACTTTACCTGAAGTATTCGGCTAGCTTGGCCAAGGCTTGGGCGCGGTGGCTGATAGCGTTTTTGACCTCGCGGCCAAGCTCGGCGAAGCTGAGCTCATGGCCGTCCGGAACGAACAGGGGATCGTAGCCGAAGCCGCCTTGGCCGCCTTCCGCTTGGGCGATTCTGCCACGGCAAATGCCCTCGAAGGTCCTGACTTCCGCCGCTTGGCCAAGCGCGACTAGCGCCAGCACACAATGAAATTGCGCACCTCGATTGTCTTCGGGGACGCCGGCTAATTCGCGCAGCAACTTGGCGTTGTTCGCGACGTCGGGTGCGTTGTTGTCGCCTCCGGCGTATCGCGCGGAGTGGATGCCCGGCGCGCCGTCGAGCGCGTCGACCTCCAGTCCGGAGTCGTCCGCCAACACTAGGTCGGGCCGCGCTTGGAACCCAAGCCAATCGGCGATCTCCGTGGCCTTTTTAACGGCGTTGGCGGCGAAGGTGTCGCCGTCCTCGACAACCTCCGGAGAGGCTGGGAATTTGGCCAAAGTTTGCACCGTAAAATCGTCGCCTAGAATCGCGGCGATTTCTTCGGCCTTGTGAACGTTGCGGCTGGCGATGAGGAGGGTGGGCATGCTGTCAAGTGGAGGGCTCAAGTTTTTCGAAGCTCTCTTCGATGAAGGTGGTATTTTGGATGCGGGCCAGCCGCGCATAGAGGCCCTGTTGCCCGACGAGCTCGTCGTGCGTGCCACGCTCAGTGATGCGGCCGTCTTTCAGCACGAGAATCTGGTCGGCCTTGCGGATGGTGCTGAGCCTGTGCGCGATGACAAACGTCGTGCGACCGACCATCAGCCTTTCAAGCGCCTGCTGAATGAGCCGCTCGGTGGCGGTGTCGACACTGGCGGTGGCCTCGTCGAGGATGAGGATCGGTGAGGCCTTGAGTAGGGCGCGGGCGATACTGATGCGCTGTTTTTCGCCGACGCTGAGTCGCACGCCGCGTTCGCCGACACGTGTGCCGAAGCCCTCGGTGAGTTCGCTGATGAAATCGAAACAGTTGGCGGCTTGGGCTGCCTCAGCAATTTTTTCGTCGTCGGCGTTGAGGTTGCCGTAGGCGATGTTCTCGCCGATGGTGCCGTTGAAAAGGAATGGTTCCTGGTTGACTACAGAGATATTTTTGCGAAGTGACTCGAGCGAGGTGGAGTCAATGTCCTGCCCGTCGATGGTGATCGCGCCGCCTGTTGCCTCGTAAAATGCTGGAAGCAGATTGACGAGTGTGGATTTACCCGCACCAGTGGGGCCGACAAGAGCGGTCATCTGCCCCGGTTTGGCTATGAGCGAAATGTCGTGCAACGCCGGTTTGTCCTCAGTGTACTCGAAGTGAATTTCGCGAAACTCGACTTCGCCACGCACCGGTTCAGGAAGTGGCTGGCTCGATTTGGCGTCTTTGCGCTCCTCCGTGGCGTCGAGAATATCGAATACCCGTTCGCCTCCGGCCCGGGCGGCCTGGAGCATTTGGTTTAAGCCGTGCAGCTTACCGATCGGTTCGTAAAACAGTGCGAGATAAAAAAGGAAAGCGACCAGTTCGCCGACGGACATTGCGGTGTTCATCACCTGATTGCCTCCAATCCAGAGTACCAGGCCTGTGCCGCTCGCCGTGATAAAACTCATCGCCGGGTTGTAGAATGCCCAAGCTCGCATGATGGTGAGCGTGCCTTGTCGCATTGCCTCGGCCCGGTCGGTGAAGCGGTCATCTTCATGTCGCTCGCGGCCGAAAGCCTTGATCTCACGAACGCCCTGCAGGTTGTCCATCAACAGTGAATTCATGGCGCTCGAGGCCTGCCGTTGCTTTCGGTAGCGAGAGTGCGCGGTAAGTGTGTAGCACATCGCACCGATAGCAAGCAGCGGGATTGGAATCATCGCGATGCCAGCAAGAAGCGGGTTGGTGGCAAACAAAATTGCCAACACGCCAAAGATGCTGACGATGGCGACGGTACCCTGCTCGGTGCCGTCGATGAGCAGTCGTTCGACGGCGTTGACGTCCTCGATCACTCGTGTCATCAGGTCTCCCGAGGCGCGCTTGTCATAGTAGCTTACTGGCAACCGCTGCAGCCGGCCGTACACGTCGCGCCGCATGTCGTATACCACGTTTTGCTCGAAGTGATTGTTCACCTGGATGCGGACGCTGTTAAAAAAATCTCGAAGAAAAAAGGCCCCCAGAAGCAGCAAAATCACCGGCGTCAGCTTGTCCGTTTGACCGCCCCCAATGACGTCATCGATGATGATTTGAGTGAGCCGGGGAAAGGCAAAGGCGCAGAGCAGCGACAGGACGGCACAGCCGATCGTGGCCATCGCGAGCCACTTGTACGGCCAAAGATAGACGCTCACGCGCCGGATGATCTCCGTGGTGGAGCGTTTTTTTGAGGTGAACGTTGGGTCGTTCTCGGTGAGTTGTCTGTGCCCGTGGGACATGAGTCGTGCGATTGGCAAGCCAAAAGCGGAAAGGGTTCATGCTGCCTGAAGCGGGAAGTTTCAAGTTTGAGTTTGTTGCCAGGCACATTTTTTTGTTTTCAGAGCAGTGGAAATCCCATCCAATCGCCGTGTGCAACGCAGACTATTCCTCCAAGCCTCCGCCGGCGCAGCGTTGGCGATGCCGTTCATTGCCAAGGGGGCCAAGCCAAGGATCAGGATTGGCCAACTCGGCAGCGGCCACTCGCACGCTGCGGGCAAGCTGGCAGCGATCCGCAAGCTCTCCGGTGACTTTGAGTTGGTCGGGGTGGCACAGCCGCGAGAGGCGGTCGAGTCGACGATTCCCGGCAGTGGCGCCTATCGTGGTGTGAAGCAAATGTCTGAGGAGGAGTTGCTGGCAATGCCCGGCTTGCAGGCGGTGGCCATTGAGACCGAGGTGCCGTACCTGGTCGCGGCAGCCAGGCGCGCGGTCGGTGCCGGCCTGCATATACACCATGACAAGCCGGGGGGCATCACGCTGGGCGACTTTCGCGAGTTGCTCCGTTTGGCCAAGCGCAAGGGTGTCACAGTGCAGATGGGCTACATGCTGCGCTACAATCCGGCATTTCAATTCATGTACCGGGCGGTGCGCGAAGGTTGGCTTGGGGAAATCATGGAGATTGACGGGATGATGGGCAAGATGGCCTCGGCGTTGCTGCGCCGCGAGTTGGGCCGATACCAAGGTGGCGGTATGTTCGAGTTGGCCTGCCACATGGTGGACTCGGTCGTGCATGTGATGGGCAAGCCGACCAAGGTGCACGCGTTTGCGCGTCGCACGCAGGGTGACGGTGTGGCGGACAATCAACTGGCAGTGCTTGAGTACGAAAACGCCACTGCGACGATTCGCTGCAACCATCGCGACCCGCATGGGTTTCCCAGGCGCAGGTTTCAGATCGCCGGCGATAGGGGGGCAATTGAGATTCGCCCGATCGAGCCAGGCAAGCTCACGCTTAGCCTGACTGAAGCCCAAGGCGATTTTGGCAGGGGGACGCATGAGGTGAAGTTGCCGCGAAGCAACGGCCGCTACGACGGCGAGTTTGCTGACTTGGCCAGGGTGATTCGCGGCGAGGCTAAGCTGGCCTGGTCTTACGAGCACGATTTGGCCGTGCAAGAAACATTGCTTCGTGCCTCTGGAATGGAAGTGAAGTGAGGTCGCTCTTTGTCATTGTTCCCGCTCTGTTGCTGGTGTTGGCTGCAGGGTGTCGATCTCGGCCAAGCGGTGTGGACTACAATCAGTGGAAGGAGGCGATCGAGACACGTCGGGCGACCGCCGCGAGGCATGTCACGGTAATCCCTGGCTTCAAGGTGGATTTGCTTCGTACGGCGACGAAGGCTGAGGGGTCGTGGGTCAGCCTGGAGTTTGACGGCCAGGGCCGGTTGCTGATCGGCCGTGAGGGGCCGGGCATACTGCGGTTGACACTACCCAGGCGGCGGCTTGGTCGCACTCATGTCGAGGTCGTCAATAACGAGTTGAACGAGTGCCGCGGGCTTCTCTGGGCGCACGGCAGCCTGTACGCCAACGCCAACAACTCAAAGGGCCTTTACCGGCTTCGCGACACAACCGGCGACGATCAGTTCGACGATGTGACGCTCCTGCGCAAAACCGGCGGCGGAGTCGGGCACGGCCGCAATTCCATTGCTCTCGGCCCGGACGGTTTCATCTACCTCGCGCACGGCAACGACGTCTTGTTGCCGGAGGGATTTAATCCGACTCCGGCATCCACCTATCGTAACTATAGTCGCGACCAGTTGCTGCCTTGCGAATGGAACCGCGTGATGTTCAACAGTGGCGTCGAGCCTCCGGCGGGGCATGTCATCCGCACGGACCAGGACGGCGAACGCTGGGACATGATCGCCGGCGGCTTCCGCAATCCCTACGGCTTGGCCTTTAATCCGGACGGCGAGTTGTTCGTTTACGACGCTGACATGGAGTGGGACGAGGGCTCTCCGTGGTACCGGCCGACGCGCGTCAATCATGTTGTCTCAGGCGGCGACTACGGCTGGCGTCAGGGTACCGACAAATGGTCGGCTTACTTTCCCGACAGCCTGCCTGGCAATACCGACATCGGCCTCGGCTCGCCGACGGCGATGTCGTTTGGCACCGACAGCAACTTCCCTGATCCGTACCGCCGCGCCCTGTTTATTCTAGACTGGGCTTACGGCAAAATAATTGCTGTTCACCTCATGCCGGAGGGGGCGAGCTACCGCGGCCAAGCGGAGGAGTTTGTCACCGGCCGGCCGCTCAATGTCACCGGGGTGGACTTCGGGCCGGATGGATCGATGTATTTCGTGACCGGCGGGCGCCGCACCCGGTCCGGGCTGTACCGGGTGCGTTACGTCGGCGGCGAGTCACATCCGTCGCTTGGTCAAGCTGCAGTAGGCGAGGCCAAGCGTGCGCGCGAGTTGCGGCGGCGACTCGAGCAGTTTCAAAGCCGTCGCTCGATCGAGGGCGTTGGCCTGGCGTGGGAACACCTCGGCAACGACGACCCGTGGATTCGCCACGCCGCCCGGGTGGCGCTCGAGAACCAGGCTCTTGAGCAGTGGAAACTCCCGGCACTTACCGAGTCAAACACGAAGAAGGCACTTTCGGCTCTGATGGCCTTGGCGCGTTCGAGTGACCTCAAGGTTCAGTCGCAAATCTTCGACCGGTTGAACGACCTGCCGTGGGAGGTTCTGCCGGTGCAGTGGCAGTTGGTGGCGTTACGGACGTATCAACTGGCCTTCACGAGAATGGGCGACGGGCGCTCGGGCGATCTCAATCCGATCATCAAAAAAATCGTCACTGCCTCGGAGAGATCGGCGGAAGTGAGGATGGAGGTTTCGCGGCTGCTTATTTACCTGAAGGCACCCGGTATCATCCCAGGACTGCTCAACTACGTCGTCGGTGCCGCGTCGCCGGAGGAGCGATTGTTTTATTTGTTTCACATGCGTCACATCGGTGATGGCTGGACGCCGGCGCATCGCCGTGCCTACTTCGCTTGGCTAAAAAATATGATCGAGATTCGAGGCGATCCACATTACCAAAAGTACCTAAGATACATCGCCGCCGACGCGCTGGCCAAGGTGCCGCCGGGTGAGCGCGAGCCGTTTGCGGCTCTGTTCGAGCCGGAGGCGAAACCGCTCGAGCCCGAGCAGGAGCGCCTGGCCAAGCGCAAGGTTGTGCACCAATGGTCGATGACGGACTTCGCCGATCCCGGGGCTGGCTTGGCCAAGCGAGATTTAGCCAACGGCCGGCGGGTGCTCAAGACGGCGGCCTGCCTGGCGTGTCACCGGTTTGGCCGCGAGGGATTGTTTGTTGGGCCGGACTTGACGTCGATCGGGGCGCGGTTCGATGCCGGAGCGATGCTGGAATCGATCCTCGAGCCGTCGAGGGTGATCGATGACAAATACCGCAACATGGCCATCACCACCAAGCAGGGCGAGTTAATCTTGGGGCGGTTGATTGCCGAGAGGGACAAGTCGCTGCTAATCGCGCCCAACCCGTATCAACCGACGCTCACCCGATTAATCCAGCGGAGCGACATCGCTACCAGAAACGATTCTACCTTCTCTCCGATGCCGGTTGGCCTGCTCAACAGTTTCAGTAGGGAGGATATTCTGGATTTGCTGGCTGTATTGAAAAAGGGCGAACCGCCGGTGCGTGGGGAATAAACAGGAAGCTAGGCGACTGCCATTTAGTTTTCTTTAGCAATTATTTTTTTTGCCTGAGTCTGATTGATAAATCGGTCGTTTTTGTTACCTTGCGTCGAGTGATGTTACGATTGCCGCTTGGCTATGGAGGCCGCCTGTTGTTCGTCTCCGCCCTGTTGGTTTGCGCGACGTTGGTGGCGGGTTGCGGCACGATAGCCCGGAAAACGGCCAGCGGTGTGACGTCGCTGGCCACCGGCACGGTCAAGGTCGCGGGCAAAGCCACTGGCAAGATCGCTGTGGCCACGATCAAGGCCAGCGGCGAGGTGGCAGTTTCGGTGGGAAAGGCGTCCGGCCAGGCGCTGCTCGACTTGGCAAAGGCCGGCGCGGTGACGTTTGTCGATACCGCCACCGGCGTGGTTTCCTCCATTTCGTTTGTCGATGGCATGAGCTTGAATGTCGCGTTGGCGAAGGCAAAGCTTGATCCTCGCCTCAAGATGTTTGAAATCATACGCCCGTCGCAGGTGCTAAAGATTGGCTGGCAGCAGTTGGCCAAGCTGGGCGGCTCGAAGCTCAGGTCGGGTGACGTCATTCGTATGATCCAGTTGGCGACCAGATAAATTGTGAAGGGTCTGGTCGAAATCATCAATCGCGAGACCGAGCGGGTCTTCATCGTCGGCGTGCAACTCAAGGGTCAGGATACTTGGTGCATCGACGAGTCGCTCGACGAATTGGAAGAACTGGTCGGTACTGCGGGTGGGAAGGTCGCCGGGCGCGGCACCCAGCGGCTCGACAGGGTCAACGCCGCCTCGTTCATCGGCCCCGGCAAGGCGCGCGAGTTCGCGGAGCAGTGTAAAGAGGCCGAGGTAGATACGGTGGTGTTCGACGAGGAACTCAGCCCGGCCCAGGGCCGCAACCTTGAAAAGATTTTTGAGTGCAAAATCCTCGATCGGACCGCGCTGATTCTCGACATCTTCTCTCGTCGCGCTCGCACGCGCGAGGGCAAGCTGCAGGTGGAGCTGGCGCAACTAAACCATCTACTGCCGAGGTTGACGCGGTTCTGGACTCACTTGTCGCGGCAGAAGGGAGGTATCGGCATGCGCGGCGGCGAGGGCGAAAGCCAGCTCGAAGTCGATCGCCGGAAGGTTCGCGAGCGTATCGACAAGATCCAGCGTGACCTCGAGTTGGTCATGCGCCATCGCAGCGTCCAGCGCACCGGCCGCAAGCGTAATCAGTGGCCGCTTGGTTCGCTGGTCGGTTACACGAACGCTGGTAAGTCCACGCTGTTCAACGCCATCACCGGCGCTTCGGCGCTCGCTGAGGACAAGTTGTTCGCGACGCTCGACCCGACGACGCGGCGGTTGTGCCTGCCGACGAATCAAAATGTGCTGCTTTCCGACACGGTGGGCTTCATCCGCAAGCTGCCGCACGACTTGGTCGTAGCATTCAAGGCAACGCTCGAGGAAGTGATTGAGGCTGACTTGCTGCTGCACGTCGTTGATATCAGTTCGCCCCAGGTGGAGGAACAAATAGAGGCGGTGAATATCGTGCTCGACGAGTTGGGCGTGGCCGAAAAGCCGACGCTGATGGTGTTCAACAAGATCGACCGCGTCACCACCCCCGGCTTGGCCAAGCGTTTTACGGATCTGCATCCGAACTCCATCGCTGTCTCGGCTAGGACAGGCGAAGGATTCGAGGCGTTCATGGCAGAACTGGGCAAGCAACTTCGGCCGGTGCGCGAGATGCTGGTGTTGAGCATTCCGCATACGCAGTCGGAAGTGATCGCCCAACTGCACGAGGTGGGGCAGGTGCTGGAGCGGGATTACGATGCAGCTGAGGCTGTGTTCAAGGCGCTCATCCCGCCAGGCCACCGGGCCACATTCGAGCCGTTCATCATCCGCGAGGACAACCTGGCCTAGCTCTCTCATCCATCATGAAATGAAGATGGAAGGACTGGGTGAACAGGATTGGTAGACTGAGCCCTAGAACCTCAATATTTCGGGACGTTCGGATCGATCTCCTCGGACCAGGCGGAGATGCCGCCCTTAACACTTTTGAGGTACTTGAAGCCCTGCTCGCGTAGGAAGCCGAGCGCCTTTAGCGAGCGCACCCCGGCTTTGCAGTGCAGGTAAATTGTCTGGTTGGCATCGAGTTCGGTGAATCGCTGCTCGATCTGGCTAAGCGGAACGAGCGTCGTGCCCTCGACCTTGGCGATCTCGAACTCGTCCGCTTCGCGCACATCGACGACGGCGATGCCGAGATCCGGATTGTCGAGAGCGCGTTTCATTTCCTGCACGTCAACCTCGTCCGGGTTTTCATCCGGTTTCTCCAGTTGATCAGGGATGCCACAGAACTGGTTGTAGTCGATCAACTCTGTGACGGTCGGGTTGTCGCCGCACGATGGACACTTTGGATCGCGGCGCAGCTTGACTTCGCGGAATTTCATCTCGAGCGCATTGAAAATTAGCAGGCGGCCGACGAGCGAATCGCCCTTGCCCAACGCAAGCTTGATGATCTCCGTAGCCTGGATGCAGCCGACGATTCCGGGCAGTACACCCAGTACTCCGCCCTCGGCGCAGCTGGGTACCATGCCTGGCGGTGGCGGCTCGGGGTAGAGGCAGCGGTAGCACGGGCCACCGAGGCCCGGGGCGAACACGCTCGCCTGGCCGTCGAATCGGAAGATCGAGCCGTACACGTTCGGCTTGCCGAGCAGTACGCAGGCGTCGTTGGTTAGGTAGCGCGTCGGGAAGTTGTCTGTGCCATCGACCACAATGTCGTAGTTGGCGACAAGGCCCATGGCGTTCTCACTGGTGAATGCCGTCTCGTGTTTGTCCACGATTACGTTCGGGTTGATGCTCTTAATCGTCTCCGTGGCGGATTCGACTTTCGAGCAATCGACATCCTCCGTACCGTGAGCGATCTGCCGCTGCAAGTTAGAGAAGTCCACCACGTCGAAGTCCACCAAGCCGATCCGGCCGATGCCGGCGGCAGCGAGGTACATGCTGATTGGCGAGCCCAGCCCACCGGTGCCGATGCACAGCACGCTCGCGCCCTTGAGTTTCTTTTGGCCGGCCATCCCGACTTCCGGGAGGATGAGGTGGCGGGAGTAGCGCCTGATTTCGTCGTTGCTTAATTCCATTTTCAGGGGCGGGCAGCGTACAGTAAGGCCAAGCGCTTGGCCAAGCGTAGATTATTCGGCGATGAATCCCTGCACTTTCAGCCAGAAAACCAGGTTGTCGGCCCACGGATGGGTGTTATTGAATGGCGGCTTATCGGCGAGGCCAAGCCCGTGGCGGCCTTTTTGATAAACATGCAGCGCGAACGGCACGCCGGCTTTGCGCAGTGCGGCTGCAAATTGCAGGCTGTTCTCCACCGGAACCCCCTTGTCCTCTGCCGTGTGCCAAAGGAACGTCGGCGGCGTGTCGGCCGTGACCTGCAGTTCGCTCGAGAGGAGCTTGACCAGTTCCGCTGATGGTTTGTCGCCGAGCAGATTGCGCTTGGAGCCGCGGTGCGTGAACTCGCCCATCGATATTACCGGGTAACAGAGGACGCCCAAGCTTGGCCGCGAACTGACGCGCTCGATTGGGTCGGCGGACTGCGGGTTGGCGGAGTCGTAATGAGTCAGGAGCGTCGAGGCCAGATGTCCGCCAGCAGAGGAACCCATGATGCCGATCTTGTCCGGATCGATGTTCCAGCGCTTCGCATTGGCGCGGACGGTTCGCAGAGCGCGGGCCGCGTCGCTCAGCATGACCGGGTGCCGGTAACCGGCCGAGCCAAGCCTGTATTTAAGCACAAACCCGCTGATTCCGTACTGTTGCAGGAACTGCGCGTAAGTCGCGCCCTCGTGCGCGGCTAGTCCGCCGTAACCGCCGCCGGGACAGATGACAATCGCCGAGCCGGAGTTATTGCCGGCTGGGGCAAGGAACGGCGTCAGTGTAGGGATGTCGCGGGGTGAGTTGCCCTTGGCGCCTGGCGTGCCGTTTGGCCAAAGCGGCTGTTCCTTGCCTTGGGCGAACGCACCGGCAACCAACGCCAGCGCGACAATCGAAGTCGTAAGAGTTTTCATGAGAATCTAAAGAGCCGGGAAACTACAGCCTGTCGCTTAAAGAGAAAAGCCCGCGCTTGACCAATCGAAGTTATCCGCAGATAGAAAAAATCTGCGCTAATCTACGAAATATGCGAATAAAAAACAGAACTACAAATGGATACCATCAGCGCTAAAAAGAAACGCTCACTCGCGATTCATGGTATCGATGGTGAGGGTGACGGGGCCGTCGTTGATGAGGGCAACTTTCATGTCCGCGCCGAACTCACCGACCTGCACCGCTTGGCCAAGTTCGCTTTCCAGCGTGGCGATGAATTGTTCGTACAACGGGATGGCGACCTCCGGCTTTGCGGCGCGATTGAAGGAGGGGCGGTTGCCTTTTTTTGTGCTGGCGTGAAGGGTGAACTGGCTGATGACCAGCACTCCACCGCCAACTTCGGCGAGGGAGCTGTTCATCAGTCCGTCGTCGTCGTTGAAGACGCGCAGTCGGGCGATCTTGCCGCAGAGCCACTCGATGTCGGAGGTGGTGTCGGCATCCTCGATACCAAGGAGCACGACGAAGCCAAGGTCGATACCGCCGCGCACCTGGCCGTTGATGGTGACGGATGCCTCGCTCGCCCGCTGGATGACTGCCCGCATGACTGGCGGGAGACTATCCAATTGACGGTGAAGGGGCGAGTGGGTTTCTCTTGGGCTCACGAATGATTGCGTGGAAAACAAGCAGAAAGCATTCAGTGGCCTAAACTTTTTCTCTCGCGACTCCGGAATGGTTCGTCGTAGCGTAGCTTGACTGATGAGCAACACGCCATTCAACAACGAGACAAACCCGCAGCCGTTCGATATCGAGACGGTGAGCGACCTGCGCGGGCTGCGATTGTTTCTTGAACGGTACGAGAGGGACATTCTGCGGCCGATCGAGTTGCCGGCGGTGCAGTCGGCTTACTGGTTTACCAACCGAGGACAGTTTCGGGAGCTGCTGGAACTGGACGCCGAGTTGTCGGCCAACGTTTCGCTTATGCCGTTTGCCCGGGCGAGCCAGTTGGTCGGGCGCGAGCAGTTGCGTCTGCTTAAGCCGATGTACGATCAGCGCATGATGCAGCGCTTCCGCAAATGCGTGGTGTCCGGTGAGGCGAGTGGATGGAACCCGATTGTGTTTGGCATGTTTCTGTCGATCCACTCGGTGCCGGTTCGGGAGGGGTTGTTGCAGTTTGGCAGGCAAATCTGGAGCGGCTTCGTCAATGGTGTCCAAGGCAGCTGCGCCTTGTCGGATGAGGAGTGCAGCGCGTTGCTTGGCGAAACCATTGACCGTTTGCCCGGGTGGATCGAGGAGGTAATCGCCCAGTCGTCGGGGGAAGAGGGTGCACCCCTTGTTGCTGTCAATTAATTATGAAGTGGAAAGTCGTACAACTTTGGCGCCGCTCGGCCCTAAACACGCTTTGGTACTTGATTGGCTGCAGCATCGGCAACATGTGGTTGGCCTGTTTTCTCGCGCCTTGGCCCTATAATTACTGGCGCTTGGCCAAGCACGACAAGTCGTGCTGCCACGCCGAATGACCGCACCCAAGCGCTTGACTAAGCGACACGATGTTTTTGTGAAACTGATTTCCCCAACGCTGCTCGCCGCCGCTTGGCTTGCCGGTTGTGCCACTGTGCCACCTCCGCCATCACTTGCGATTTGGGAAGCTGCCGAGCTGGGTCGAGTCGAGGTTGTCCGGCGGCACCTGGTCGCCGGGACGGATGTGAACGCCGGGGGCGGCATCACCGGGTTGACTGCGCTGCACCAGGCGGCGTTCCACGGGCATACAGCAATCGTCCGGCTGCTCATCGGTGCCGGTGCCGATGTGAATGCGGCCAAACGCCGTGGAGAGACGCCCTTGCATTCGACGGTGTACTGGGGACACAGGGAGATCGCCGGGTTGCTGATTGCCAATGGAGCGGTGGTGAACGCAAAACGTGAGAACGGCCAAACCCCGCTGGACTGGGCCGTCCAGCTCGGTGCAGAGGACATGGCTGAGTTCTTCCGGAGTCAAGGTGGTAAAAGCTGGAAAGAGCAATAGACGTAGAGATAAAATTGGAAACGGATTTCACGGGTTTACTGGATGACTGCCGGACAACGGCTCATGAGAAAGCCGTTTCCGCTGCTCGGAGCTTGACAGTGAAGCAATTACTGAATGAAAATGCCCCTAGCCGCGTATCTATTGGCGGGACTGTGATCATAAAAAAAAACCAAATGGTAAAAACTGATTTGAAGTCGAAGGCGCAGGTTTGCTGCGCGTTGGTGTTGTTTCTTCTGCTGAGTATGCTTCCGGTAACCAGCATGGCTGGGGAAACTGGAATCAAGGCCCCGGCTGGTATGGCGGCGCTGCCTCTCAAGCTGCCTAAGCCGATGTTTGTCGGCACACCGCAGAATATAAAGGGGGTGAAGCAGCTCGAGAAGCCGCTCGGAAAGCCGCGTCCGCCGATGTTTGCGCCGAAGGGTGTGAAGAACCTCGCGCTGGGCAAGAAGATCAGCGGCAGCGACGAGGAGCCGATCATGGGCGAGTTAAAAATGATCACCGACGGAGACCGGGAGGCGGCGGACGGCAGCTACGTGGAGCTTGGCCCGTTCACGCAGCAGATCACCATTGACCTCGAGGCCGAGTACGACATTTATGCAATGGTGTTCTGGCATTACCACAAGCAGGCCCGGGTTTATTTTGATGTCATCGTGCAGGTCTCGAACGATCCGGAGTTCAAAAAGTCGACCACTATTTACAACAACGACCACGACAACTCCGCTGAGCAGGGTGTCGGCAAGGACAACCATTACGTCGAGACTTCCGAGGGTCGGCTACTCGACGCGAAGGGTGTACGTGGCCGTTATGTGCGCCTTTACAGCGGCGGTAACAACGCGAGCGACCTGAACCATTATATCGAGGTGGAAGTGTACGGGAAATAGGACGGTCTCTTTCCTGCTGTTTCAATTCGGCTGCCGTGCGGTGTCCCCTGTAACGTCCGGCGAATAGCCTGTGTGGGGTCGCGGGGTTGATGTGTGTTCAGTCAATCCAATGAGTCGCCCCATTTTCATCCTGCTTATCCTGCTCATCACGGCGGCGGCGGCGGCGTTTCGTCTGCCGGATTTGGCGGAGCGTCCCATGCACGGCGACGAAGCGGTCAACGCGGTTAAACTCGGCGAAACTATCGAGGGCAGGGGCTACAAATACGATCCGCACGAGTACCACGGCCCGACGCTCAACTACCTGACACTCATCCCATCTTGGCTTGGTGGCGTCGGGAGTTTTGTCGAGTTGCAGGAAGCGATCCTCCGGGTTGTGCCGGTCGTCTTTGGGACGCTGCTTGTTTTGTTGTTGCTACCGCTCGGGGATGGCTTGGGGCGGGTGGCGGCGGTCTTTGCCTCGCTGTTCATGGCCGTGTCGCCGGCCATGGTTTTTTACAGCCGCTACTTCATTCACGAGATGCTGTTGGTCTGCTTCACCGCTGGCGCAATCGTTTGCTGTTACCGCTACCTCAAACGCCCCGGCATTTTATGGGCTTTACTAGCAGGTGTGTGTCTTGGGTTGATGCATGCCACGAAGGAAACCTTCGTTATTGCCCTTGGAGCGATGGGCGGCGCGGTGTTGGTCATGCTGTGCGCCCGGCGACGGGGAGGGCAGTGGGTCAACGACATTAAACGAGTTAGGCTGGTGCATTGCGCTATGACGCTTCTGGCGGCGGCGGCGGTTACGGTGACGTTCTTTTCGTCATTTTTCAGCAACGCAAAAGGAGTGTTGGATTCTGTCCTCACCTATTCGACGTACCTTGACCGCGCGGGCCAAACAGGTGTGCATGAGCATCCATGGCATTACTATCTTGGGCTGCTGGGCCATTACCAATTCGCCGATGGGCCGGTTTTCAGTGAGTTGCTAATTCTCCTGCTGGCATTGGTCGGGTTGGGGTTTGTGGTTAGGGGATCGTTAGGGGGATCCAATGCCGGGTTGCTTCGTTTTATCGCTCTTTACACGATTTTGATGACGGTTGTTTACTCGTTGATTCCGTACAAAACACCGTGGTGCCTGCTAAATTTTTATCACGGAATCATCCTGCTGGCCGGGGTCGGGGCTGCTGGTTTGTTACGATTTAAGCCGAAGATTTCCAAGGTCGCGCTTGGTTTGTTACTATGCGTTGGCACTTGGCATTTGGCTTGGCAATCCAATGCTGCCAACAATGAATATAACGCCGACAGTCGCAATCCCTACGTATACGGTCACACTGGGTCGGACATTTTCGATATTGCCGATCGCGTCAAGGAGATGGCGGAGTCTAATGAGGATGGGCGGGACACGCCGATTCAAATCATTTGTCCGGACGATGACTATTGGCCGTTGCCTTGGTATCTGCGCGACTATCAGGTGGAGTACGGCAGCGGGGTGGCGGACGATGGCAAGTCTGCCTCGATTATCTTGATACAGCCGCCCTTGGAGGAGGCGCTCATGAGGAAGTTGTACGAGTTGCCACCACCCGGGCAGAAGGAACTCTATATGCACCTTTTTGACGAAAATGGCAGGGAGATCAAAATGGAATTGCGCCCGGAGGTGGAGATTCGTGGGTTTGTGTCCAAGTCACTCTGGGATCGCCATGAGCGTGCCAAGGCGGAGGCGAGGTCGGCTGACAAGTGAGGGTGTTTGTAGAATCATGAAACCACAGAGTGATCGAGTTGTTGATGTGGGAGCGCGTTCCATCGCGGACGCCCATCATTTCCTACATGAGGCGATGGCCACGGTGTTCGAGTTGTACATTGTGGGGGAGGACGGGGACTACGCCCGGCAGGGGGCGCAGGCGGCCTTTGCGGAGGTCGATCGACTCGAGTTGGAGATGAGCAGGTTCCTTTCTAATAGTGATATTTCACGGCTGAACGCCGCCAAGCTCGGTCAATCGGTGACGTTGGGGATGGATTCTTTCGACTGTCTGTGCCGGGCGAAGGAGATGTTTGGAAAAACCGGCGGTGCGTTCGATATTAGTATAGGTGCGTTGTATGACTGTTGGCTTCATGAGGATCGCACTTTGCGCCAGCCTAGCCCGACGGAAATCCAGCATGCTCATGCGCTGACAGGATTGAATCATCTGGAATTAGATGAGGATGGTTTTTGTGCCAAGGTTCTGACGGAAGGGCTGCAGTTCGACCTTGGGGGCATTGGCAAGGGTTACGCAGCGGAGAAAGTCGCGGAAATTCTTCGCGAATGGAGTCTTGGCCAAGCCCTGGTGCTGGCCGGAGCCAGTTCGGTTCTCAGCGTTTCGGTGCCTGAAGGCATGAGCGGTTGGCCGATGAAGCTGCGAAATCCAGAAAACCCAAACAAAGTTTTAGCGCGGTTCGAGCTAAAGGAGGGCGCAGTCAGCGGATCTGGTAGGCAGAAAGGTCAACACATTATTGATCCTCGATCAGTCGATGTCGGGGCAGTTAAGGGCCGTTTGGCGGCTTGGTCCGTTGCTCCGGATGCTATCGCGGCGGATGCCTCATCCACGGCGTTCATGATGCTCTCGGATGAAGAAATCAACGAATATTGCTTGGCGAACGCCAAAACTGCAGCGATAATCATGCCTCACGCGGACAGCGTAGGATTCTCCAGTCAAACCGTTAGGTGCTTTGGCGAATTAGATGAGATAGAGTTGGGATTTTGAGGTATAGTTGCTATATTAATTGAGTTAGAGTTAATTGCTTTTCTTTAAAAAATGAATAATCAAATTGATCGAAGAAACTTCATTAGCTCATCAGCTGCGGCTGGTGCCGGACTGATGATCGCGAACAGCGCGCTTGGCCAAAATGGTGGCAAAAAGGACATAAACATCGCGTTGCTGGGTGCTGGTGCTCAGGGGCAGGTGCTCATGAACGCTATCTTAAAGCTCGGTAGAAATTCGGGTGTTAAATTTCGTGCAGTTTGTGACATCTGGGAAAAGGGCAATCTCCGCCGTGTATCCCGTACCCTTAAAGCCTACGCCAGGCTCGGCCATAAAGGAACGGCTTATGTCGATTATCAGGAAATGCTTGAGAAGGAGAAGGATCTGGATGCGGTGTTGGTCGCCACTCCGGATTTTTGGCATGCAGAGCACACCATCGCCTGCTTTGAAAAAGGCCTTCATGTCTACTGCGAAAAGGAAATGTCGAACAGTCTGGAGTCAGCGAAGAACATGGTTCTGGCTGGGCGCAAGGCGGGTAAGTTACTTCAGATTGGCCATCAACGCCGAAGCAATCCACGTTACATTTATTGTAATGATAATATTCTCAAGGAAGCAAACTTGCTGAACCGGATTACGAACATCTCCGGTCAGTGGCATCGTAGCCGAGCGGGATGTGTTGACCTAGGTTGGCCGGAAGGCACAGATATCCCAAAGGAAACTCTCAAGAAATTTGGCTTCGACAATATGTCCCAGTTCAGGAATTGGCGATGGTACAAGGGGCTGGGCGGGGGGCCCATTGTCGATCTTGGATCGCATCAAATCGATGTTTACAGCTGGTTCCTTGACAATGCTAAACCGAGTTCGGTCATGGCGAGCGGCGGTGTGGATTACTGGAAAGATCATGAGTGGTACGATAACGCTATTGC
>DBNL01000120.1:0-6312 GCA_002299785.1 Verrucomicrobia bacterium UBA673
GGCTTCAACGCGTACGGCATCGCGGCCAATGGCGGTGCCGGGCGAGCGTTGGCGGAGTGGATTGTCGGCGGCGAGCCGTCGATGGATTTGTGGCCGGTGGATATCCGGCGTTTCGGCGAGTATCACCGTGACACGAAGTTCCTCATCGAGCGCACGATCGAGGCCACCGGCAAGCATTACACCATGGCTTGGCCAAGCGAGGAACACGAGTCTGGCCGGCCGCTGAAGATGTCACCACTTTACGAGCGACTTAAGTCAGGTGGCGGCTGTTTCGGTAGCAAGTTCGGGTGGGAGCGGCCGAACTGGTTCGCGCCGGACGGTGTCAAGCCGATGGACGAGCCAAGCTACGGCCGCGCGAACTGGTTCGAACACGTGGCGAGCGAACACCGGCATACGCGGGAGGCGGTGTCGCTCTTCGACGAGTCGTCGTTCGCCAAATATCTACTCGCTGGCCCGGGAGCTGAGAAGGCGCTGTCGTGGATCTGCGCCAACGATATCGCCGTTCCACCGGGCCGCTTGGTTTACACGCAGCTTTGCAACCAATGCGGAGGGATCGAGGCTGACCTTACCGTTTGTCGTCTGGACGCAGATCAATTTTACATCGTTACTGGCACCGGCTCGGCTACGCGTGATTTCAACTGGATCGAACGCAACATTCCCGATGGGAGCGATGTGGTGTTGACGGACGTCTCGATGGCGACTGCGGTGCTGGGGCTGATGGGTCCGCTCGCACGCGAGGTGCTCACGCAGGCCACCGACGCCGATCTGTCGAGCGACGTATTCCCATTCGCGACCTCGCGTGAACTACAGATCGCCGGGGCGACGGTGCGGGCCATGCGCGTAACTTTTGTCGGCGAGTTGGGTTGGGAACTGCATATACCGAGCGAGTCGGCCGGAGCGGTTTACGATCGACTGATGGAGCTTGGCCAGTTGAATGGCATCGCAAACGCCGGCTATCGCGCCATCGACAGTTTGCGATTGGAGAAGGGCTACCGGATCTGGGGCGCCGACGTGACGCCCGACCATACGCCGCTTGAGGCCGGGCTCGGCTGGGCGGCCAAGCTGAAAACAGACACGCCGTTCCTCGGTCGCGAGGCGCTCGAGAAGCAAAAAGCCGACGGTTTAGCCAAGCGACTGGTGTTTTTTACTGTCGACGATCCCGAGGTGGTGCTGTTGGGTCGCGAGACAATTTATCGCAGCGGCAAGCGCGTTGGCTGGCTGACCAGCGGCGGCTTTGGGCATACCGTCGGCCAAGGACTTGGCATCGGTTACGTGCGAAATGCCGGCGGGGTGGATCGTGACTTTTTACTCAGCGGCGACTACGAACTGGAAGTGGCCTGTGAACGAGTGCCGGCCAAACTGTCAATGCAACCGGCCTACGATCCGAAATCTGAACGAGTGAAAATGTGATGGACGATCCGGCGGTTCAATTGACGCGAGAGACGTTCGGCAATATTCCGCCGTCGTCGGTCATTGCTTTTTACGTGATAGCCGCGGCGTCAATGCTGGTGTTTTGCTGGGGCGTTTGGCGGCGTTGGAAACTTTGGCGGCAGGGCAGGCCGGTCGCCATCAAGGAAATCCTGCTCGGCAATTTTACGCGATTAAAGCCGCGCCTCGGTCGACTGCTGAAAGAGGGTCTCGGACAAAAACGGGTCCGTGGCCGTGGCCTGGCCAGTTGGGCGCACATCATGATGTTCGCCGGGTTTATGGTACTGTTTCTAGGCACGACGCTGCTGGAGATCGACTACCTTGCAGGCAAGATATCTGAAAAACTTCATTTTCATCATGGCTGGTATTACGTGATTTACGAGGGGGCGCTCGATGTGTTTGGTCTGCTGTTCATCATCGGCATCAGTTTGTTCCTGTGGCGTCGGATGCGGCGGCCAAGCAACGTCGGGCATCGTGCGAGCGATTGGACGGCTCTCTACCTGTTTCTCGGCATCGGCGTCACGGGCTACTTCGTCGAGGGGCTGCGTATTGTTTGGGATCAGCCGGAAGGGTTGGCGCTGTGGTGTTCGCCTGTTGGCGCCAGCTTGGCCAAGCTTTTCGGCGAGATGAGCGAGCCGACCAGCCGCTCGGCGCACTTGGTCGTTTGGTGGGTGCACTCGTTGATGGTGTTTGGTTTCTTCGCGATGATTCCGTTTACTCGGCTGCTTCATTTTATCACTGGCCCAGCGAACTTGTTTTTCTCCACGCCATCGCTTGGTCAACTGAAGCCCATCTCGATCGAGGAGGTCGAGGAAACCGGAGTGGTCGGCGTCTCGGAGATCGCGCACCTCGACCAGCAGCAACTGTTGAGCCTCGATTCCTGCATGGAGTGCGGCCGCTGCGATGACGCCTGCCCGGCGTTCGCCTCCGGAAAGCCGCTCTCGCCCAAGGCGGTCGTGCAGGATTTGAAGGGGTTGATGCAGTCGACCGCCAACGGCGAATCGGTTGGGCTGCACGGTGACACGATTCAGGCCGAGACCGTCTGGGCATGCACCTCGTGCAACGCCTGCGTGACCGCCTGCCCGGTGCGGGTCGATCCGCTGGGATTGTTGTTTGACCTGCGCCGAGATCGAGCCGCCGAGGGGTCACTGGCCGGTTCTGCCGCCAACTCGATGCGTCAGATGCAAACCAATGGCAATCCGTGGGGGTTCCCACAGGCCGAGCGTCTGGCGTGGGCGGACGGGCTAGACGTGCCGTTGGCCAGTGACCATCCCGACTTTGAAATCCTGTGGTGGGTCGGCTGTGCCGGGTCGTTCGACCGCCGCGCACAGAAAGTCACCAGAGCAATCGCCAAGCTGATGATCAAGGCTGGTGTGAACTTTGCCGTGCTTGGCCCGAACGAATGTTGCACAGGCGACTCGGCCCGCCGGCTTGGCGACGAGTTTTTGTTTCAGGAATTGGCCGAGAAAAACCATTCGACTCTGAAGCAGCACGGCGTGCGCAAAATCCTGACCCAATGTCCGCACTGCATGAATTCGCTAACGCATGACTACCCCCAGTTTGGCGACCAATTTGAGGTCGTGCATCACACAGAGTTTTTGCAGCAGTTGATCGACAACGGCAAACTTACCGCGCCCGAACGCAATGGCTCGGTGACCTACCATGACCCGTGTTACCTCGCGCGTGTCAACGGCGTGCATCAGTCGCCGCGCGACCTGCTGGGCGATGGTGTGAGCGAGATGGAGCGGCGGCGCGAAAAAACCTTCTGCTGCGGCGCGGGTGGCGGGCGCATGTGGATGGAAGAGGAACCGGATCAGCGGGTGTCTGTGCTGCGTGCGAAAGAGGCGATCGAGACCGGGGCGAAAACCGTTGCCGTGGGTTGCCCGTTCTGCCTGACAATGATGACCGACGGGGTCAAGTCGTGCGGCTCTGGTGCTGTGGTTGAGGACGTCGCCGAAAACTTGGCCAAGCGGCTCGGCCTCTGATACTCTGTGCCGATGAAATCATCAGAGAACTTTGGTGATCGCGCGCTTCAATTTTTCCCCGGTGGCTCGAACGGCGAGTACGGTATCCCGGAAGGCGAGGCGCCGGTGCTGGAGCGAGGGCATGGCAGTCGTGTTTGGGACACTGGGGGTCGCGAGTATCTCGACATGACAATGGCATGGGGCGCGGCGCTCGTGGGCCACGCGCATCCTAAAGTGCTTGAGGCAGCCGCAGCCGCAGCTTCCAAGGGCGCTAATTTCGCCGCTGTCAACCGGCCGATGGTCGAGTTGGCTGAGCGCATCGCTGACCTCAGTCCGTGCGTTGAGCGCATCCGCTTTGTTGCTAGTGGCACCGAGGCGACAATGCTGTGTTTACGGGCGGCGCGGGCGGCGACCGGGCGGGCGAAGATTTTGAAATTCGAGGGTGCGTATCACGGGCAACATCCGGAGGGTGTGACGAGCCTTGTCGGCAGCGACCCACCCGAGTTGCCGCGGCCCGATCCGGCTGGCACGGGCGCGCCGTGGGTCGAGCGCGATGTGCTGGTCGCGCCGTACAACGACCTCGCGGCGACGGAGCAGATCCTCACCGACCACGCCGCCGATCTGGCCGCCGTGATCGTCGAGCCGCTGCATCGCTGCATCCCGCCGGTGGACGGTTTTTTACAGGGACTGCGCGAGGTCACGGCCAAGCTGGGGATCGTGCTGGTGTTCGACGAAGTGGTCACCGGCTTCCGCCTGGCTCTCGGTGGTGCACAGGAATATTACGGTGTGTCGCCCGACCTCGTGGCCTACGGCAAGGGGCTGGGCGGCAGCTTCCCAATTGGCGTTTTTGGCGGGCGTGCCGACGTTATGGAGGCAGTGAACGAACAGCGGTTGCCTGGGCCGAATTACGCGTGGTCCGCCTCGACGACCGGCGGCAACCCGGTCTCCTCGGCAGCGGCTTTGGCCACCATCGACGTGTTTAGCGAGCCTGGCGTTTATGATCGGTTGCACGAGATGGGGCGTCAGTTGCGTGAGCAGCTTGGTCAGGCGCTTGCTCAGGTGGGCGAGACCGCGCAGGTACTCGGCGACGGGCCGTTGGCGCAGTCGGTGTTCCTTGATCGTCCGGTGCAAAGCCATCGTGACTGGCTCGCCGCCGATCGCAAACGCGGCCGAGCTGTGATGTTTGAACTGCTCAGACGAGGCGTATTCCTCAATCCAATGGGCACGAAGCTTTACCTCTCCCTCGCTCACACCGAAGCTGACCTCGACGAGTTCACCACTCACTTCGCTGCCGCACTGCAATCCACCCGGCTGCGCTGAAGCAGAAGATTTTGAATGAGGGAATATTAGTTGAGGCCTAGAAGCCTTAACCTTTATTCTACCCGTGCTTGATATGCAGGGGGCCCGATCCGATTCTCAAGAAGTGGGATACGGCGAGAATATACTTGTTGAAAAATAAGAAAGCAAAAGCGGCTACGAGCTTCTCCTGCCCAACGCCATTGAGATCAAGAAAGGAGCCAAGAAAAAATATTGTTAGCCATCTCTATATTAACTTTCACAGTTTCTTCTTATGGGTTTGAGAGAGAGTACGTGAAACGTGATGTGCTTTCCAAAAAACAGGAAAAAGTAGTCATAGCTCTGGCGCAGAAACGCGGGATGAACAAAATCGAAAAAATCTGCACCTATAATGTGTGCCAAACAGCTGCGCGCGGGATACGCGTCATGGGAGCCGAGCAGTTCAAGGGACGTGGAGTGTTGTGACCTACAATAAATGGTTCCATCCGGGTTCAGCCCCAAGGAAAGGTGACCTTCAGATGGGTGACTTTTGGGCCGGTAAACCCAGCACGCAAAAACAAACCATTCTCAAGGTGGATAAAAAGGAATATCGGGCTGGTTCGCTGCAGGGAATCAGCATTGAATAGTGTGAATCTATTCTGGGCCTTTTTTTGGTCGGGGAGTACAATCATGGGCCGAGGGTTAATGGGAAGAGCTTGAATCAGATCGACTGGAGTAATCCCAACGGGTTCCGGAAGCGGGGGATACGATCTCCGTCGGTTCCCTCATAAAAATGCGGGTTCAGGGTTCTTTGATCTTCAGATCAAGCTAGATGGCAAACAGCTGACCATTAATAAAATGTTTCAAGCGTTACCCTAGTAGCCGCTTGGGACCAGAGTCTTATGGATAGAATAATATCATTTATTGCGCTGCTTATTATTGGGCTTGCTCCGCAGGCTTCTGCGAATGACTCGCCAACCAATATACTCTTTATCTTTGCAGATGACTGGGGATGGGGCGATCTCAGTTGCCACGGGCATCCTTATGTGAAAACCCCCAATATTGATCGTCTGGCAAAGGAAGGAACTGACTTTCACCGGTTTACCACTGCCAGTGGCGTGTGTTCCCCCAGTCGCACTGCGATCATGACCGGGCATTTTCCCGCACGCTACAATATTGACGGGCACTTCGCCTGGGTGCCCAGTAATGCTAGGCGTAACATGCCCGATTGGCTAGACCCCAAGGCCCCGCTTTTGTCACGCTTCCTTAAAAGTGCAGGCTACACGACTGCCCACTTTGGTAAATGGCACTTGGCCAATGACATGATCCCTGATGCACCTTTTCCTAGTGAATATGGGTTTGATGAATATGGAGCCTTCAATTGTTCCGGGCCCCAGATGTACGTGCATGATGACGTCAAGAGCGCCATTCCTTTCATTGAGAAAAGCCATAAGGCGGATAAACCCTTCTTTATCAACCTCTGGATTCATGAGCCACACACTCCCTTTCACGTTGATCCCAAATTGCAGAAGCGCTTTGCAGAGCTCGGAGAGAAAGATGCGATCTATGCGGCGACTCTTTTTCATGCCGACTTGAGGATAGGCCAATTGCTCGAGGCCTTGGATCGGTTGAATCTGGCCAAGGA
>DBNL01000120.1:6710-8541 GCA_002299785.1 Verrucomicrobia bacterium UBA673
TTATGATTCCGCAACAGGGCTTGGCTATGGAATAGCAGCAGCCAAGGGCATTACCGGAGGGCGCAAGGGATACAAGGCCGCCCTCTTTGAAGGGGGGGTAGGGGTGCCTTTTATTGCCCGTTGGCCCAGTAAGATTGCCGCGGGTAAGGTGGATAAGACCTCCATTTTTTCAGCGGTGGATTTACTGCCCACCTTTTGTGAAATTGCAGGGGTAAAGTTACCGGCTTCCTACCGGCCTGATGGAGTCAGTCAGGTGGAGACTTTGCAAGGAAATGGGAAAGTGCTGCGTGAAAAACCGCTTTTCTGGAAGACGATTGCCCCCTGGCCGGCTCGCAAAACCAAGCCGGACCATTGGGTGTCCTATGCGGTGGTAAGTAAAAACTGGAAACTGGTTGCTAATCGGGATGCCGGTTATGTGGAGCTTTACGATCTGGTTACTGATCCGCTTGAAAAGAATGATCTCAAGGAGAGACATCCCAAGGTGGTAAAGGAATTAACTAAAGCACTCGAGCAATGGCAGATGACTCTGCCGACCAAGCCAACGGGTAATGTTTTCTCAAACCTTCGAAATCCCAAGGAATAAGATGAAACTAAAAAATAAACTTATCCAAACTCTCACGGCCACTAGTTTGCTGGCGGGCCTAACCCTGTCGGTATCGGCTAAGGACAAACCTTTGCTCGATCCGGATGGTAAACCGGCGGATATGAGTAAGCCCGTTCAGGTATATATTCTATTGGGACAGTCCAATATGCTGGGTGCCGGCAAGGTTTCAGGTGATAAGGACGGGACCTTGAAGCACGCGGTAGAGGAGAAAAAATTATACCCATACCTTATAGATAAGGCGGGGAACTGGACCGTGCGCATGGATGTTCGGAACGTACGGGTGATGGGTAGCGGGACTGGTGGCATGAGGGGTTTCAATAACGAGTGGATGACCATCAAGGGCGGAAAGATAGGCCCGGAGTTTGGCATCGGCCACCACATAGGCAACGCCGTCGACGCGCCGGTTCTGATTCTGAAGAGTTGCATCGGCAACCGTGCCCTGGGCTGGGATCTGTTGCCGCCGGGAGGCGAAGGTTTTGAGTTCACCGATGCCAAGGGCGTTACATGGGTTCATCCCGGGTACAAGGGCACACCTGAAAAGTGGGTAAAGGGTACCAAGCCTAATAAGATTAAATGGTACGCTGGCATGCAATATGACGGTGATATTGCTCGGGCAAAGAAGGTTCTCTCGGAACTAGACAAGTATTATCCCGGGGCCAAGAAATATGAGGTCGCTGGCTTTTTATGGTGGCAGGGCGATCGGGACAGTCGCAGTGCCGCGCTTTCCAGCCGGTACGAGAAGAATCTGGTTCATCTCATCAAGACGCTGCGCAAGGACTTTAACGCACCCAATGCGAAATTCGTCTGTGCCTCCCTTGGCCAAACCAAGAAAGGCGCCACCGACGGTGGCGGGAAAATTCTTGATGCTATGTTCGCGGTCGACGGCAAGTCTGGCAAGTACCCCGAGTTCAAGGGCAACGTCGCCACCGTTTACAGCCATCCGCTGTCCAAGGGCGGCAGTTCAGGCGGCCACTACAGCGGGAATGCCGAGACCTATATGAATGTCGGCGAAGCGATGGGCAAGTTAATGGTAGAACTTTTGGACAATCTAAATTAAGCTATTTTCGATCAAATTGAACGAATATAAAATGTCTCAGGAAAATTACACTTAAAGAACTGAATAAATAAAAATGAAAAAATTGATCACAACAAGACGTGACTTCTTTCGCGCCACCGTCGTGGCGGCGACTTCAATCATCCTGCCCCGGCAGGTCATGGCCCGTCTGG
>DBNL01000028.1 GCA_002299785.1 Verrucomicrobia bacterium UBA673
GTCAGTTACAAGAAGGACATCAAGCCGTTGATTGAAAAATCGTGCCTCAATTGTCACGGGCCAAAGAAGCGGCCCAAGGGCAAGTTCCGCATCGACACCCGCGAATTGGCGCTCAAGGGCGGTTACGAGGGCGTGGCAATCATCCCCGGCAAAAGTGAAAAGAGTCCCCTGATCTACTATATGAACTATCAGGTAGTAGACTACGAGATGCCGCCGGAAGGCAAAAAAGATTATCCGAAGCTAAACAGAGAACAAATTGGCCTAATGCGAGCTTGGATTGATCAGGGTGTCAACTACGACAACTGACCGGCGGCGACTTCACTTTTAACCCCACCCAGCCTCGACATTCGGGCCGGGGGGTTTTATTGCACAGCGAGTGGGTATCTCGTCGCAACAACTCGCCGCCATGCAGCAGCGGCTAGCCAGCGGCAGCGCCGATGCCCAGACTGCACACACCAAGCCAGCCTCAACCTGCCCACAAATCATCCTCGGTATCGACCCCTCGCTGCGCGGAACCGGCTTCGGCGTCATCGACAACGGCCAAGCCACACCAGCCACCCTCAGCCAAGGTACCATTCGCTGCCCCGCAAATTGGCAACTCTCCCGCTGCCTGAGGGAGATCACAGAAACGCTCGAGGATATTCTCCAAAAGACCAAGCCCAACATTGCTGCTGTTGAGGGCCTATTCTTCGCGCAAAACATCCGTACCGCACTTGTCATGGGCCAGGCACGCGGGGCTGCCTTAGCCGCCTTGGCCAAGGCCGGGTTGGACGTCTTCGAGATCGCGCCGCGCAAGGTCAAGCAAGCCATCGTAGGCTACGGCGCAGCCCAGAAGGAGGCCGTCGCCAAGATGGTGCAAACCCGCCTCGCCTTGCCCGAGATGCCGGAACCGGACGCCGCCGACGCACTTGCCATCGCACTGACCTACGCACAATCCGCCAACTCCCCAATACCAGACCCATCTATCAAGCCGGTGTAGCCACTGCGCCTAGCCTAATACGGGTGGAGTTCTGGAAATCTTTCGAGATTGTCCGGATTGAATAGCCCCTGTAGCTTCCCTCGCCAATGCAACTTAACCACCCAAACCGATCCAACGCAGTGGAATCGATTTATTTCTCGGTTCTGCTTGGCTGCATCTACCTGCTTGGCTGTAGTCCGGCCGAACAGTCCAATGAACAGGCGGCCTCGGCGGCGGCACCTCAACCGGAACTGATGGAAACCAAGATGGTTGCGGCTCCGGGCCAAGCAGCGCTCCAAATATTAGCCAACGAGCAAGTTCGATTCGACCAAACGGTTTTTCGACACGAGGTCGATGCCCAAGCTTACGAGAGCACCTTTGTCGCGCTGTGGGATCGGCTTCGCTCGACAGAGCCGTTTGAGGTCCTGCGTCAATTTCCCTTCCTCCGGCTGGAGTTACTTCTGCCCTCTGAGTGGGAGCCGCTTCCCTTGGGCATGCCCGGTATCCGGCAGGCTTCGCTCGATGGTGAAACGATCCCGCTTGATCATCCAGGTTATCTGGCGCAGTTGAACGAACTGAAGTCGGCCGGGTGGAAGATTATCCAAACAGAGTGGCACCACTCCGAGTTTCGCCCTGGCAAAAACGACCAAGCGCCACAGTCGGTGGTCTCGTTCGAGATCCATTCAGAAAACACGAGTAAGGAGCGCCGCGCCATCGTCAAGGGTCAACTCGAGGTTACATGGACACCGCACAAGACCAACTCCGGCCTGCGCATCCCCGGGACGATCAAAGTGCGGAATACCACGATCACCGACTACACCGGGAAGCCTGCGTTCACCGAGTTGCTCCAGATCGACCCAAAAAAAGTCGATGCCAAGCTCTACCCGCGCGTGAGCCCACTTATCGTTTACGATCTGAATCAGGACGGCCTGCCGGAGATCGTCCTTGCCGGGTGCAACCTCGTCTACTGGAATCAGGGCAGCGGCCGGTTCCAACACGAACCGATGCTCAGAAATGCCATCATGCCGCTTGGCCGGCGGGGATTCTTTCCGACTTCAACGGCGACGGCCATGTGGACTTCGTCTCGACCGGAAAAGAAGACGGCCTGTTGCGACTCTGGACCGGCAGCGCCGGCGGACAGTTCACCTCAAAACCGAGCGTATGTTTTCAGGACAGATATGAAAATCAGCACACGATGACGGCTGCGGACATCGACCTTGACGGCGATCTCGATCTCTTTGTTGGCCAATGGAAACAGCCATACCTGCGAGGCTCGATGCCGACCCCATATTACGACGCCAACGACGGTTATCCTGACACGCTGTTGCTGAATAACGGCATGGGGCAGTTCACCGACGGCACCGAAGCAGCCGGCCTCTCGGCCAAGCGAAATCGCCGCACCTACAGCGCATCGTTCGCCGACCTCGATGGCGACCAAGATCTTGACCTGCTCACTGTTTCCGACTTTTCGGGGATCGATCTTTACCGCAACAACGGCCATGGAGAATTCACAGACATGACAGACCGGTGGGTGAAGCAGCGACACGGCTTCGGGATGTCCCATACCGTGAACGACTTTGATGGGGACGGTGCACTGGACATCTACATGGTCGGCATGAGTTCCACCACGGCACGGCGTCTTGACCAACTGGGGCTGGGTCGAAAAGGTTTTGAAAAACTCGACGCCATGCGTGCGCCAATGACCTACGGTAACCGATTATATATCGGCGGCAAGACCGGCTTCCACCAGCCAGATTATAGCAGCGATGTCGCTCGCACAGGATGGTCGTGGGGTTGCAGTTCGGCGGACTTCGACAACGATGGCGACATGGACCTCTACGTCGCCAACGGCCACCTGAGCGGCAACTCCTCCCTCGACTATTGCACCCGCTTTTGGTGCCACGACGTGTACACCGGCACATCGAAGCCGAACGAAACGCTCGATACCTTTTTCTCCGGTACACTACAGGGACTTGGTTCAAACTATTCGTGGAACGGATTCGAACACAACCACCTGTTCCTGAACCGCGACAACACCGGCTTCAGCAACACGGCATTTCTTTTGAGCACGGCATTTGAGTTCGATGCACGGTCGGTGGTGCTAGCCGATGTGGATGTCGACGGACGGACGGATCTGCTCGTCGTCCAGTATGATGCGAAGGCACGACAGCAACGGTTGTTCGTGATGCGAAACCAGATCCAAACCAAAGGCAACTGGGTTGGCCTACATATTCCCAATCAGCCCGACCTGCCCGCCAACGGAGCAACCGTTCAACTGCACACCCGTAACCGCAACGATGTGCGTCAACTCATTACCGGTGACTCGTTCACCTCGCAGCACCCTGCGACGGCCCACTTCGGCTTGGGTGAAAATCAGATGGTCGATAAACTGGTGATCCGTTGGCCAAGCGGCAAGAGCGTCACCCTGACACAGCCGGCTGTCGGCCAGTATCATCGACTAAAAATTTAGTCCGATGAACCGGCAGCCTCCTGCCGCTTGAGATCCTCCGCCAAAAAACGGGTGACCTCCTTAAACTTGGCCTCGTTCTCCGGGTTAGCGTCCATGAGGTTCCGGTGTGCCTCAAGGCTGGTGTGGGTCAACTCGGTTTTGTCCGATGCCTCGCCGGCCTCCACCGGCTCAGCAGCCTCCTCTTGGCCAAGCGACTCCGCCGTGCTGAACAACTCAAGGATGCCCAAGTTGTCGAGCAGGACGCGAACCGTCTCCGTTGGTTTGTAGAGAGAAAACCCGCCGTCCGGCCCCGCTTGGCCAAGGGTGCGGTTCAGGCCAACCAACACCCCGAGAAATGTGCTGTCCATCAGTTGGCAGTCGCTCAAGTCTAACGTGAAAACCCGGCGGCCTCGTTCAATCAGACTGTTGATGACCCTTTTGAAAGAGACGCTGGACAGGCAGTTCGCACGGCCCGTTATGCGAACCACAGCCCGCTCCCCAAGATCCGCCACATAAAGTTTTGCCGGTGTAACTCCCATAACCAACTCTTTGGTCAACCTCCGGCAGATTTAGCCACCTGTCAAGAATTGCAAAATAGG
>DBNL01000105.1 GCA_002299785.1 Verrucomicrobia bacterium UBA673
AAAAAAGGGGAAGCCGAACCAAAACTCCCAGCGGCTACTTGACGCTGTTAACCAGCGGCGCCAAGCCTTGGATACGCACCTCGAGCGTGTCTTCGGACTCGATCGGTCCGATTCCGGACGGCGTGCCGGTGAGAATGATGTCGCCAGGCAGCAGGGTCATGTTCGTCGAGATGAAGCTGACCAACTCCGAGCAACTGAAGATCATCTGCGCCGTGGAGGAGTTCTGGCAAAGCTGCCCGTTTTTGAACAACTGAATCGTAAGGCAATCGGGATCGATCTTGGTCTCGATGTACGGGCCAAACGGAGTGAAGGTGTCGAACGACTTGGCTCGCGCCCATTGGCTCTCGGAATTCTGGATAGTACGGTCGCTGATATCCTGCGCCGCCGTGTAGCCGAGGATATAGCGGCTGGCCGCCTTCGGCGTGACGTTGCGTATGGTGCGGCCGATCACAATCGCCAACTCCGCCTCGTAATCGGTCCGGTGCTTCTCGAACGGGATTTCAATTTTCCCTCCATCGGGCAGGATTGACTTGGGGGATTTTAGCCAGAAGAGCGGTGACTTGGGAATCTCGAGGCCGGACTCAGCGGCGTGGTCAGCGTAGTTGAGCCCCACGGCGATGATCTTCGAGGGCTGAACCGGAACGAGCGTACGAAACCCTTTTTTTGGAATCGGCGTCTTTTGGAAGGATGGCGCGCCAAAAATATCGCCCTTGAGCTTGTACAAGTCTCCATCGACGACCTTGGCGTAAAAGATATTATCCCCCTTCTGAAATAGCCCAATTGCTGCCATGGTGCGGCTTTGTTAACAAGAGGTTCAGGCCGATGCAAGGAAAATAGGGTTTTTGGGCCTACTTCATGGGTTGCATCGTCAATGGATCGCGCATTGACAGCTCTTTCACCCCGCCATTGGCTAAGCGGCCTAACTTCACCGGATGATCCGGGTGACCCTTCAGAATCTCCTCTTTTTGACCGACAATCAAGATGATCACTTGGCCAAGTTTGAGCCGCCGCTTGGCCACGCGCTGCACTGCAGCGATGTCCACCACCTCGATGTTGTCGCGGTAGTTCGCCCAGTAATCCGGCTGCTTGGCGTAGCGACCAATCATCTCGTCGCGGGCAAACGCCGAAACCACCTGCGACGCCGAGGCGAAATTGTTCGGGAACGTGTCGATGAACGACTTTTTCGCCGTTAGCAATTCCTCCGCGGTCACCGGTTCCCGTGTGATTCGCTCGATCTCCTCAAGCACGATCGAGGTCGCGAAGGCGACTGTACGCGACTTGGACTGGAACCCGGCGCGGAACACCACTGGGTAATGCGCTCCCCCCGGAAACGCCGACCGCGCCGAGTAGGCCAGGCCCTCATCCGAGCGCACGCGGTTGGTGATGCGCGAGGTGAAGCCGCCGCCGCCGAGCACGTCGTTCATTATCTGGATCGCATAGTAGTCCGGGTCGTCCCAGCGGATACCCGGCATTATGATCGAAACGCGGCCCTGGTTCACATCCTTATCGACAATATAGACTCCCGACTTGCCGTACTCCCGCTGCTGCGGCACCGGCGGCGTTTTTTTGCCAAGGTGCGGCCAGGCGGCGAACACTCCATCGAGCCGCTTGAGCATCGCTTCGCGATCGAAGTCGCCGCTGATCGACACGATGAAGTTTCGTGGATGCACCCACTCGTGGTGGAACGTCAAAAGATCCTCCCGTCGAATTCTCTCCAGCGACGCGGCCGTCGTGTGACGGTTGAACCAAAAGTCCTCGCCGTACGCGAGGAAGTTGCGTTCCCTCGACTCGATGTTTTTTGAGTCGTCGTTGCGCTGCTTCAGCCCCTGCAACGCTTGGATCTTGCGCAGAGCCAGTTTGTCCTCCTGAAAACTCGGCGCGGCCAGCACAGCCCGCAAAATCTCAAAGCCGCGATCGACGTCCTTCGACAGCAGATTCAGGCTCACGCTGCCGTTTAAACCCCCAAAACTGCTCGAAAGCCTTGCAGCGAGAAACTCCAGTTCCTCGTCCAGTTCGTCCGCCGGCGAGGACGGAATCCCGCCTCGTGCCATCAGTGAACCAGTTAGGCCAGCCAAGCCCTCCTTGCCTTTCGGATCGAGATAGCTGCCGCCGCGGATGTTCACCGACAGGTCAATCAGCGGCCGTTCGCGATCAGGGTAAATGTAAACAACCGCGCCTGATTCCAACTCCACACGGTAGTCGACCGGGGTTGGAGCATCATAAATTAGTGGCGGGAATATCAACTTCTCCGGTCGGTCCGGAATCTCCTGCGTCTGGCCAAGCGCCAGCCCAAGGACCCCAACCAAGCAGAGCGCCATATTTTGCTTCATCGATAAATTCATTTTTGTTGTTCCTTGATTATTTGCTCAATTCGGCTATTCGCTCAGCCACTTTCAACATTATGATTTTCATCAGGCCCTGCTGCTTGCCATCAGCTTGCCCAAGCTGGGCCTCCATCGTCTGCAACTGTTCCTGCAGTTGCTCGAGGTTTACCTCCGACTTGATCTGATTGGCGATACGGCGCACTACCGCCTGTTGTTCGCCACTCAACCCGGCCAGCGCAGAGTCGTCCGGTATATTCGCTCCTGCCTTCCGCGTGAATGTCGCTACGGTGCGATTTTTTTTTGTAAGATATTTTTGAGCCACGCGCCGGATGTCCTCCACCGTGACCTCTAGAATACTCGGGATTTCTGTATTGATCGATTTCCAGTCGCCACCTCCTTCATACTGAATCAATTGCACCAGAAGATGAAAGTTCGACGAAGCACGGCGCACTGCCATCGCAGCGAAATTATTTTTAACTTTCTGTAACTCTCGCGCGGAGACTGGCTCGTTCTTCAATCGCTCAACCTCTGCGTAAATCGCCGCCTCGACGTCGCCCGGTGTTTTCGGCTCCTTCGCCTCACCGCCGATATTGAACATACCGGCATACTTTCGCTCCATTTGATGGGCGAAGGCCGACGTAGCCACTTCGTCGCCAAGCACGAGCGCCTTGTGTAACCGACCGGAGCGGCCGGACAATACAGCCGCGAGCACCTCCAAGGCGTAGGCGTCGGGATGCCCCGCTGCCGGCGTATGCCACAGGATGTCCACCTGCGGATTGGCCTCCGCCTCAGCGTTCATTCGCTTCTCAACTTTCTGTGCCACTTCCTCGGTAACAACCTCGGGAGGATTCCGTTTGCCTCGCGAGATGCGCTCGAAGTAGCGCTCGCAGAGTTTGGCCGCATCGTCGGCCTTAAAGTCGCCAACAAGTATTAGAGTGATATTTTGAGGCGCATAGTGGAGAGCATAAAACTCGTCTGCCTGCGCCTTGGTGATGGCAGGGATATCTGACGGCCAACCGATCACTGGCCAGCCGTACGGGTGCGACTCCCAGAACATCGCCTCGAGAGATTCCTGAAATTTACCAAGCGGCGTGGACTCGGTACGCATGCGCCGCTCCTCGAAAACCACGTCTCGCTCGGCGTAAAACTCGCGGAATACCGGCCTCAACAGCCGCTCCGACTCCATCCACGCCCAAAGCTCGAGCTTGTTCGCCGGCACTGTAATGAAGTAGCCGGTCATATCGTTGGACGTGAAGGCATTCATGCCAGACGCACCGGCTGTGGTATAGATGCGGTCGAACTCATTCTTGACGAGCACATCGCGCTGCGCGGCGATCAGTTCCTTGAACTCGACCTCAAGTTCGCGGTAGCGCTTGGTCTTGTTTTCCGGCTTGGCAATGTCGTCGATCTCGCCGCGCCGCAGGGCCAGCCGCATCTTAGCCTCCTCCCGGCGCATGGCATCGCGGACCACTTCCTGCTGATCAATGATCTCGGCGTCACGCTTGGCATCGCTCGTGCCGATGGTCGGCGTGCCCTTGAACATCATGTGCTCGAAGAGGTGCGCAATGCCGGTGATGCCAGGGCGCTCGTTGACACTGCCAACGCGCGCCACCCATCCACCGGCGATGACCGGCGAGTGGTGGCGCTCGACCATGAGCAGTTTCATGCCGTTGGAGAGCGTGCGCTCGTCAACCGGCACTTGCTGCGCCTGGCCAAGCGCCACTCCGGCAAGGGTGATTGCCAAGCCAAGCGCCTTGCTGTGGGGTCGTTGTATTCCTATTTTTGATTTCACAGTTAAATCGCTGCTGTCTGCTAAATGACTGCCTCCGTCCGACCAATCCCAATCCCTCAGTTCGCAGCCGCGTCTGGGATGTCGAACACCGTCAGGCCAAGCACGATCAGCATAATCCCGAATATCAGTTGAAACCAGACCTTGGCCGCAAGCCAGCGCGGCTTGGCCAGCATCCACTGGATCATATCACGCATGCGCCACGGCGAGATCACCATCCACATCGACATGACGATGATCATGTACGCCCAAACGGCGAACACCAGTCGCCACTCCCACATATGCGCCACCGGCGTGTCGAGCATGTAGTGGCGCTGCGTGTCGAGCATCAGCTTGGCTAACAGCAGCATGAAAACAGCCAGGCCGCGCACCGCCAAAAAATCCCGCAGATAAATGCAAGAGCCGATCCCCACCGCGCCGAAGCCAATGTAAAACCAATGCTTGATTTCCCGATAGTCCGCCATGTCCTCAGATTTTATGTTCCAGAGAAACCAAGCAGTGGCGGCAAGAATCAACACGTAGCCGGGCGCGTTAGCACGGGGAAACGCACGCATCACCTGGCCAACCGCAGCCGGCCTGGCCAAGCTATAGCCCGAGAGTGTCACCAGGCACACGCCAAGTAAAATCGACAAGTTGGCCAGGCTGATCACATTGGTCATCTCGATGCCGATGTAAAGAAACACGCCGACAAATGCCAATAGGAAAACAAACAGCGGTAGCGTCGCCGCCGACTCTTTTGTTTGTTCTTTCACGAGTCAGTTTAAATTCACGATCGCCGGGTCGCCGTAAAGGGTAAACGAGCCGTTGCGGGTGATTTTTAATTCCATCAGCTCTCCGCGGAACCGATTGCCGCCTTCGAACACCACGATCTTGTTACACCGCGTACGCCCCTCCATCCGGGCGGCATTGCGGCGGCTTGGCCCCTCGACGAGTACCTCCATCGTTTTGCCAACAAATCTCTCATATCGTCTGGTCCCCATCTCATCGATCGCCGCAAGCACCATCGCGTGCCGCTGCTCGATCAACTCCCTCGGCAGTTGATTCTCCATTGCGGCCGCCGGCGTATCGCGGCGTGTGGAGTACTTGAAAACAAATGCATTGTCGAACTGAACCTCGCGGCAGAGCGACATCGTCGCCTCAAACTCCTCCTCCGTCTCGCCGGGAAACCCGACGATGATGTCCGTAGTGACGCCGATGCCCGGCCTGATGGCACGCAGCTTCCGAACGATCTCCAAAAAACGCTCGCGCGTATAGCCGCGGTGCATCCGCTTGAGCATCGCGTCGCTGCCACTCTGCACCGGAATGTGGGCGCTTTCGCAGAGCTTGGCCAAGCGCCCGTAAGCCTCGATCAAATCGTCTCCGTAGCCCTTGGGGTGCGGCGAAGTGAAGCGAATCCGGTCTAGCCCGTCTATTCCGTGCACCGCCTCGATCAACTGCACGAACGCCGACTTGCCGTCCCGATCGCCGATCTCACGGCGGCCGTAGCTCGTCACGATCTGACCAAGCAACGTCACCTCGCGCACGCCACGGTTCACCAACTCGCGGCACTCGCTGACGATGTCGGCGATCGACCGACTTCTCTCCCTCCCACGCGTGTCCGGCACAATGCAGAACGTGCAAAACTGGTTGCACCCCTGCATGATGCTGACGAACGAAGTGACCGGTTTTTTGTCGCTTGCGCCGTTGAGCAGATGCTCCCGGATCGTTGCCTCGCTGCCCTTCTCCTCGTCGATATCGACCACTCCCCCGGCGCGACCGGCTAGCAGGTCCCCGATGTGATCGGCTGTGCGATGAAATTTTTGCGTGCCAACCACAAGGTCCACGTCCGGGAGCTTATCGATCAACTCCTGTCCACGGCTCTGCGCCATACAGCCCATGAATCCCAGCACAGCCTTGCGGTTTTTCGAGCGCAACTGCCCCGCGACGTGGCTCATTTTGCCGAGCGCCTTCTGCTCGGCGGCATCTCGCACACTGCAAGTGTTGAGCAGGATGACATCCGCCTTCAACGCATCGGCCGTCATGCTGTAGCCCTTGGCCACCAACTGCGCCGCGACCGCCTCGGAGTCGCGCTCGTTCATCTGGCAACCGTAAGTTTTTATAAAGACACTTGGCATCCGCTGCTCACTTATCAATACCTCACCAGCGACCGCACCGGCGCGGCGCCAATTTTGGCCCGGCCGGCAAGAAAGCTCAGCTCGATGAAAAACACCACCTCTACCACCTGCCCGCCGGCCCTGACTACGACGTTTGCCGCCGCCGCCGCCGTGCCGCCCGTGGCCAACAGATCATCCACCAACAGCACACGTTGGCCCGCCGAAACGGCGTCGGTGTGGATGGCAATGGTGTTACTGCCGTACTCAAGTTCGTAGCTCTCCTCGATGATTTTCCACGGCAACTTGCCCTTTTTGCGGATCGGCACAAATCCCACGCCCAACTCGCGGGCCATCGCCGCACCGAAAATAAAGCCGCGCGCATCGATCCCGGCGACGACGTCCACCGTATCAGCCGAGTGCCCGCAGAGCAGGTGGCTGATGCAGCCGTCGAGCAACCGGGCGTCAGCCAGCACCGGCGTGATGTCCTTGAATTGAATCCCCTCCTCGGGGAAATCTGGCACGTTGCGGATCCCCGCCTGCAATTCCTCCAGCGTGACGTCGGTCGAAGCCATGACGGGCAATGTCTCTGTTTGGCCAACCGCCGTCGAGTTTATTGCGCTGAAGCCTCGAGTTGATCGAGGGCTTTTCGGAGCTTTCCCAGGGCGCCGTTCTGCAACTGGCGCATCCGCTCGTGCGTGAAGCCGAACCGGTGGCCGATCTCCTCGAGCGCGGGTAAAAGCGCGCAAGAAAAAAGAAACAGCTTGCCAGCGCCCCCCCGGATCATGGACAGTCGGACATGGCGGCAGAACAAAGCGCAGGCTTACTCGATTCAGCCTTTTATCAAACGGCGAACACCTTTTTCCCGGCCCAAGCTGGCTTGGCCCTGACATACGACGATCTCACCCTTTCAACACTTTACTCGGAGATTCTCCCGAGAAACACCTCGCTCGACACCGAGTTGGCGGGGGGATTACGCCTGCATCTCCCTGTCATCTCAGCCGACATGGACACCGTCACCGAGTCGCACATGGCCACCGGCATGGCTCTCAACGGCGGCCTTGGCCTGATCCACTACAACATGCCGGAGAAGCAGCAACTCAAAGAGGTCAGCCGCGTCAAGAACCACGTCCACGGACTCATCCAGGAGCCGATCACCGTCGCGCCCGACAAGACCGTGGGCGACGTGATCGAGTTAATCGAGACCAAGCGCTACTCTTTCAGCACCTTCCCCGTCGTGGGCGACGACCGTAAACTCGTCGGCCTGCTCTCCGGCAACGTCCTCAAACCGCGCTACGCCGCCAAGCAAGTCACTGGCGCACTCGTCCCGCGAGACCAAGTGCAAACCATCCGCCAAAGCCAGCTCGGCGCAGATCCGATCGCCATCGCTGACCAGTTTTTCACCGACCACCCCGGCATCAACAAACTGCTGGTGGTAGACGATAACGACGAACTCCACGGCCTGTTCACCCTGAGCGACATCGAGCGCATCACCACCGAGAAACTCTCGCAGTTCCGACCGGCGCGCGACGATCACTTCCGACTGCTCTGCGGCGCAGCGGTCTCCACCCCGCGCAACGACGACGGCGAACTCGACCGCGAACGCATCGTGACGCACATAGGCGCATTGATCGAGCGCGGCGCGGACGTCATCGCAGTCTCCACCGCGCATGGCCACTCGAAGGGCGTCGGCGATGCCGTCGCATTGATCCGCGCGGCTTATCCAGATTTACCCCTCATCGCAGGCAACGTCACCACCGCAGCCGGGGTTGACTACCTCGCCGACAAAGGCGCGAACATCATCAAAATCGGCCAGGGTCCCGGCTCAATCTGCACCACGCGACTCGTCGCCGGGGTGGGCATCCCACAGATGACCGCCCTCTACGTCGCCAGTCAGGCGGCCAAGGCCAAAGGCGTGAGCCTCCTCGCCGACGGAGGTATCACCAAGTCGGGCGACATCGTCAAGGCACTCACGCTCGCCGACGGCGTGATCTGCGGCGGCCTGCTCGCCGGTTGCCCGGAGACACCCGGCCAAGTGATGGAGATCAGCGGCAAACTCTACAAACAATACCGCGGCATGGGCAGTTTGGCCGCGATGAAATCCGGCTCCGCCGCCCGCTACGGCCACGCGCCGAGAGACGCCAACCGCAAAGTCGCCGCCGAAGGCATCGAGGCGCTCAAGGAAGTTTCGGAGAATCTAGATCAGCTCCTGGCCCATTTGATCGGGGGCGTCCAAGCCGGCATGGGCTACCTCGGAGCTGCCACCCTGCCCGACCTACGGGCCAAGGCCCGCTACATCCGAATCAGCCCGGCCGGCCAAAAGGAAGCTGCCCCCCACGACGTTGTAGAAATGAAAGCCAGCTCCTAACCCGCTTGGCCAATCGCTTGGGTTACAGCAGTTTTCTTCTCCGACTTGAGGAGGAGTTGGCCGCAGGCGGCATCAATATCGGTACCTTTTTCGATGCGCACGGTCACCCGGACGCCCTTGCGGTGCAGCGCGTCGCGGAACCGACCGACCATCTCGTCGCTTGGCCGCTCTAGCTCTATGCCGTCCACGGGGTTGTACGGGATGAGGTTGACCTTGCACTGCAACCGCTTAGCCAAGGTGCTCAACGCCTCGACCTGCTCCGGCCCGGTGTTAACCCCGTCGATCAAAATATACTCAACCCAGATCATTCGGCCCTTGGACTGCTGATACGCCTCGCAAGCGGAGATCAGTTCCTCGAGCGGATACTTGCGGTTGATCGGCATGATTTTGTCGCGCACATCGTCGGTCGCGCCGTGCAACGAGATCGCGAGGTGATATTGCTGCGGCATTTCGGCCAAGCGGCGAATCTGCGGCGCGAGGCCACTGGTGGACACGGTGATCTTGCGCGCGCCGATGTTCAGCCCCCACGACGAGTTGAAAATCTCGAGCGCCCGCATGAGGTTGTCGTAGTTGGCGAGCGGCTCCCCCATACCCATCATGACGATGTTGTTTACCAGCCCGCCCTGCGGATTGGCCGGCTCACCGCCACTGGCCAAGTGCCAACGCTCGACGGCCAGCACTTGATCCACGATCTCGGATGCGTCGAGGTTGCGCTTGTAACCCATGAGGCCGCTCGCACAAAACTTGCAACCGTAGGCGCAACCGACCTGCGACGAGACACAGATCGTGTGCCGGTCACTTCGGTTACCCTCACGGCCGACGGATGCGGGAATCAACACGCTTTCGATCAGCTCCCCGTCGGCAAGCCGCCAGAGAAATTTCACTGTGTCGTCCCGCGAGCGTTGCTCCTTGACCAGCTCGAGTGGCTTGAGGAGAAATGAACCGGCAAGTTGCTCGCGTAATTCCTGCGGCAGATCGCTCATTTCGTCGATCGAGCTGGCACGCTTTTTATAGAGCCAACCGAGGAGCTGCGTCACACGATAACTTTTGTACCCCCACTCGGCGAGGGTGCTCTCCACCTCCTCGGCGTTGAGCGAGCGCAGTTCTCGGTTAGGTGCTTGGATGCGGTCAGTCATTCGGTTAGATAAAATTTTTGCGTGTACTCGCGTACCATCCGGGTGGTGTCGTACTGGGCTGCCAGCGTAACCATAGCCCGCCGAATTTTTCCGATCCACGCCCTCGGGATACCTCCATCGTCGCGGTCGTAAAAGCAGGGAATCACCTCGCCGGAAAGCACTTTATATAGGTTCTCGCTGTCCAATTTATCCTGCTCCTCGATGTTGTCAGCGTGTTCGTCGCCACCGATGGCAAAGCCGTTTGTACCATCGTAACCCTCCCGCCACCAGCCGTCCAGGATGCTAAGATTAAGGCAGCCATGGCAGGTGGCTTTCATGCCGCTCGTGCCGGAAGCCTCGAGCGGCCGGCGAGGGTTATTCAGCCAAACGTCGCAGCCGGACACCATCTGCCGCGCGACGTGCACGTCATAATTCTCGAGGAACACCAGATGCCCGCTCAACTTGGAGTGGTGACTCATGTGGATGATTTTTTGGATCAACCGCTTGCCCTCATCGTCGCGCGGATGCGCCTTGCCGGCAAAGATAAACTGCACCGGCCGCCGCAAGTCGCGGGCCAGGCTCACAAGATTTTCTAAATGGTCGAAGACCAGCGGCGCGCGCTTGTAGGTGGCGAAGCGCCGGGCGAAACCGATCGTCAACGCATCCGGGTTGAGCAGGTGATCGAACGCAATGAAGTCGCTTGGCTTCGAGCGATGCCCTTGATCCTGCAACCGCCGCCGGACGAACTCGATCAGCTCGCGCCGCAGTCGGTAGCGTAGCGCCCAAAGCTCCTCGTCGCTGACGAACGACCCGTCCCCCATGCGCGCCCAAAACTCGGGCTTGGCCAATTCCTCCAACCAGTCCGCCGCCGGTTCCGCTTGGCCAAGCTTGCGCCGCCAGAATTTTCGCACCGGCCCTTTCATCCAGCCGGCCAGGTGGATACCGTTGGTCACGTGGCCGATCGGCACCTCGCCCACCGACGCCCCCGGATAAAGGCCGCGCCACATCTCGCGGCTGACCTGCCCGTGCAACTCGCTCACGCCGTTGGCCGCGCGCGCTGCCTTGAGCGCGAGCACTGTCATGCAAAATTCCTCGTTGTCGTCGTCCGGGTTAACCCGGCCAAGCGCGAGCAACTCCTTGGCGCTGACGTTGAGCTGCCCGTACAGGTGCCGCACCGCGTAATCCATCAACTCATGACCAAAACGATCATGACCAGCCGGCACCGGCGTGTGAGTCGTGAACAGGCACTGCCGCCTTGCCCTGGCCAGCGCTTCGTCAAAACAGGCACCCCCAGCGATCTGCTCGCGCATCAACTCAAGCGCAAGAAACGCTGCGTGGCCCTCATTCATGTGAAACACCGACGGCTCCACGCCGAGCCGCCGCAAAAGCCTCACACCACCCACGCCAAGCAGGATTTCCTGCATGATGCGCGTCGAGTTGTCGCCGCCGTACACGCGCCGCGTGAGGTCACGAAAGTGCGGCTGGTTCGTCGGCAGATTGGCGTCGATCAGATAAACCGGGCAGCGACCGACATTAACCACCCAGGCGCGAAAAGACACCGGCTCGGCAGCGATCTTCACCGTGCAAACCAGCGGTTGGCCGTCGTCGTCCAGCACCGGTCCGAGCGGAAGATTCTGCGGGTCAAGCTGGCTGTAATACTCCGTCTGCCAGTTCTCGGCATTGATCGCCTGCTGAAAATAGCCCTCGCGGTAAAACAAGCTGATGCCGACAAAGCCAAGGCCAAGGTCACTGGCCGACTTGGCGTGGTCGCCGGCCAGCATGCCCAAGCCGCCGGCTGCGATCGGCAGCGTCTCGTGAAAGCCAAACTCCGCGCTGAAATACGCCACCGGCCGCCTGGCCAGGCCGGGCGCATGCTCCGCCGCCCAAGTGCCGGTTGCTCCCAGATAGGCGTCGAACTGCTGGAGCACTTCCTGCACGCGGCCGTTGAACTCCTCGTCAAGCAGCCGCACCCGCAGTTCCTCGTCCGACAACTCTCGCAGCACCGCCACGGCATTGTGATAAAGGTAACGCCACGCGCGCGGCGACAGTTCCTCAAACACATCCTGCGCATCCTGGTTCCAAGTCCACCACAGGTTGCGAGCCAGCCGGTTCAGGCCGGCGACAGTGGCGTCAATTTGATTAAGCGAATCCACTCTTGATTTGTTGAGATCGGGGCCACATCCCCGACCTTGGGGCGGCATTCTATTGCCGCGTAGGGTTCCCGGCAAGTTAGCTCAGCGTCATCGGGTCGATGTCGATGATGAGACGGATGTCGTCGGGAATCTGCAACGCCACCCGCTTGGCCGAGAGTTTACGGCTGAGCGCGGACATATGCGGGGTGCGGATCATGACCTGGTAGCGGTAGAAATTTTCGGCGCGCAGCAGCGGCGCGGGCGCGGGGCCGGCAACAACGACGTCACCCAGTTCCCCGGCCAATTCGTCCATCTCCTTTCGCAAATGGTCAGCGAAAAACTTGACGCGATCCTCACTGCGCCCGCGCAGTGTCAGCAACGCCACGCGGCTGACCGGCGGATAGCGCAACTCCTGCCGAAACTCGATTTCCTGCTCGTAAAAACCGATGAAGTCATGCCGGCGCGCGTATTGGATCGACGGGTGAAACGGCGTGAACGACTGCACGTACACCTCGCCCTCGACGTCGCCGCGCCCTGCCCGGCCGGCCACCTGCGTGAGCAGTTGAAACGTCCGCTCGCTGGCACGGAAGTCCGGGATGTGCAGGCTCAGGTCGGCGTGAATGATCCCGACCAGCGTCACGTTCGGGAAATGCAGCCCCTTAGCAATCATTTGTGTGCCCAGCAGAATGTCGATTTTGCCTGTACGAAAATCGCCGAGGATGCGCCGGTAATCCTCCTTGCGCTTGAGCGTGTCGGAGTCCATCCGCTTGACCTTGGCCATAGGGAAGCTCTTGGCCAGGGCGGCCTCGACCTTCTCCGTGCCCAAGCCGGCGAAGCGGATCGCCGCGTTGCCACAACCCTCCTGCGGACACTTGTTCGGCGCGGCCTCGACGTGGCCGCAAATGTGGCACATCAATTGTTGCGCGGCGCGATGGTAGGTCAGCGACACGCTGCAATTAGGGCACTCGGCGACGAAGCCGCAGTCGGGGCACTGCAACGAAGACGACCAGCCGCGCCGGTTGAGGAATAGCATCACCTGCTCTTTTTTCTCGAGCCGCTGCAGGATCGCCTCGCGCAGTTGCGGTGAGAAAATGCTGATGCCCTTCTCCTTGCGACCCGCACTACGCATGTCGATCACGCGCACGAGCGGCATGTTTATATTGTCCACCCGCTCGGTGAGCGAGAGCAGGCCGTACTTGCCCCACTGCACGTTGTAGTAACTCTCCATCGACGGCGTCGCCGAGCCGAGCACCACCGCGGCGCCCTCCTGCTGACCGAGCACCACCGCGAGGTCACGGGCGTTGTAGCGCGGCGCTTCCTCCTGCTTGTACGAGTGCTCGTGTTCTTCGTCGACGATCACGAGGCCAAGCGGCTCCACCGGCGCGAACACTGCCGAGCGAGCGCCGATGACGATGCGCGCCCTGCCCTGCCTAATCTTGTGCCACTCGTCGTGCCGCTCCCCGGCGGAGAGGTGGCTGTGCAGCACGGCGACCAATGTCTGCTGCTTCCCGTGGCTGAATCGCGCCTTGAACCGCTCGACTGTCTGCGGTGTCAGCGAAATCTCCGGCACGAGCACGATGGCGCCCTGCCCTTGGCCAAGCGTGTGCTCGATCGCCTGCAGATACACCTCCGTCTTGCCGCTGCCGGTCACGCCGTGCAGCAGGAACACGCAGTCGCCTTCGGGCTTGGCCTCGTCGCCGGCCGGCTTGGCCAAGCGCTCCATCGCGCCGATGATCGCCTTCAGCGCAGTCGCCTGTTCGGCATTCAACTCAAGCGGCTGTGACGGGAGGATGTGCTCCTTGCCATACGGATCGCGCTCGGAGATTTGCGGCGCGATGGAAACCAGCCCCTTGTCCTCGAGTTTGCGAATGGTCGATGACGTCGTCCCGGCCAGGCGCACCAACTCCTGCAGCGGCAGCTCCCGCCACTCCTCGACAATGTTCCAAAGGTCAGCCTGCCGCTTGGTCAACTTGGTCAACTCGCCGTGCACCGGCAGCGCCCGCACGAACAACCGCTCGCGCCAGCCCTTCTCCTCCTTGCGAACGGCGGTTGGCAACACCGCCTTCATCGCCACCTCGGGAGCGCAACAGTAGTAGTCGGCGATCCAGCGGACGAGCCGGAGAATTGGCGGCGTGACCAGCGCCTGGCCGCCGACCGTCTTTATGATTTCGCGGAGGTTACCGTGCGGTGACGCGGCGAGCACCTTCGTCACCACGCCCATCACCTCGCGCGGGCCAAACGGCACCTTGACCCGCGTGCCTTCGTGGACGCTGGATTCCAGCTCCGCCGGCACGAGGTAGTCAAACTCCCGGCGGACAGCGACGTCCAATGTCACACGGGCAACCACGCGATGGCCGGGCAGCTTGGGCCGCGGCACTGCTCCAGCGCAAGACGGAAACCGTTAAATTAGTTTCAATTTTCAAATTTGGAGCCGAATTATTGGTGGAGATTGTTCAGCTAAAAGATCGCCCTCGGAACCGAGGATCTGGGCGGCTTCACCCCAGCGCTTGGCCAAGCGCAGGACGTTGGCGACATCTAGCTCGAGGTGCGGCGACGGGTACTTGGCTAAATAGATGGTGCATAGTCGGAACAGTTTCCACGCCGGACGCTGACGCTTTTTTTGCAGGTGCACAAACGCGCCAGCAAACTGGATCAGGCCCTTGAA
>DBNL01000172.1:0-4390 GCA_002299785.1 Verrucomicrobia bacterium UBA673
TGGAGCGTCCAGTTCGAGACCGGCGCGATCGCCCCACCTGGCGCGCTAAAATCGACACCGAGATTTCCATCGAGTGTCGGCCCGCGCGACGACCACGTGTACTGGTTGGCAGGCAGCGGTTCGCGCAACGAATACTGTGCCTCCATCATCACCGGTGAGACGTAGGCGCCGATCCCGAAGAGTGCGGAGGTCGTGCCACCGGGCGAGCCAACTGTCGACAGCGCCGGCCCGTTATTACCGGCGCTGGCCACAAAAATGACGTTATGCTTGTTGACAATCTCCGAGTAGAGCGCGGTGAGCCGGCCATCGTTGGGATCCTGCGATGGGCCACCGTAGCTCATGTTGATAAGCTGACAATTGTTCTCCAGCACGGCGATCAACCCGCGCACCTCGCCTGTGCCCATCGACGAGCTGCCCATGCGGCGGTCGCCGATTTTGACCGACACGATCTGTGCCCCTGGAGCGAGTCCGTTAAGTTCCGGTTGACCCGGGTAATTAGCCGCGACGATGCCGGCAACATGAGTCCCATGTGCGCCGACATCTGTGACGATCGAGAGAGTGTCGCCGTCGTCGTAAATGTTCAGCGCGAAGTTCATCATGGCCTGCTTGCCGAACGACGCCCACTGCCGCTCGGCACGGAAACGGGTCATTAGCTTCTCGTCAGTGAGATCCCCGTCTTCGTCGGTGTCCACCACGGCGCGCCACGCTTTACCGTCGTTGAAGACAACACAGTCGTAAACCGGGCCGGGATCGTCGTAATCCTTTTGCAGCGCCTCAAGTAGCTCGATACGCGCCTGCAATTCGACTCGCTCCTTTTTCTTGTCGCCTTTTGGGGTGGAATTGGCCTCGTCGAAATCGGCAAGCTTGCCTTGCAAGCCGGCCATGCGCTCGCGCTGCTGTTTGTCCCACTCTTTTTTACGCTCACGCTTGAGGCGGCTGACAAGGCTGCCGGGGAACAACTCGTACGCCGCCTTGATGCCTATGCGCCATTTACCGCCGGGATTTTGCCAGTCACCGCCCAGCTTGAGCATACGGCCGGTGAGACCGGTAAGCATGCCGTCCTTGGCTTCGCGCTCAGTGGAAGTGTCCACATCGCCGCTGCCGGAGCCATCCACGACATCGACGATCTTCGGCCGCCCATCGCTGGTCTCCCGCAGGCCGGGCGCGCCGGGATCGACGCCTGTATCAAAAATCGCAACCGTGATGCCGCGGCCGTCGTAAGTCGGGTGTTCCTTGAGATAATCCAGCGCGCCGGTCTCTTCCTTGGGCAGGATGCCCTGGAGCGGAAACGGCTTGGCGCTTGGCGGCGTGACTGCGGACGGTTGAGCTTGGCCAAGCGCGACGATGGCCAAGCCGGTCAGGATCGATCGATTCATAAAAAGGCGGACGGAGCTTGGCCAAGCCGGACGAGTCCGCCAAGGCCTAATTAGCCCCAGACCTAGGGCTGCTTCAATTTCGGTTTGTCGCCGCACCGTCGGGGCGACAGACTGGTGGCGCTCATGGAAAACCCGGAGGTTTTTATTTATCTGCTTGTCGGCGTTGCGCTGGGAGGGGTGATCGGGTGGCTGATTGGCTCGCGCAAAGGGGCCCGGGCCGAGGCCGAAAGCCAAGCGAACGAACAGCGATTCAAGGATCACCGGAGGCAATCCGAGGAACAACACGCGGCGCTCAGGGAGTCGTTTAAGGTTCTCAGTGCCGACGCGCTGAAGGAGGCCCAGCCGGAACTGGTGCGCCTCGCTGGCGAGACGCTTGGCAAGCTGCACGAGAGCGCCAAGGGCGAACTGAACACCAGCAAGGAAGCCGTGGCCAAGCTGGTCGCGCCACTCACGCAACACCTTGCGACCTACCAGCAGCGGTTGAGCGAGAGCGAAAAAAGCCGCAACACCCAGTTGGGCGCGCTGCACGAACAACTCAGCACCCTCAGTGAGAACAGCAAGTCGCTCTCGAGCGAGACGGAGCAGTTGCGGATGATCCTCAACTCCAGCCAGGCGCGCGGCAAGTGGGGCGAGGAGACGCTACGCCGAGTCGTCGAGGCCGCCGGGCTGAGCAGCCACTGCGATTTCAGCGAGCAAACCGGTTCCGCCGAGGGCCGGCCGGACATGGTCGTGCATCTGCCGGAGGGACGCCACATCGTTGTCGACGCCAAGTCGCCGGACCTGTCGTTCCTAAACGATCTCGAGTCGGGCGACGCCGCGCAGCGCAAAACGGCCATTGAGCAGCACGGGAAAAAAATGCGCGAAACCATCAAGGCACTGGCCGACCGTAACTACCCGCAACATATCGACGGGGCGCTCGATTGCGTAGTGATGTTCGTGCCGGCCGAGTCGCTCTTCAGCGCCGCGCTCGAGGGCGATCCCGACCTGATCGTGTGGGCGGCCGCGCGCCGCATCACGATTGCCACGCCGGCGTCACTGATCGCGCTGCTGCGCTCCGTGAGCGTAAGTTGGCAGTACCATTCGCAGTCAGAAAATGCCCGGACCATCGCCGAGGCGGCGCAACAACTGTACAAGCGACTCGGCACATTCCTTGGGCACTTCGACAAAATCCGCACCGGCCTAGAGCGGGCAAACAAGGCGTACAACGCAGCCGTTGGCAGCTACGAAAGTTCGATCAAACCAAGCGGCGAGCGCGTCAACAAACTGCAAACCGGTGAGACCGAGGGGAAGGATCTCCCCGCCGTCGAGCCGGTATCGGAGGTTCTCCGAACGCTCCCCGTGCCGTCCGAGAACGAAACCGACCAAGCCGAATCGGCCTGAGCTTGGCCAAGCTCACTGCTCACTGCTCACTTCATCATGATCCGGCACCGGCGGGAGGCCGAGCGCCATGAAGAAAGGCACGACGAGAAACGCTGCACCGACCCAGAACGGCATCGAGCTATTAAATTTCCAGTATAGCAAGCCGCCCATGATTGGACCGATGGCGCGACTCAGCGAGCCAAGCGAACGGAACACGCCCAGCGACAGTCCCTGCCGATCTGCCGGCGTGTAACGCGATACAAGCGAGTTGAGCGACGGCATGGTCATCCCACTGCCTGCGGTCATGAGGAGCAATCCGCCGTAAAGCACGCCGGCGGTAGTCGCGTTGCCGATGATGAGAAACCCGGGCAACGTACAGCAGACGCCGGTCAACGCCGTCCGGCGCTCGCCTACGCGCTTGATCAGTTGCCGCGCCACTCCACCCTGGAAAAAAATCAGCGACATGCCGATGAAGACGAACATCCACGCGATATCCACCGGCTTGAAGCCAAGCTTCTCGGTCGCAAAAAAGGTGATGGTAAACTCGACCGCCGAAAACGCGCTCCAATAAGCGAAGTACATAAGGTTGGTACTTGCTACGCCCGGCAGATTAATGCGCTTGAGTTGGGCGAACGGGTTGAAGCCGCGCTGGGCCGGGTGCTGGTCGCGTTTCTCCGGAGGCAAACTCTCGGAAAGAAGGAAGATGACCAGCAACCAGTTTATGCCAGCGATGGCTAGAGCGATGATCGCCGGGCCGGAAAAGGGATGCAGCGCCAGCCCGGCCACAGCCTTGCCCGACTCGACCAGTTGCCAACTGAAGGCGAATCCGCCGATCGCCGGGCCAAGGATGAAGCCCAGGCCAAGTGCGACGCCGATAATGATCATACCTGAAGCGCGGTTTTTGCCGGTGGTGATGTCCGCTGCGACAGCGGAGGCGGTGGAGATGTTCCCCGCCATGATGCCGCCGAGCGCGCGACCGATCACGAGCAGCGCAAAACTCCCGGCGAACACCCAGATCAGGTTCGCCAAAACAATGCCGCCAAGCGTGAAAATGAGCGTGGGCCGACGACCGTGTCTGTCCGAGTACGCCCCCCAGATTGGCGCGAAGACGAATTGCAAAAAACCGTATAGCGAGCCGAGCACGCCACCGAACAGCGTCGCTACAGCGTTTTTGTCACCCCCGGCGAAATGATCCAACCAAGCGACTAGCGAGCCAATCAAGCTCTCCTTCCCATCCAGCTTGAGATAGTAATCGAGCATCGCCGGAAAGAGCGGGAAAATAATCGAGAACCCAACTACGTCGATAAATACGGTCAGGAACACGATGAGCAGGGTTGGTTTCTTCATCTGTTAAAACCACGCACCAATACATGCCGTGCGTCGCGGGCTGCGCAGTCTAGGGAAGCCCGTTCACATTACAATGCCTTTCCCCTCAACTCGTTGCACCTAATAAAAGCCATTGCGCGTGCTTGGCGAGGGTCGTAAGTTTTCCTTAAATCAATGTGTGCTCTTCTCAAGGAACGAATCCCTTTGCTCATAGCCGTTGGGTTTTTGTTCAATTCTGGCCAAGCGGCCATGGTCACATTCGAGGTGGATGTGCGGCCCATTCTCAAGGCGCATTGTTTCCACTGCCACGGCGAGGACGGCTCGGCCAA
>DBNL01000172.1:4787-13222 GCA_002299785.1 Verrucomicrobia bacterium UBA673
CCTGGCCAAGCGGAGAAGAGCCTGCTCTATACAAAAATCCGAGATGGCGAGATGCCCAAGGAGCAAGCCAATCTGTCCACCACAGAAGTCGAGACCATCCGCCAGTGGATTGAGCAGGGGACTGAGACAGCCCGCCCAGAGCCAGACAGTCCCGACGAATGGATCACCGTTGAGGAACGCCGTTTCTGGGCGTTTCAGCCGATCAAAAATCCGCCCGTGCCCGGCGGCACGGCCAATCCGATCGACGCCTTCCTAATGCGCCGACTGAATGCCGACGGACTTGGTTTCTCGCCGCAAGCCGGCAAACGCACGCTCATCCGACGCGCGACGTTCGATCTCACCGGACTGCCGCCCACCCCGGAAGAGATCGCAAAATTTCTCGCCGACGAAACACCGCAAGCCTACGACCAGCTAATCGATCGCCTGCTGGCTTCCCCAAATTACGGCGAGCGCTGGGGACGCCACTGGCTCGACGTCGCCGGGTACGCCGACTCGGAGGGCTACACCGAGAGCGACGCCGAGCGGGGCTGGGCATGGCGCTATCGCGACTACGTCGTCCGCGCGCTCAACGACGACATGCCGTGGGATCGGTTTATCCGAGAACAACTAGCCGGCGATGAAATGGTTTCGCCGCCTTACACCGGCCTGAATCCGGAACAAATCGACAAGCTCACCGCAACCGGTTTTCTGCGAATGGCACCCGACGGAACCGGCTCCGGCGCGAACACCGCCGTAGCCCAAAACCAAGTCATCGCCGAGACGCTTAAGATCGTCTCCACGTCGCTCATGGGCATGACCGTTGGGTGCGCGCAGTGCCACGATCATCGTTATGACCCGATACTGCAGTCGGACTACTACAAATTGCGAGCCGTCTTCGAACCGGCACTTGACCCGGCAAACTGGCGTATGCCGCAGAGTCGGCAGATCTCTCTCTTCACCGAGGCCGACCGGAGGCAGTGCGCCGACATCGAGGTCGAGGCGAAGAAGCTCGATGCCAAGCGGCAGACCAAGGTCGATTTCTTCATTGAGCGCACGCTGGAATGGAAGCTGCGCAAAGTGCCGGAGCAACTGCGTGAGCCGTTACGGGTCGCCTACAAGACGCCGGGCGGCAAACGCACCGACGAGCACAAGGCGCTTTTGGACAACCACCCAAGCGTGCGGCAGATCAGCCCCGGTTCGCTGTACCTTTACGATCGTGAATTCAACGACGCGATCGCCAAGCTAAACGCCGAGCGCAAAAAACTCACCAACAACAAAGACGCCGACAACGCCGAGGCACTCAAGAAGCTCGACGGGCAAATCCAGTATTTTCGCGACAGCCTGACCAAGGCGGTGCTCGACGCCATGGCCAAAAAGGCTGCCGAAGTCCGCGCCACCAAGCCAGAGGAGCCTTTCATCCGGGCGCTGACCGAGCAGTCGGGCAAAGTGCCAGTCACGCACCTTTTTTTCCGAGGCGACCACGCTCAGCCCAAGACCGCCGTGAAACCGGCCGAGCTGAGCGTGGTGGCGCTGAATAAAAACCCGATCCCCGAGAACGATGGTAGTCGACCCTCGACCGGGCGGCGACTGGCCTTGGCCAAGCGGCTGACCGACGGGACGCATCCACTCACAGGCCGTGTGCTCGTCAATCGCTTTTGGCTTCACCACTTCGGCCGCGGCCTGGTCGATACACCGGGTGACTTCGGCAAACTGGGCGAGATGCCAAGCCACCCCGAACTGCTCGACTGGCTCGCCAACGATTTCATGAGAAACGGCTGGCGGCTCAAGCGCCTGCATCGGCTCATCATGACCAGCCAGGCTTACCGCCAAACTTCACGCCGCGTGACCAAGCTCGACGAACACGACCCCGACAACCGGTTACTCGGCCGCATGAGCGTCCGCCGACTCGAGGCCGAGACCCTCCGCGACTCGATTCTCTTCGTGAGCGGCCAGTGGAACCCACGCATGTTCGGCAAACCGGTGTCGGTGAAGGAGGACGAGGTGGGCCAGATCGTCGTCGGCGTGAACACCAACGACAGTTCCAATCGGCCAACGGGAAAAACCATCTCGCTGGGGGCCGAGGAAAACCGCCGCAGCCTCTACGTGGAGGTACGCCGCTCGAAGGTGCTTTCGTTTGTCGATGCATTTGACGGCCCGTCGATGGAGCCAAACTGCACCAAGCGGACTGTCTCCACCGTGGCGCCGCAGGCGTTGATGCTGATGAACAACAACTTCGTCATCAGCGAAAGCCGGTCGATGGCCGGCCAGCTCCAGCACTTCGCCAAGGGCAGCCTCGACACGCAGCTTGGTTTGGCTTGGGAAACCACGCTTGGCCAAGCGCCCAGTGCCGGCGAGCTGGCCCAGTCGGCGGCGTTCGTTGAAAAACAAACCGCCTTGTTCAAGACCCAAAAAAAGAAGCACCCCGAACTCGCCGCCTTGGCCAATTACTGTCAGGCGCTGCTTAGCTCCAACGCCTTCATTTATGTCGATTGACAAGTCACAGCTTCAATCGAGTCGCCGGCATTTCCTTGCGAGGAACGCGATGGGCATCGGCGGCGTGGCGCTGACCTGGCTGCTGCAACAGGAGGGGCTATTAGCCAAGCCGGTTAAACCTGAGTTCGCGGCCCACGACCTCCTGCCCAAGCGACCTCCCCACGAGCCGCGGGCCAAGGCAATGATCTCGCTCTTCATGCAGGGTGGTCCAAGCCAGATGGATCTGTGCGACCCCAAGCCGATGCTCGACGAGTGGGCAGGGAGGGACATCCCGGTGAAACTCAAGTACGACGACGCCGCCGGAGCCAGCGCCCAGGTGCTGCCCAGTTCCTGGAAATTCAACAGGCACGGACAAAGCGGCATGGACTTCTCGGAACTGCTGCCCGGCTTCGGCGAGATTGCCGATGAGCTTTGCCTTATCCGCAGCATGCACACCGGCGTAAACAATCACGGCCAGTCCATCCACGCCCTCAACAACGGCCGCACCGTGAGCGGCCGGCCATCGCTGGGCAGTTGGCTCACCTACGGCCTCGGCACCGAGAGCCAAAACCTGCCGGCCTACCTCGTGCTGCGCGACCCCGCAAGCCTGCCAGTCGAGGGGACGTGGAACTGGTCGGCCGGCTGGCTGCCGGGCCTGTATCAGGGCACCGTGGTGAGGGCGCGCGAGCCGCGCATCCTGAACCTCGAGGCCCCGGCAAATCTGCGCGGCGGTGGCCAACGCAACTACCTCGACTTCCTCGGCAACCTCAACCGCAAACACAGCGCGTCGCACCCCGGCGAGCTGGATCTCGAGGCGCGCATTGCCAGCTTCGAACTGGCCGCCCGCATGCAGACCTCCGCGTCCGACGCGATGGATATCTCCGGCGAAAATGCGGCGACAAAAAAACTGTACGGCATCGATGAAGACGCGACGAAGGAGTACGGCACACGCTGCCTCATCGCGCGACGGCTCGTCGAGCGCGGTGTCCGATTTGTGCATGTGTTGACCGGGAACCAGTTTTGGGACCACCACCACGGCATCAATGGCTCGCTGCCCAAGGCCTGCAAAAAAACAGACCGACCCATCGCCGGGCTGGTGAAGGACCTCAAACGTCTTGGCCTGCTTGACAGCACAGTCGTGCACTGGGGCGGCGAGATGGGGCGGCTGCCGGTGGTCCAGAACACGAGAAATGCCGGGCGCGACCACAACACCTACGGCTTCAGCATGTGGCTCGCCGGCGGCGGCTTCAAGGCCGGACACATTCACGGCGAGACCGACGAGTGGGGCCATCGCTCCGTGCGGGACAAGGTGAATCATTACGATTATCACGCCACGCTGCTGCAACTGTTCGGTCTCGAACATGACCATCTCAAATACAAGCGGGGCGGCCGGGTGAAGAGCCTCATCGACGGCCAACCGGCCCGCGTGGTGGAGGAACTGCTGGCATGAACAACCCGGGCGAAGCCTTCAACCGCCGCCGGTTTCTCCGGCACAACACGATGGGCCTCGGCGGCCTGTCGCTGGGCTGGCTGCTGAACCGCGACAAATTGCTAGCCACTCCGCCGGCGGTTCCGCGTGGAGAACAGTCGTTCGACCTCACGCCAAAACAGACGCACCACACTCCGAAGGCGAAGGCGATGATTTCGCTCTTCATGCACGGCGGCCCGAGCCACATGGATCTCACCGATCCCAAGCCAGAACTGACGCGTCTTGATGGCAAGGAGTACAGCGGCGACGTGCATTACAGCTTCGCCAACGAAGCCAGTCGCAACCTGTTCGGCAGCCCGTGGAAATTCAAGAAACACGGCCAGTGCGGGATGGATTTCAGCGAGTTGCTGCCGAACACGGCCGGTATCGCCGATGACCTTTGCATGATCCGCAGTATGCACACCGGACACAACGGCCACGAGGTCTCCATCCGCTACATGAACGCCGGCATTCCAGCCGTGCTGGGCCGGCCGAGCCTCGGCGCCTGGCTGACATACGCGCTTGGCAGCGTGACGGACGAGTTGCCAGCCTACATGGTGTTGTCCGACCCCGGCGGTCACCCGGTGGATGGCGTGCACAACTGGACCAACGGCTTCCTGCCAAGTTTGTATCAAGGCACGGTATTGCGCGCGAAGGAGCCTCGAATATTCAACCTCAATGCGCCGGCCCACCTGAAGGGCGACGTCCAGCGCAACTACCTTGACTTCCTCGGTCAACTCAACCAAGCCCACTTGGCCAAGCGCCCCGGAGAACACTCGCTCGACGCACGCATCGACAGTTACGAATTGGCTGCCCGGATGCAGACTGTAGCCACGGATGCGCTCGATATCAGCGGCGAAAGCGCGACGACGAAAAAACTTTACGGTATCGATCAGGATGCAACCCGTGAATACGGGACTCGCTGCCTTATCGCACGGCGGCTTATCGAGTACGGCGTACGGTTCGTGCAATTGTTCCTCAACGGCCAACCGTGGGATAATCACCAAAACATCCATGGCGCCCTCCCTGGCATTTGCCGCCGCACAGATCAGCCTGCCGCCGCACTCGTAACCGACCTCAAGCAGCGCGGACTGCTCGACTCGACTGTGGTGCATTGGGGCGGCGAAATCGGCCGCCTGCCGGTGGTGCAGTCCCGCTCCAAGCCGGGACGCGACCATAACGGCCAGGGATTCAGCACCTGGCTTGCCGGCGGCGGATTCAAGCCGGGCACCATTTACGGCGAAACCGACGAGGTGGGCCACCGGGCCGTGGTCAATAAAGTCACGGCCAACGACTACCAGGCAACACTGCTGCACCTGTTCGGCCTAGACCACAACGGGATGGTCTATCACCACAACGGCCAACAGAAAAAGCTGACCGCCGGCCGGCCGGCCCGCATTGTTACAGACATTTTGGCTTAGCCTTGGCCAAGCGCCCGGGCGTAGGCGGCCTTGAGTTGCTCGACTGACTTTTCCCAATTGAGCTGCGTGTGAAACCGCTCGTGACCAAGGCGGCCCATCCGCTCGCATTTGCCGGGATCGTCAAGCGTCTCGGCAATCGCTTGGCCAAGTTCTTGAGCGGAGTTCTCCGCCACATAGCACGCGGCATCGCCGGCCGAGAAACGTCCCTCCTTCAAGTCGAACATCACCTGTGGCTTGGCGAATGTCATGTACTCAAGCACTTTGTTCATCGTGCAGTGATCGTTGTACGGGTTGATCGGGTCGCTCGATACGCCAAGATCCATCGTCCGCAGTCCCGTAAATAAAAACTCGTTCGACACGCGACCGGGAAGATCGACAAATTCCCCCAAACCAAGATCATCGCGAAGCCCGACCAAGTTGTCGTGTTCCGGGCCCGAGCCCATCAGTAAAAACTGGATGTCGTCCCGACCCTGCTCGCGCACCAAGAAATCCGCCGCCTCGATGATGTAGCGCACGCCGTCGGCGTTGCCCATCACGCCGACGTAGCCGACGAGATGCTTACGTCCTTTTTTCAGTGAGGCATCCGGCTCGACGCTTGTATCGGCGATCTTCGGCGCGGTGCGAACGACGTACACATCGTCCGGCGACTGGCCGCCGCGCCCAATGGCGATGTCGCGCACCGATTCGTTCGTGGCGATCACCACGTCGGCGAAAAAATGCGTCGCCCATTCCGCCACGCGCACAGCCCAGTATAGCACGCCGCGTTTGCCGAACTTGGCCTCGAACATCTCCGGGCAAACATCGTGCACATCATAAATAATCCGCGTGCCGACGAGCTTGTACGGCGCAGCAACGAGGAACAGCAAGTCGGGCGGGTTGCAAAGATGCACGATATCGAAGCGGTGCCGCCGCCAGGCCTTCCAAATCAGCTTGAACTCGCCCCAGAGCGCGGAGCTGTACTCGCGCAAAAAACCGCCGACAGCACCAGCTTCCTCGCTGATCCAGTGCCGGTAAATCTGGATGCCGTCAACGACCTCCTCCGGCTCGGTGAAGCCGCGCATTTGCGGGCAGATGACGACCACCTCGTAGCCGGCGTCGCGCAGCGCACACGATTCCTGCCATACGCGGCGGTCGAGTGGCACCGGCAGGTTCTCGACGATGATACAGACGCAGGGCTTCTCTTTGCTCACCAGCAAAATCCTTCGTATTGGGCCGGCAAGTCGCGCAGCTCCGACCAGCCGTTGACATCGAGCACCGTGTGTTCGGCCGTGAGGAGCGGCTTGAGCATCTCGATATCGACACACTTTTGCGCCGCGATCACCAGCCCCTCCCGGCCAAGCGCGGCAGCCAAGTCATCCGTCAGTAGCGAGGCCAGATGCGGCATTTTCTCGTCGATCACCCGCTTGTTGGTACCGATGAGCTTGGCCAATTTTAGCTGCGGATCATAAATGCTAAGCTCGAATCCGCGACCGAGCAGGTGCTGCGCAACCTCAACCATCGGGCTTTCGCGCAGGTCATCCGTATCGCTCTTGAACGACAGCCCGAGCAAGGTCACCCGACCCTTAGCCAAGCGCTTGGTTTGCTCGATGAGCTTGGCCAAGTGCGCCTCGTTGCTGGGCAACAGGCTGTCGATCAAAGGCAACTCCACGCCGCCGCGCCGGCCTTCGTGCGCCAGTGCGCGGACGTCCTTGGGCAGGCACGAGCCGCCGAACGGGTTGCCGGGCCGCAGGTAGTAAGGCGACAAGTTGAGGCGTGTGTCCTGGCAGAGCAGCCCCATAACCGACTGCGAATCGACGCCCATGCTTTTACCGATGCGGCCGATCTCGTTGGCAAATGTCACCTTCGTCGCGTGGAAGGCGTTGCAGGCGTACTTGACCATCTCCGCGCCGGGCCAGTTCACCGACGGGGCGTCCCCACCGAAAAGCGCCGACAACTCACCCGGGAATGTCGAGCCATCATGCGTGCCGACAACGGCCAGCGACGGATCGTCGAAGTCCGCCACCGCAGTGCCTTCGCGCAAAAATTCCGGATAAAAAAACAGGCGCAACTTACCCGACTCGAGCAGGTCGTCGAGCAACTCGTCGGCGATTTTCTGGGTGCTGCCGGGGAGCATCGTGCTGCGCAGGACGAGGTCGTGCGACTCGCCCGATGCACGCACCGCATCGGCGATCTGCCCGACGACCTCCCAGACGTATTGCAGGTTGAGCTCGCCGCTCTCGGCAGACGGCGTGCCGACGCAGACAAGCGAAAGGCCGGTCGCGGCGATGGCTTCTTCGTGATTTTGCGTGGCAGAGAGCAGGCCATTTTTCGCCGCTTCGGTGAGGAGATCGCCCAGCCCCGGCTCGACGATGGGCGACACACCGCTGGCGAGTGACTCGACTTTTTCGGCCTGCACATCAACGCCCACGACGGTGTGTCCCTCCTTGGTGAGACACCCGGCAGTGACTGCACCAACATAGCCAAGACCGAAAATTGAGACCCTCATTTCAGGCCGGCAGACTAGGAGTCACCCGCGTGGAACGCAAGGCCAAGACTTGAATCTTGAAACTGAAAACTTGAAACTACTCACCCTGTGTGACTCTGTGTCGGCTGGAACGAGGCTCAGGTATGATAACTTTTTTGAAGGGAACCCTAACAGACGCACTGCCGACGCAGGCGGTGGTCGACATCAACGGCATCGGGTACGAGGTGCTGATCCCGTTGTCGTCGTTCGAAAAGCTGCCGGGGCTTGGCCAAGAGGTGACGCTCAAGACGCAACTCGTCGTGCGCGAGGATTCGCAGACGCTGTACGGATTCGCGACGGACGCCGAGCGGGAGTTGTTCAAGATGATCCAGGGCGTAAGCGGCATCGGGCCGAGGCTCGCGCTCAACGTCCTGAGCGGTATGAATGTGACCTCATTCAAGGGCGCGATCGGCGACGGCGACGTGAAACGGCTCTCGAGCATCAATGGAATCGGCAAAAAAACTGCGGAGAGAATGGTGCTCGAGTTAAAGGACAAAGTTAGCATGGCGAACGGTGCTGCAACGGCGCCTGGCCAAGCGGCGACGACGCAGGACAAGACCATCGCCGATGCCGAGGCGGCACTCGAGGCGCT
>DBNL01000048.1:0-514 GCA_002299785.1 Verrucomicrobia bacterium UBA673
GGTGGCTGCGGCGTCGATCAAGGGGTTTCACTGACGCTTCGGCTACCGTTCATAATTTTTTGGGCTGATTCTGCTGCTGAATATGCTCAAGCACAGCAGCGCGCTGGGAGTCATCCGCAACGGATTTGCCAATATCACCGCCGACCGGCGCGTGCAGGTCATCATAATTGCCTGTCTGTTTGGGGCGTTTATCGAGGGGGCAGCCGGATTCGGGACGCCGGCGGCGGTGACTGTGCCGTCCATGCTGGTGATCAGGTTTCTCGGGCCGGAGTGTCCGTCGCTGTTTGGTGCACTGATTGGCTTGGCTTTTGTCGTTCCGGTGGGCAGGCGGGTTGGCTGTTGACCAAGGGCGATCCATAGGATTTCCCGCCGCGCGCCGAGTAGTAAGCCGGTTGGATGTGTGGCGTGTAGATCGACTTGAAGTCAGGCCAAGCCATGACTCGCCCAAGGTCGGCGTGTTCGCTGCTTGGCTGTCATATCTTCCCAGGCCTCAAGCCCTTTTTGTTAGTCGATT
>DBNL01000048.1:925-2299 GCA_002299785.1 Verrucomicrobia bacterium UBA673
CGATTTCCATTTTATGCGTAAGGTATTTTGGATGCAATTAGTGTTGGCCGGCGTGATGGTATTTGGCCAAGCGCAGGCAGACGTGCCGGGGGAGGTTCGGTTTGGGGTGCATGTGCGGCCAATTTTGTCGGATAACTGCATTCAGTGCCACGGACCGGATGAGAATCATCGAAAAGCTAAGCTGCGACTCGATGTCGAGATCGGCCTCTTCGGCGGTTCCGGCGATAATCGGATCGTCGTGCCCGGCAAACCGGCCGAGAGCTTGTTGTACCAAATAATCACCGCACATGATCCGGATGACCGCATGCCGCCGGAGGAGTCCAAGAAAAAATTGTCGGTGGACGAGATTACCACGATCAAGCGCTGGATTGAGCAGGGCGCGGAGTGGGAGGGGCACTGGGCTTTTGTCGCTCCCAAGCGTCCAAGCTTAGCCAAGGTTCAGCGCCGCGCTTGGCCAAGGAATCCAATTGATTTTTTCACACTTGCTCGGATGGAGACCAACGGGCTAGAGCCTTCGCGGGAAGCAGATCGCCAGACACTCATTCGGCGGGTGTGCCTTGACCTGACCGGGTTGCCGCCGTCGCCGAGGATGGTCGAGCGGTTTGTAAACGACACCGATCCGGGCGCCTACGAGAAGCTCGTCGACTCGCTGCTGGCGAGCGAGCGTTACGGCGAACGGATGACTTTGGCGTGGATGGACGCCGCGCGTTATGGTGACTCGAGCGTATTTCACGATGATGGCGTACGTTACATGTGGCCGTGGCGCGACTGGGTGATCCGGGCGTACAACGACAACAAGCGGTTCGACGACTTCACCATCGAGCAGCTGGCTGGCGACCAGTTCGAGAACGCATCGCTTGACAACAAGGTCGCTTCCGGCTTCAACCGCAACCACGGCACGACCGACGAGGGCGGCTTGATCGAAGAGGAGTACCGTGTCGAGTACAACGTCGATCGCGTCAAGACAACCTCGAATGTCTGGCTGGGATTGACGATGGAATGCGCCCAGTGCCACGACCACAAGTACGATCCGATTTCGCAGAAGGAGTACTATCAGTTTTACGCCTACTTCAATATTAACTCCGACGCCGGCAATCAGACGCGAAACGGCAACTCGGCTCCGATGGTAAAGGTGCCCAGCATGGCCGAGAATGCGGAGTTGCAGGAACGACGCGACAAGGTGGCCGTCCTGAAGAGCGAGCGAGCCAAGGTTAAGCCGACTGCGCAGGAGATGGATGGGTGGATTGCGGACAATCGTACTACTGAACTACCTTATACGCCGGAGTTTGGCGGTTGGCAGTTTCTCGGCAGCTTCACGGGTAAGGATAAAAAACAGGCGTTTAACAAGAATTGGGGGCCGGAAAAGAAGGTGGA
>DBNL01000048.1:2713-14602 GCA_002299785.1 Verrucomicrobia bacterium UBA673
AGTGCGGCCTATTTTTACCGGACCGTGAAGTCTGCAGTGCAGCAGGAGGTGACCGTGTCACTCGGCAGTGACGACGCGATAAAGGTGTTTCTAAACGGCACTCAGGTGCTCGCCAAGAATGTGGACCGCGGCCCGGCGGCGGATCAGGAAAAGGCCAACCTGAAATTATCCGAGGGCGAAAATCATTTGTTGCTCAAGATTGTCAACAACAGCGGCCCAGCGGGATTTTATTTTAAGCTGAGCGGCTCCGGTCTGCCGGAGAATATCCTGGCCCACCTTCGTGCGGATGTTCTGAATGCAAGTGATATCACCCAGTTGTCTGACTATTACAAAAAATCAGTCTGGCCGCTTGGCCGTAAACTGGATGCAAATATAAAATCCGCTGAGAAGGCGGTGACCGATTACGACAAGTCGATCGTCACGGTGATGACGATGGGCGACTTGGCCAAGCCGCGCAAAACCTATGTGCTGGCTCGCGGTCATTACGCATCCCCGAAAAAGGAAGAGGAGATTTCACCCGGCATACCGACCGTGCTGCCGCCGTTGCCTGAGGGGGCACCGGCCAAGCGGCTTGGCCTAGCCAAGTGGATCGCTGATGACGACCATCCGCTGACGGCTCGCGTGGCGGTGAACCGTTACTGGTCGATGATTTTCGGCGCGGGGCTGGTGACGACGGTGTCGGACTTCGGAACACGTGGCTCGCTGCCGAGTCATCCTGAACTCCTCGATTGGCTGGCGCGCGACTTTGCCGATAGCGGCTGGAACGTGAAACGCATGTTCAAGCAGATACTCCTGTCAGCGACATACCGGCAGCAGTCCGCTGCCACGGAGGAACAGCTTCTTCGCGATCCCGAGAATGTGCTTCTCTCGCATGCTCCGAGGTTGCGGTTACAGGGTGAGTTCATCCGCGACAACGCGCTTGCCGTGAGTGGCGTGCTCAACGGCAAGATCGGGGGGCCGAGTGTTAAACCTTACCAGCCGCCGCGCATTTGGAACGAGGTTGCGCTAAACGGCGGCCTATTTTACAAGCCGGACAAAGGCGCGAAACTGTACCGGCGCTCAATGTACACTTACTGGAAGCGCTCTGCACCGATGCCGAACATGATGGCGTTCGATGCGCCGACGCGCGAAAAATGTGTCATCCAGCGGCCTCTCACCAACACGCCTATGCAGGCATTGGTGACGATGAACGACGTGCAGTTCGTCGAGGCGGCGCGGGTATTCGCACAGCGGGTGCTGCAGAAGGGCGGGGCGGACTTTGACTCGCAGCTCGACTATGCGTTTATGCTCACCACGGCGCGCCCGGCGGATGAGTTGCGTAAACGCGTGTTCCGCAACTTGTACGACAGTCAGCTTAAGGAATTCAGCACCGATGCCACGCGTGCCGGGGAGCTGCTTAATTTCGGCGAAACCAAGCGTGACGAGTCGCTTAACTTGGCCCAGCACGCTGCTTGGACTACCGTGGCCAGCGCCATTTTCAATCTCGACGAAGTCATCACCAAGGAGTAACCCATGATTCCATTATTCAATTCTGACCATCTGCTCGATCGTCGCAAGTTCCTGAACCTCGGCGCACGCGGCATGGGTGCGCTTGGGCTCGCGTCACTTGCCCAGCCGGGCTTGCTGAACGCCGCTGGACGCCTCGGCGGCGCGCTGGGCGATCCGCATTTCACGCCCAAGGCCAAGCGGGTGATTTACCTTTTCTTCTCCGGCGGCCCGTCGCACATCGACATGTACGACTACAAGCCCGGCATCCGAAAAGTTCATGGCATCGAATTACCGGAATCCATCCGCAAAGGCCAGCGAATCACAGGCATGACGTCCGGGCAAAAGTCGTTCCCATGTGTCGCTCCAATGTTTGAGTTCAAACAGCACGGGCAGAGCGGCGCATATTACAGTGAGATTTTGCCACACATCGCCTCGCTAGCCGACGAGATGTCGCTCATCCGTAGTGTCAACACCGAGGCGATCAATCACGACCCGGCGATCACATACATCAATACTGGCACACAGCAGCTTGGCCATCCAAGCATGGGCGCGTGGCTCAACTACGGCCTCGGCAGCCCGAGCGATAATTTGCCCGGCTACATCGTGATGATCTCCAAGGGTCGTGGTGGTAGCCAGGCGCTGTACTCGCGGCTTTGGGGGAGTGGCTTTCTTCCGTCGAAACATCAGGGTGTAAAGTTCCGTAGCTCCGGCGAGCCGGTGCTGTTCCTCAACAACCCGCCGGGTATAAACCGCAACTCACGCCGTGCGATCCTCGACAGCATTAAGGCCGTGAATGAGGCAAAGTTCGCGGAGACGCACGACGCGGAAATTCAGACGCGCATCGCCCAGTACGAAATGGCGTTTCGTATGCAGGCCAGCGTGCCGGAATTGACCGATCTCAAGTCCGAGCCGGAACACGTCTTCGATCTTTACGGCAAGGACTCCAAGAAGCCTGGCAAGTACGCCTACAACTGCATCCTCGCGCGGCGCATGCTCGAGAGCGGCGTGCCGTTTGTGCAGTTGTTCCACCGCGGCTGGGATCAACACGGCAACTGCCCGCGCGATGTGCGCTACCAATGCGAGGATGTCGATCAGCCCACCGCTGCGCTTGTGAAAGACCTCAAGCAACGCGGCATGCTCGAGGACACGCTCGTGGTTTGCGGCGGCGAATTCGGCCGGACGATTTACTCACAGGGCGCGCTGACCAAGGACAACCACGGGCGAGACCACCACGGCCGCAGCTTCTCGATGTGGATGGCCGGTGGGGGCATCCGGAAGGGATATGTCCACGGCGAGACCGATGACTTCTGCTACAACATCGTCCGCGATCCAGTTCATATTAACGACCTCAACGCCACGGTGTTGCAGTGTTTGGGCCTCGACCACGAGCAGTTTACCTATCTCTATCAGGGGCTCGATCAGCGGCTGACAGGCGTGCAGGGGGCACGTGTCGTTAACGAGCTTTTGACCTGATGCGCCACGTCGTAAAAAGTTCGTCACCTACGACGCGTTGACGGGTCAACTTCAGGTTGGCCGCCTTGGCCAAGCGGTCAAACCCATCACCATCGGTGATCGTTGGTGCGTCCTTTCCACCTATGATTGTTGGGCAGATTGTCAGGTGGAGCTCATCCGCTAGGCCAAGCCGGAGTAGTTCGAAGTTCAATTCGCCGCCGCCCTCGCAGAGCAGTCGATTGACGGCCCACTCGCTCCGAAGCCAGCCAAGCGCTTGGGCAAGGGCGACTCTGTTTTTTCCGCAGATCTTCGCACAGTCGGCCAAGCGTTTCAGCTGGGCCAAGCGCGACTTCGGCGCTTGGCCTGATGACAGCACAATGAGCGGCGAACCTGGATGCCGGAAAATCTCCGCTTCTGGATCGACCGAGCCGGAGCCGCTAACGACGATCCGCAGGTTTTGCTTGGCCAAACCGCCGCGAAGCCGCCGCCGCTCGTATGCGGCGCCGCCGGCATCCAGCGTTACCGGCGCCGAATCGACCGTGCGCGCGCCACACATGACTGCGTCGGCGGTGGACCGGAGCGCGAGTAGGTTCGCATGGTCGCGCCGGCTGCCAAAGGCGACGAAGCGGCGATGTGGTGGGGCAATCTTGCCGTCGGCCGACATGGCCATGTTGATCAACACAAATGGACGGGTAGTTTTCATTCAATGCAAAAACATTGCGTCGCCATAGCTGAAAAAGCGGTATCGCTCGGCGACCGCATAGGCGTAGGCACGCAGCACACGTTCGCGGCCATCGGTGCCGCCCGGCTGCGCAAACGCGCTCACCAGCATCAGCAGCGTGGACTTGGGTAGATGAAAGTTTGTCAACAACGCATCGACGAGTTGAAACTCGTGCGGCGGGTAGATGAAAATTTTAGTGCGGCCAAGCTGCGGTTTTATCGGCGCGCCGCCGGTGACGACCGACTCAAGCACGCGCATGCTTGTTGTGCCGACGGAGATGATCCGCCGTCCTTCGGCCTTGGCTTGGTTGACTGTCCTAGCGGTGGCTGCGCTGATCTTGAAACGTTCCTCGTGCATCGGGTGATCCTCTATGCGGCCGCACTCCACCGGCTGAAAAGTTCCCGGCCCGACGTGCAGCGTCACCTCTGCGAACGTCACCCCCTTTGCGCGAAGCCGGTCGAGCAACTCATCAGTGAAGTGCAGTCCAGCCGTCGGCGCGGCGACCGAGCCGTCGGTTTTTGCGTATACCGTCTGGTAACGGTCGCGATCGGCGCGGGTGTCGTTCGGCGAGCGCTCGATGTAAGGAGGTAATGGCGTCTCGCCGATGGCTTGTAGCAGTTCGAATACCCTGGGCGACTCGGGGAAGCGCAGCAGGTATTTGCCGGTGTCGTTCTTGTCGATCGCCTCGACCCAGTGCGGGGTGGGGCAGCCATCGAGGTCGTGCAGTTGGATACGTGTCCCGTTGTGAATGCGTTTGCCGGGACGCAGCATGCACCACCATTCGCCAGGCGCGCGTTCTTCGGTGAGAAGTATTTCCACCCGCGCGCCGTTCCCTTCCTTTCGACCTCGCACGCGAGCCGGGATGACGCGCGAGTTATTCATTACCAACACGTCGCCCGAGCGGAGCAGTGCTTCCAAGTCGGCAAATTGTCTGTGAGCGATGGTTGCAGTGGAGCGATCCATCGTAAGCAGTCGAGAGGCGTCCCGTTGCTCAAGGGGATGCTGGGCAATAAGTTCCTGAGGCAGAATGTAGTCGAAATCGGCCGTTTGCACGGCGGCATCTCTAGCCGGTTTCGAGCGCGAGCGCGATTCTTTGATGATATTGGTTAAGTAAACAGCGAGCGACTAGCAGTGAACAGGTGCAGAATCACTTTATCGTTATCGTAAATTAAAAATTTGCCAAAACTGATCTCAATGAGGGTGGTAATGAAAAAAAAGTTAAACTTTTTTCAAAAAACGGTTGACGTTTATGGGTTAAAACGGTAGAGAACGGGAAACTTTGGGTCGCATAGGGCCAGATTGGTGTCCGAGCAACCTATTATGTCATTAACCCAGGACCAACCGATGACCGTTTTTTCCGGACGATTCACGCATGGAATCGATGGGAGCAGGCGTGTCATGGTGCCTTCCAAGTGGCGTCCGAAGTCTGGCAAAACGGAGTTATCTGTCCTCCCGTGGCCTCTGGGGGATCAGCAGTTTCTTTTGGTGTTGCCTCCCACCCGCTGGAATTTGCTGCTGGAGAGGTTGAACGAGATGTCGCTTTCCGATGACGAGGCGGCGGTGGTTGAGCGGGTCATCGGGGGGAGCTCGGCCCGCCTGATACTGGACAAGGCTGGCCGACTGTGTCTGCCGGAGGAACTGGCCGCCGTGGCTGGGCTTCGGAAGGAGGCCATGTTTGTGGGTCGTTTGAACAAGTTCGAAATCTGGGAGCCGGGTCGATTCAACGAAAACAACAAGGGTAACGAAGCTGTCGCGGCTGCGGCCATCAAAAATTTAAACCTATGAACCTGATGCAATATCTGTCGGTTGGTGGAACCCTCGAGGGTCCCAGGGAAAAGTTTCTCTCTCGCAGGATTGGAAACAGTCAGGAAGGCCTTACTGGGGGGGGAGGCAGTGAGTTTGACCCTTCGGAGTCGATGGCGTTGATACAGCCCACGGCGGCGGAGTCGGGTCAGGGCGAGTTTGGTTTTCTTGAACCGCTCGTCATTGAGCCAAAAACGTCCGGGCAAGAAAATCACCTGGATCTTGGCCAAGTGAAGGCCAAGCCGCGTGCGCGGGATCAGGTGCAAGTTTACAGCCGCATCAGTCCGACGAGAGTGCGGGTGATGCGAAACGACTTGGAGGGATCGGACCTGGCTGTTCGCGCCGGTGAATGTGTGAGCCAGTATCGTCCGAGCATCATCGCCGAAGAGCCCATGAGGATCTCGTTGGTCGAGCGCGTGCGTGGCCGGTTTGCGTCGTTGAACCAAGTCTCGCGTTTGGTGTCACGTCGATCTTGGCGTTGGCTGCTCTCTTTCAAGTCATTTTGGTCGACTGGCATCATGGCGGGGGCATCTGTTGACACTCTGAAAGCCGCCTCTCTCAAAGTGACTGAGGCTGAGTCGCTGCAAACGAATTCGACCGAGTTGGACGAGGCGATCGAGATGGCCAAGGACTATAAGACAGACGTGTACGAGGATGGCAGGGTGGCATGGAGTTACAAGGAATATGCCTCGCGGGTGGAGGCGATTGAGTCTCACGAAAAAGCTGATGACTTGTGACCGAATTCATCCACGAACCGGTTTTGCTGGAAGAAGCGCTCTCGGCGCTTCAACCGGCGGCGGGCCTTTTGTTCGTGGATGGCACGGTCGGCGGCGGCGGACATGCGGAGGCGATCCTCTCGGCGAGCGGCCCGGACGGGCGGCTGGTTGGGTTCGATCGCGACGATTGGGCGCTGGCGGCCGCGGCCAAGCGCTTGAAACGGTTTGGGGACCGGCTGGAGTTGTACCGGGAGCCGTTTGCTGGGTTGGCCAAGCGCTTGGGCAAGGCGAGTTGCGACGGTGTGCTACTCGATCTCGGGGTGAGTTCGCCACAGCTCGACGAGGCGGAGCGCGGTTTCAGCTTTCAGGTCGAGGGGCCGCTGGACATGCGCATGGACCGGCGGCAGCCAGTGAGCGCGGCGCAACTGGTGAACGAGCTCGAGGCCAGGGAGCTCGCGACGATTTTTTGGGAACTGGGCGGAGAGCGTCGGTCGCGGCGTATTGCCCGCGCGATTGTTGAACAACGAGACATGCAGCGAATCGAGACAACCACTCAACTAGCCGACACGGTGGAGCGGACCTGCCCTCGGCGCGGCGCGCGGACGCATCCGGCGACCGGCGTGTTTCAGGCGCTGCGCATGGCGGTGAATGACGAGCTTGGCCAGGTGCAGGCCGGGCTGGACGCCGCCTGGTCGGTGCTAAAGCTTGGGGGCCGCCTCGCCGTCATCACGTTTCACTCCGGGGAGGACCGGCTTGTGAAACAGTTCAGTCGCCGCTTGGCTAAGCCGTACACGGTGCGCGGCGAGGTCGACGTGCCGGAGTTGCGCGAACCGCGCGAGCCGTTGGCCCGTGAGCTCAGCCGCAAGGCGATCAAGCCAAGCGATGCCGAGGTGGGGAGGAACCCGCGAAGCCGCAGCGCCCAGATGCGGGCGATGGAAAAATTGTAGATTGTCATGCCGCGTAACCGAAAAAGACAGGACTCCGCGCTGAGTGTTGGTTCGTGGATCCAGGCAGCGTTATTTTGCCTGCTTCTAGGCGGTACGGCGATGGGGTATGTGTGGCAGAAGTCACAGATTCACCAACTCGGCAGCGAGGTTCGTAAGAAGGAAGTGAGGCTGGAGATGCTCGAGAGTGACAATGATCGCTGGCAGCAACTTCGCGCCGAGATGCGCTCGACACAGAAGCTTTACGAACGAGTCCGCAAACTGGGGCTGGGGCTGGCGATGCCGCAGCCGGAGCAGGTATTGCGACTCTCAGATCTTCCGCTGGACGACAAGGAACTAAAGCAAAGTGAACTGGGGGAATACCGAACGGTAAAAAATACGCCGCATCGGGGACGGCTGTAACAGAGATGCAGAAGAATCTGTTTACAAACTGACATGGCGGCAACAGGAGCCAACACTCATCGAGGGAGGGTGATGATACTGGTTTCACTTATAACAGTTGGTTATGTGGGACTTGGGGTGAGGTTGGTGGATATACAGGTGCTCCAGCATGACAAGCACGCTGCGCACGCGCTGGACAATACTCGTCGCAAGGTGATTCACGCCTCGAGACGCGGGGACATTCTGGACATACGCGGCACGGTGCTCGCGACGAGCCGCATTGCTAAGACGGTGTGCGCTGACCCGTCGCTGGTTGGTACACACCAACACCTAGTGGCCCGGGCGATCGCGCCGTTTCTTGGCAGAGACGCCGCCGGCTTAGCAAAGCGGATGCAGCGCCGCGTGTACACCGACGCGCAGGGACGCCAGAGGGAGGACAAGCACGTCGTACTTGGGAGTAAGGTACTACTCGAGGACTGGCAGGGTATCACCAACGCGCTGGCACACATCGAGTTTGATGTCGACGTGAAATCGTTGCCCCGCAAAGAGCGGCTGAAATATTACAACGTCAGGCGTTCTGTGTTTTGCGAGCGGGTCGATTCACAGTTGCGGGTTTATCCCAGCGGCAACCTCGCTGCGCATGTGGTGGGGTTTGTCGGTGTGCGGGATTCGAATGGATCGAGCGTGCCAGTGATCGGACTTGAGGGGAAACACGGTATTGAGATGATGCTTGATTCGGAACTTGAGGGCGTGCGTGGCTGGCGCGAGATCGAGACTGACAGTAGTCGTCGCGAGGTGGTGGCTTTTAGGGAGCACAATGTGAAGCCGCGCGACGGAATGAATGTTGTGCTGACTATCGACGCCAACATCCAGTACATCACCGAAAAGGCGCTCGAGGCGCTTTGTGCGAAGCACACTCCTGCGGGCGCCTGCGTCGTGGTGGTGAACCCTCAAACCGGCGCGATTCTCGCGCTGGCCAACCGGCCGACATACAACCCCAACAAGCCTGGTGACTCCAACGCGGCCAACCGCCGAAACCGGGTGATCGCCGACGTGTCTGAGCCGGGCTCGACCTTCAAGATCGTGGCGGTGTCCGGCGCGCTCAACGAGAATGTCGTGAGGCTGAATGACCAGGTCCATTGCGAGAACGGTCGCTTTTACTTCGCCGGTAAGGTGCTGCGCGACCACCACGCGTACGGCCCGTTGTCCGTGCGGGAGATCATTACCAAGTCATCCAACATCGGCACGGCCAAGGTGGCGATGAAGCTGGGGGCGCCGCGGCTGCACAAATACATTTCCGAGTTGGGTTTTGGGCAGCGCAGCGGGGTGCCATTGCCGGGAGAGGTGCGAGGCATCCTTCATCCGCTCAGGAACTGGAGCAAGTTGTCGATCTCCCGGATTCCGATGGGACACGAGATCGCAGCAACGCCGCTGCAGCTTGTGATGGCGATGTCCGCAATGGCCAATGGAGGTAACCTGATGCGGCCGTTGCTTGTGGATCGGCTTGTGGATCGGGATGGGAATGTCGTGATGCAGTATAAACGTAACGTTGTTCGCAAGGTGATTCACGACGAGACAGCACAGCAGATGGTGGAGACGCTTGTGACGGTGGTCTCCGCCGAGGGCACTGCACGACAGGCATGGCTTCAAAACTACACCGTTGCTGGCAAGACGGGCACGGCGCAGAAGCCGTCCAAGACACGCCGAGGCTACGAGGACGGAAAATATTTTTCGTCGTTCATCGGTTTCCTGCCGGCGGAGAATCCCCAGTTGTGCATTGGGGTGTTTGTGGACGAGCCGCACAACGGCTATTACGGCGGCGTGGTGGCTGGACCGACGTTCAAGGTGATTGCTGAGAAATCGGCCAACTACTTTGGCATTGAGCCGTCGGTGCCTGTCAAGTCGATGTCGGAACAGAAATCCCGGGTGGTGTTGAGATGATGGAACCCCGGACACTAGGTTTTGTGGAGCAGAGCTGCAACGGGCAGCTTGTCGCGGGCGAGCGCTCAGCAAGTGTGCGACACATTTGTACCGATTCTCGCCTAGCAAAGCAGGGAGACTTGTTTGTTGCGATTCGCGGCGACCGGTTTGACGGGCACGACTATCTTAACGATGCGCTTGGCCAAGGGGCTGAGGCGGCCTTGGTCAACCGCTCCCGCCTTGGGCAGGTGGAGAGTGCCGGGCCGATGATCGGAGTAGACGAGACGCGGTGCGCCCTTGGCCAATTGGCTGCGCGTTACCGACAGGATTTTGATTTGCCTGTGGTTGCGGTAGGCGGATCCAACGGTAAAACCAGCACCAAGGAAATTCTGGCCACGGTGCTGGGGGAGAGGTTCGAGACGCTCTCGAGTGAGGCCAGTTTCAACAACGATATCGGCGTGCCGATCACATTACTGCGGCTGCGCGAAGCCCATGAGGTGGCAGTGCTCGAGGTTGGCTCGAACCATCCCGGCGAATTGGATTCACTCTTGCAACTCATCCGCCCGAGGTACGGTGTGTTGACGAGTATCGGGCGCGAGCATCTGGAATTTTTTGGAGACATTGAGGGAGTGATCGAGGAGGAGGGCTCGTTGGCGGAAGCGCTTCCGCCGGAGGGCTGCCTGTTCGTCAATGGAGATATTGAAGGGCTAGAGGAGATCCGCCGCCGTTGCTGTGCAACGGTCGTGACCGTTGGGGAAAGGGAGGGCTGCGACTGGCGTATCAAGGATATCAGGTCCGACGACGAGGGAACTACTTTTGAAATAATTTCGCCGAAGGGAGATCGGAATGGAGCATACTGCGTCAATCTGCTAGGCCATCAAAATGCCCGGAACGCTGCACTCGCGATTGCGCTTGCGGCGGAACTGGGGCTGAGCCGGGAGGAACTGGACCAGAGCCTGCAGCGTTGCCGTCCGGCAACGATGCGAATGGAGATGCAGACACTCGGCGGTGTCCGCATAATTAACGACGCCTACAACTCCAACCCGGACTCCCTTCTGGCGGCTTTGGAAACGATCAGGTCGTTTCCGGTTAAGGGAAAGCGCATTGCCGTTCTCGGCGACATGGCCGAGCTTGGTCAAGCCAGCGAGTCCGCCCACATTGAGGCGGGCCAGCTTGTGGCCGGGCTCGGCCTGAACGGACTCATTGCCGTGGGTCGATGGGCGGACACGACGGTGCGCGCAGCACAAGAGGCTGGCTTGGCCAACGTGGCGGCATTTGACAACGTCACCGTGGCCGGCAAGGCGCTGGGTAAAAAACTGAAACCGGGTGACGCGGTGCTTATCAAAGGCAGCCGTACGGCAAAAATCGAGCGCATCATCGAGGTGCTTTCGGAGGCTATGAACACATAGCGAGGCAGAATGTTTTTTTATCTCAGCCAGGTTCCACAGTGGTTGGCCGAAAACGGCCACGCCGTCTGGGCGGACTGGCTCTCCTTCCTGCGGGTGTTCCAGTACATCACCTTCCGGACAGCTGGCGCGGCGGTGACGGCGCTGCTGCTTTGCTGGTGGCTTGGCCCAAAGATCATTGCGCTACTCAAGTGGCTGAAGTTCGGTCAGGAATATTCGGATAAGGCCGAGGAAGCCGGCGGGCTGCACGCGCGAGTGCTCAGCAAAAAAGGCACGCCGTCGATGGGGGGAATCATGATTGTGCTCTCGCTGGATGTCACCGCGCTGCTTTGGGCTAAGTGGAACGAGTTTCTAGCGCTGAGCCTAATGTCTGTGGTGGTGCTGGCGGCGCTCGGTTTTTACGATGACTGGGTCAAGCTCACCAAGCAGGACAAGGCCGGCATCCACTCGAAGGTGAAACTGGGAGTCCAGTTGGCGCTAGGCTTGTTCATCAGCCTGTACCTTTGGAATCACCCCGACCCTGTCAAGAGCGATTTGATTGGGGAACTGGTGGTGCCGTTTTACAGCGGAGGAATTGTGTTTGCCGGCGTTGGGCTAGTTGGACTACTGATCACCACGGCGGCCATCGTCGGCAGCTCGAACGCAGTGAACCTGACAGACGGTCTCGATGGCTTGGCCATCGGTTGCACGCTGATCGTGACGTTCGTGTTCATCATTTTCACCTACATCGCCGGCAACAAAATTATGGCCGACTACCTGCGCGTGCCGTACGTCGAGGGGGCGGGAGAGTTGACGGTGTTTTGCTCGGCAATGGTGGGTGCCGGGCTGGGGTTCCTCTGGTTCAACTGCCACCCGGCGCAGGTGTTTATGGGCGACACCGGGTCGTTGGCGCTGGGCGGCGTGCTCGGCGTAATTGCAGTGCTGATTCATCAGCCGTTCGTGCTGGTGATCGCTGGGGGGGTGTTCGTGCTCGAGGCGGGTTCGGTGATCATCCAGACCGTCTGGTTCAAGCACACGCGACGAAAATTCGGTGAAGGGCGGCGGGTGTTCCTGATGGC
>DBNL01000048.1:14982-29305 GCA_002299785.1 Verrucomicrobia bacterium UBA673
GCCCGATTTTATATTTTGGGAATTCTTTTTGCTGTGCTCGCCTTGAGTACGCTGAAATTGAGGTGATTTAGACGGTAATGTTCAAGTTAAATGGTAAACGGGTTTTATTGGTCGGTCTCGGTTCGAGGGGCCGCTCAGCCTGCCGCTTGCTCTGCGCCAGTGGCGCCTCGGTGGTGGCTGTGGATTGCAAGGATAACAAGCAACTCCAACGCGAAATCAAGCCATTAGCGCAGCTGGGTGCGGAGGTGCACCTGGGCTTGCCTAAACCGTTGGCCAAGCTGCTTGAGGGGGTTGAGTTGGCAGTGATTAGCGTGGGCGGCATTCGTGAAACAGCCTGGGTGAGTGCCTTGCAGAAATTAGATATCTCGATGATCAGCGAACTGGAACTGGGTTTTCAGCAACTACGCTGCCTCAACATCGCGGTGACCGGTACCAACGGCAAGACCTCCACGGCAAAGCTCATCGAGAGGGTTCTCTCGGGAACGCAACGCGAAACCCGCCTCGCCGGCAAGGTGGACTGCCCTGTTTGCGACACCGTGGTCGAATCGAAAGAGTTGGACTACCTGATTCTCGCGGTGAACTCATTCCAGTTGGAGTTGACGCAGTTTTTCAGCTCGACGGTGGCTGTGTTGACGAACATCGACCCAGACCACATGGACCACTACGGGAGCATGGAAGAGTATGTGAAAGCGAAGTCGCGAATATTCGCCAACCAGCAGCCGTTCGACTGGGCGATCATCCAGAGCGAGGCGCTGGCGCAGATCCGCTCGCTCGGGATAGAAATCCAGTCAAAGATCATCACCTTCAGCTCGAGCAACCGTCGTGCTGACATTTATCTGGATCGAGGCTTGATCGTCAGCCGGGTGCCGGGCTGGGAGGGGCCGCTGCTGGATTTCAACGAATGCCAGTTGCAGGGCGCTCACAACGCGGAGATTATCATGGCGGCGCTGGCCGTTGGGCGCGTACTGCGGATTCCGCTGGAGCAATCGGCTCTTGTCCTGCGGAATCACCCGGCGTTGCCGCATCGCTGCGAATTCGTGGCAGAGATTGGTGGCGTGAGTTATATTAATGACTCCCGATCCACCAACGTCGCTGCTCTAGAGAGGTCACTTTCATCAATGAAACCGGGATTTGGTGGCCGTCCAAACATTTGGTTGCTGGCCGGCGGCCGCGACAAGGCCGGGGCTTACCACGACATTGGCCCGTTACTTTCGCAAGGGGTCAAGGCGGCGTTTTTGATGGGTGAAACCCGCGAAAAGCTTCGCGCTGCCTGGAGTCTTTTCACGCCCTGCCGCCTAGTGGACTCGCTGGAGGAAGGCATTCGTCAGATTTCAGAATTGGCCCAAGAAGGCGATGTTATTTTACTCTCGCCAGCGAGCGAGGATTCCGGTAGTTTTAATGGCTATCAACATCGTGGCGAGATGTTCCGACGCTCAGTCGAACTCTTGGCCGGTATTTCAACGGAAGACGAAAGTACCGGCAAGGCCCCTTCAGCCTCAAAAACCTTGCACCTCTTGTCGCGATGAGATGTGCCTATCAACCACAATATCTTGTATTCCTCCGTACGCTAGGCCTCGCGCAACACAATTTTTTTTAACCAAGGAGTAAACTATCATGACTAGTCATAATCCCTTACGACCCAAAAGTTCCCTGCTTGAGCAGAAAGCGAAGAGCCGCTCCGGCCTACAGATGGTAATGATCATCGTGGCCGTACACGTGGTTTTTCTTGGAGGCCTGTTGTTCTCCGGTTGCCGCCCGGAAAAACCGGCCCCCGAACCAGTACCCGGCACCGATGCGATACCTGTTCTGCCACCCGAAGGGGGAGGGGTGACTTCGCCGCAGGCAGAGACCAATACGGTGACGGTGCTGGAGGCGCCCGCCGCGCCACCGCTGCCGGATGCCAAGGTCAGCGAACCCAAGCCGCCGCCCGTGACGCGTGACACGGAAACAGTGGAGGAAATTGTGCCGTTGATCCCCGAGCCATCTGAGGGACTCGAGGTTCCGGTGGCTGCCGGTGAGATCGAGTACGTGGTGGCCAAGGGCGACAATTTTACCAACATCGCCAGCAGGCACGGTGTCACTGTTCAGGCCGTTATTATGGCCAATCCGGCGGTGGATTCGAACCGCATGCAAATTGGCCAGGTGCTGATTATCCCCTCGCCAGAGGCCAAGCCTCCTGAGCCCTCGCTACCCGAGGGTACGTTGGTATACGAGGTCAAACCGGGTGACAGCCTTTACGCTATCGCCAAGGAGCACAAGACCACGGTCAAGGCTATACGCAAGGCCAATGACCTGAGCACCTCTAAGATTCGACCGAGGCAAAAACTCAGTATTCCTTCGCCAGAAACCGAGAACTAGCCGGGGATAAATCTGTCCCGATGAAGCTTGCCTCGACCATGTTGGTGTTTGTCGTTTCCGCCCTGCTTGCGCTGGGGTTGGTGATGCTCTATAGCGCCACTATGTTCCACCGGAGTGGCGGGTTTTGGAGTTCGCAGTTGCTGTGGTGCTGCATCGGGGTGGTGGTCTGCCTTGGCGCGGCCATGTCAGATTACCGACTGCTAAAAAAAGTCTCATTGCCGGCGATGGTGCTGGCGCTGCTCCTGTTGGTGGTGGTGATGATTCCCGGTATCGGGCTGGAGCGCAACGGCGCTCGCCGCTGGGTGCAGTTGCCGGGCACGACGTTTCAGCCGTCGGAGTTTGCCAAGCTGGTTGTAATCATTGCGCTGGCTCATTACTGCGAGCGCAAGGGACGGAAGATGGGCACGTTAAAGAATGGATTGCTGATTCCCGGCCTGGTGTTGGGGTTGTTTCTCGGGCTGATTTTCATCGAGCCGGACTGGGGTGCAACGGCACTACTGGCAGCCGTTTGCGGTCTGATGCTGATACTGGCTGGAACCAAGATTCGTTACATGGCAATACCGGTGATAGGGGTAATGTTTGCTGGTGGCTATCTGCTTTCGCAGAATACCCTTCGGTTGAACCGCATTACGAGTTGGCTCGATCCCGAGGGTACTAAACAGGGTGTCGGCTATCAGGCGTGGCAGTCGCTGATTGCGCTTGGCTCCGGCGGGACAAGCGGCCTTGGCCTTGGCAACGGACGCCAAAAACTCGGCTTTGTGCCTGAGCACCAGACCGACTTCATATTTTCCGTGATCGGCGAGGAGCTTGGCCTGATCGCTACGATGGCGGTCGTTGTCGGTTTTGTTTTGTTTTTGATTTGCGGGGCATTCATCGCTATGCGCGCGCGCGACTTTTTCGGTTTTCTACTGGCGTCCGGGCTGACCTTTTTGATCGCCCTGCAGGCGTTCATTAACATCGGAGTGGTGACTAGCATGCTACCCAACAAGGGTCTGCCACTGCCGTTTATCAGTCGGGGCGGAACGAATCTCGTGGCGATGTTGTTTTGCGTGGGCGTTCTTTTGAGCATCGCGCGGTTTGCCAATCAGCAAGGGCGGTCCAAGGCGGGCAAGTTGCAGGATTCAGACAGCTACTCCCCGTTCAGGGCAGGTACCCAGTCATGAAACCCACACTCAAGCGTATTGCAATCGCCTGCGGCGGAACCGGTGGGCACCTATTCCCCGGCTTGGCCGTGGGGGACGCGCTTGTGGCGAGTGGCTGTGAGGTCACGCTGCTCGTCAGTTCGAGGGAGGTCGACCAGACAGGGGTGAAATCGGCTTATGGAATGGAGGTCGAGTCACTGCCGGTCGTTGGCCTGAGCCGCAATCTGCCCCGGTTCGCTGCCAGTTTTTGGTCGTCGCTTGGCCAATGCCGGAAGCTATTCCGAGCAAACCGTCCGGACGCCGTTCTGGCGATGGGCGGGTTCACCAGCGCGCCGCCTGTGATCGCCGGTAAACTGATCGGCGCGCACATTTTTCTCCACGAGGCAAACGCGATCCCAGGCCGGGCGGTGAAGCTGTTGGCGCCGTTGGCGGATGAAGTGTTCGTCCAGTTTCCTGCCGCGATGCCGAGGGTGCTGAGCACCGATGTTCGTGCTACGGGTCTGCCGGTGCGCTCGGCGATGGAGCCGATCGAAAAGGCAGACGCAAGGACCGCGCTTGGCTTGGCGGAGAACCAGCCAGTGTTGCTCGTGATGGGCGGAAGCCAGGGGGCGCAGTCTATTAACCAGTCGCTAGTCGAGTCGCTGCCGCGCTTGGTCAAGGCGGTGCCTGGCCTGCAGTTCATCCACTTGACAGGAGGAAGTGTCGAGATGGTGCGCCAGGCGTATGATGCGCTTGGCTTGCGCGCGGTGGTGCGTCCCTTTTTGACCGAGATGGAGTATGCGATGGGTGCGGCTGACCTCGCTGTAAGTCGCTCGGGGGCATCGTCGCTGGCGGAGTTCTCGGCGATGGAGCTGCCGGCTATCCTGATCCCATACCCGACTGCGGTGGATGACCATCAGCGGATCAACGCGCAGTCGTTTGTGGACATCGGAGCGGCGAGGTGTTTCCACCAGAAACAACTAACATCTCATCTGATCGTCAGCCAGTTGAGCGAGTTATTCGGCAGCCCAGCCAAGCTCGGTGCGATGGCTGCATCGATGAAAAAATGGAAGGCCGCACAGGCGACGGAGGTGGTCGTGCAGCGGATTTATAAGGCATGCGAATGGCAGGACGACGGAGGGGATGAGCTGATGTTTGACTTGCCAGATGGAAAGGAGGCAGCCGCATGAGCGCTGGAGTCGCGGAGCAGGTTTCCCCGGCGAGAGATGGTTTGAAGTTGCTACTCGAGGCCGCCGTTGCCGATGGGACAGTCGTTCAGCAGAACGTCTCGCTGGCGGAACTGACGACACTCCGGGTCGGCGGCCAAGCCGACTGGTTTGCTGAGCCGCAAAGTCAAGGCGACTTGTCTGCGTTGGTGAGAGCCTGCCGCGAACACGGCCTGCCGGTGACGGTGCTTGGCTTGGGATCGAATTTTCTCGTGCTCGACAGCGGTGTGCGCGGAATGACCGTTCGGTTGAGCGCCGGGGTGTTCGCCGGGATTGAGGCGTACGGCAGTCGGCTCAAATGCGGTGCCTCGGCACGCATGAAAAAAGTAGCCACCGAGGCCAAGCGCTGCGGGTTGGCGGGGATGGAATTTCTTGAGGGCATCCCGGGAAGCATCGGAGGCGGTCTACGCATGAACGCCGGGGCGATGGGCTGTGAATTGTTTGACGTAGTGGTGATGGTGCGCTTCATGGATCCCGCCGGCGAGGTGTTCGAGATGCCGGCGGAATCGATCGAGTCCAGATACCGAAGTTGTCCGCTGTTGAAAAACCAGATCGCACTCGGCGCGGTGCTTATGGGCGAGCCGGATACTAGCGAGGGAATTGCCGCCCGCATGACTGAGTACAGTCAAAAACGCTGGAGCAGCCAGCCCAAGGCGCGTAGCGCAGGTTGTATTTTCAAAAACCCTGAAGGGATTCCTGCCGGAAAATTGGTTGATGAGCTGGGGCTAAAAGGCGCAATTGAGGGTGGCGCGATGGTGTCGCAGGAGCACGGCAACTTCATAGTTAATAATGGCGACGCGACGGCGGGGGATATTCTGCGGTTGATCGATCGTATTCGGGACAGGGCGCTGGGCGAGCGCGGCATCGAGTTGCAAACCGAGGTGCAAATCATCGGGAGGGAGGACGGGCGTGCTTGATGTACTTGAAATTTGCGTGATGCTTGGGGGACCATCCGGCGAGCGGGAGGTGTCGCTTCAATCTGGAGCTGCGGTGTCGAAAGCGCTGCGGGGGCTTGGCCACCGGGTGAGTGAAATCGACCCTGTGGACGGCGAGTTTCAGCTGCCGCAAAACACTGACGTTGTGTTTCTGGCGCTGCACGGTACGTACGGGGAGGACGGAACAGTGCAAGCTAAGCTCGACGCGCTGGGCGTGCCGTACACCGGCTGCGGAGAGGCGGTGAGCCGCCTGGCCTTTGATAAGGTGGTGGCCAAGCAAGCCTGCGCGGGGTGGGGGATTACCACGGCGAACTACTGCGTGGTTGATGACCCAGAGGTTGGCATACCCTGCGGGCTAGAGTTGCCGCTGGTGCTCAAGCCGGTTTGCCAAGGGTCTAGCATAGGTCTTGAGTTTGTCGAGTCGGCTGCCTCTTGGCCAAGTGGCTTGGCCAAGTCGCTCGAGGGTGGTGGCCGTGTGCTGGTCGAGGAGCGGATCGAGGGCCGGGAAGTCACGGTGGGCATCGTCGGTGGCCAGCCGCTGCCGGTGATTGAGATCACGCCTAAGTGCGGGGCCTATGATTACGCCAACAAATATACTGTCGGGGCGACCGAGTACACCTGCCCGGCGGAGTTTGACAAGGAGGCCTCGCTTCGTATCCAGTTCGCCGGTGAGCAGGCGTTGTTTGCCGTGGGCGGAGGCAACTGCGCTCGCGTGGATTTTATCGTGAGATCGGATGGTGAGCCTGTGTTTCTCGAGGTCAACACTCTGCCGGGCATGACCGAGACGAGCCTGTTGCCTAAGGCGGCGGCGGCGAGCGGCACCAGTTTTGCCGAACTGTGTCAGTGGCTGGTTGAACTGGCCGTGGAACACCCACCGATGAAAGCCACTGAACGAAATAGCTGGGAACAAAAAACTAAAAGCAGAGGGCTACAAAGAGATTGGGAAATTGAGAACAGAAAACTTGAAATTTAAAAAGAGCGGTGATCTTTGCCAAGCGTTTCCGAGTGTCGGTACAGCGTCATGGAATGAGTTTCTCGGTGCCGCTTTGGAAAGCTGTTTGTTGGCGATTAAAATGAAACATAGGTGAACAGGCTTATTAAAAGCTGAAAACTTAAAAACAATTGATTGCGAAACGTCGGAATAGTAAGTCGGGGCAGAAAAAACTGCTCTCTGTCAAGGTGCAATCGCAGCAGGCCAAGCGCTTGCGCTTGCGCTGGCTGCGTTCGTTAGCGGCCTTAGCCTTGGCGGTCTTGGCAATCATCACCGTTTGCTGGCAGGGCGGCGCGTTCGCGCTCAACCGGCTCGTGTACGAGAACGAGTCGTTCTCCGTCAAGCAACTGGATTATCGAACCGACGGAATCATCACCGTGGACCAACTAAGGAAATGGGCCGGAGTTCGCTCGGGCGACAATCTGCTTAAGCTTAATTTACTTCGGATCAAGCGCGACATCGAGCTGGCACCGCGCGTGAGGGCGGCGTCAGTGGAGCGTTATCTGCCGGATACGCTACAGGTGCGGGTGACTGAGCGGGTGCCCATGGCACAAATATGGGCCTGGCAACGCGATGGTGCTGCTGAGACGGATTACGACTGCGTGAGGCTGCAACTCGACGAGACTGGCCACGTGATGACGCCCATCGACGGCCACTCAGTGGTGGTACCCGAAGACCAGGCCGAGTGGTCGCTGCCGGTCGTCTCCGGGATCGACCTCGGGAAACTCAAGACGCTCGCTCCTGGCCGTCCAGCTGGCCTGCCAAAGCTGCGGGCCGCGCTTGGCCTGATCGGGGAGTTTCGCCGCTCGCCACTGGCCGGCACGGTGGACTTGCGGGTGATCGACCTCTCGCAGCCGCGCATCCTGCGGGTGACCACCGGCGATGGGGGGCAGGTGGATCTCTCGACCGAGCGCCTTTCTCGGCAGCTAAACCGCTGGGCCCGCATCCGGGCGCACGGGCAGAAATTTGGCCTCGCAATCGAGACGGTGGACCTTTCGGTTACCAACAACGTGCCTGTTCGCTGGATGCTCTCTCCGTCGATCGCCGAGGACATGAAGCGTGGGCGAAAGGTGGCCCGTAAATAAACAAAACGTGAGCAATTCACAAATCATCGTAGGTCTCGAGATCGGCACCTCCAAGGTGTGCGTTGCCGTGGGGGAAGTGAGCGAAAATCAGATTGTCAACATCATTGGCCTTGGCCAGGCAAAATCCCGGGGCGTACGCAAGGGGGAGATCATCGACGTTGCTCTCGCCGAGGAGGATGTGCGCAACGCCATCGTCGAGGCCGAGCAGGTGGCCGACGTCGAGATTCGATCTGTTTTCCTCGGCGTGACCGGTAGCCACATCCGGGGTTTCAACAATACCGGCGTTCACCCCGTAGTGTCGGCGGATCGCGAGATTACCACCAGCGATATTCAGGATGTCATCAAGAACGCCAAGGCAATCAACCTCCCGACCGACCACTCGGTGGTGCACGTTATCCGGCAGCACTTCCGCGTGGACGGGCAGGACGGCGTGCTGAATCCGGAGGGGATGCTGGGGGCTAAGATCGAGGTTGATGTACACGTCGTCAGTGGCCGTTACAATCGTTTGCAAAATCCGATCCGCCTCGTCAATGGACTGCACTTGGAGGTGGACAACATCTCATCCTGCGCCCTGGCCTCCTCCCTCGCCATTCTCAGCCCCGAGCAGAAGGAACTTGGCACGCTGGTGATCGATCTCGGCGCCGGCGTCACCGAGTACGCGGTGTACTCCGCCGGTGTCATCAAGCACACCGGCGTGATGGCGGTCGGCGGCGACCATGTTTCCAACGACCTAGCTTATGGGCTGAAGGTGCCGCTGGCCCGCGCCGAGCAACTTAAGATCGACCACGGCTCGGCGTTAATCGATCTCGAGGCAGGAGACCGCGAGATAGACTTGTCCGACGACAGCTTGATCCCGGGCCGGCAGGTCAACCTAGGGCACATGCAAAAGATCATGTCAATGCGCCTTCAGGAGACCTTCGAGTTGATCGCAAGGGACATTGGCCAGGCGGGATTAATCGAGTACCTTCGCGCGGGTGTGGTGCTTTGCGGCGGGGGTGCGCGCATCCCCCAGATCACCCGACTGGCGCGGGAGGTGTTCAATCTCCCTGTTGCCATTGGCCGTGCCAGCACCGTGAGCGGCGTCAAGAACGCGCTGGACGAACCGGAGTTCGCCACACCCGTCGGGCTAATCAAGTTTGGGGTCTTTCAGTCACAGGCCAACCCGCGCCGTGCCGGATTTGGCCGGGCGATCCGCCGGCAGGTCGCCGCGTTTTTTGGCCGTTGAACCAGCAGGACGAACAATGAAAAATTCCACAAAGCCAGTTCCGAACGCCAACCCGGTCATCCGCTTGCTCGGCTTGGGTGAGGCCGGCGTGAAACTGGTCGAAACTCTCGCCATGATCGGTCCGGGGGGAATCGAGACGTATTCGCTGGACACAGACAACCGCAGCCTCGCCCGCTGTCACCAGTCGCAGACTTTCCTGCTTGGCCAAGCGATTCCGTGCGGCTTGGGAACCGGCGGCGACTCCGCTCTGGCTCGGGCCGCCGTCGAGTCGGAAAGTGAACAGTTGGCCGGGATCGTCCGGGGTGCCGACTTGGTCTTTATCGTCGCTGGGATGGGGGGAGGCACCGGCACGGGGGCTGCTTCGTTTTTGGCGAACTTGGCCAAGGAAGCCGGAGCGCTCGTCGTGGGCGTGGTAGCGACACCGTTTGATTGCGAGGGCATCCGGCGCTGCAACCAGGCCAGCGGAGGGGTGCGCGACCTTAAGCAGGTCGCCGATGCGGTTTTTCATTTTCCAAACCAGGATATAGTCCTCATGGAGGGCGCGAGCGTCAGCCTCCAAGAGGCGTTGGACATCGCTAACCGCCATCTATGCGAAGCCGTGCTAGGCGTGAGTCGTATGCTGCTCGACTCGGGCATGTTGAATGTCTCCTTCGGTGACCTCCAGGCAGCGCTTCGCGGTCGGCACAGTCTCGGCTCCGTTATCCATGTCGATGCAAGCGGAGACGATCGGGCCGGCGCCGCCGTACGAAAACTGTTGGCCCACCCGTCTGCTCTTGGAGGCGAGCCACTGCAGGAAGCCAGCACGTTGCTGGTGCACCTGTCTGGGGAGGATATAACGATGGCTGAGATTATCGCCGTGACCGGCGCAATTGGGAGCCACATCACCAAGGCCAACCTTGTCGTCGGTGCTTCCAGGCCTGGCAGCGACGGTGCCGGGCTGCAGGTGACTGTAGTCATCGCACACACCGCCAAACTTGCCGAGCCCGGACAGGAGCAAGATAAGATGCATCCCGACCCAACCGGGCAGGCATCCGGCCTCGGGTTTTCCGATTCTTTTTCCGTGCCGGACACCGGCAGTTATTTTGACTTGGAGAAGGGTATCAGCGGTACATCTCGAGGTGGTTTTGCCTACACGCCACCGGCTCCGACGGAGGATGCATTGACACCCGAGTGCCGTGAAGACCTCATCCGGGTTGCTGCCAAGGAGGAGCCAAACCGAAAAAAACGTCAGAAAATCGTTCAGGAAATGTTGCCGCTCGAGATCGTTTCCAAGGGCCGGTTCGAGAAAAGTGAGCCAACTATCCATCAAGGGGAGGACCTCGATCAACCTACTTACATCCGACGCGGAGCCGTCCTGAACTGACCTCGCTTGGCTAAAAGCAGGGCGCACTTTCCCTTTGCGACTTTAGCGCTTGGCCAAGGGGAATATCTTGAAAAGTTACAATCTCCCGTCACAGGCGTCAAAATAAACAAAAAAACATCAATTTTTTGTGGTGTTTTTGAAGTTCTTTGATAGATTTCCGCGCCTCGCTTTGCCCGAGGCAGCCGCCACTGGCTTATTTATGGGGAAAAGTAAGCCCGAAATCTAATTTTATAACGTGCCAGTAAAAAGAAAAGCTGTAGCAAAAAAGCCGAATAGCCCAAAAAAATCGGTAAAAAAGCCAGTCATAAAGAAAGCCACTGTGAAGAAGGCAGTGGTGAAGAAGGCAGTGGTGAAGAAGGCAGTGGTGAAGAAGAAACCGGTTTTGCGTAGTAATCACAAGGTGGGTGCGGCAACTACGGCTGCTATTCTGGGTTTAGCGGCCACGCCAGCCAAGAGAGCGGCCCAAAAAAGGAGGGCGGACAAGCTGGCCAACGGCGGGAAGTGGGGGAAACAAAAACAGATTTTGATCGGATTGCGAGGCCGATTGACGGACCAGCGTAACGGCCTTGCCAAAGAGTCCGCCAAGGAGATGGAAAGCTATGGCGTACACATGGCTGACTCCGGGACTGACAACTTCGACAGGGACTTCAACCTGAGCCTGCTCTCAGCGGATCAGGATGTGATTTACGAGATCGAGGAGGCACTAAAGCGAATTGAAAAGGGAACCTATGGGATGTGCGAAATCACAGGGAAAGCTATTCCGCAGGCCCGCTTGAGCGCCATACCTTGGGCGCGATTCCGTGTAGATGCCCAGACTGAACTTGAACAGCACGGCATACTTCAAAACCGGTCACTGGGTCAGTTGGGCACCATCACCACGCAGGCTGCCTCAAGCAAGGAGAGGGCTGAAAAAGAACTTCCAGAAACCAAGACAAAGAAAAATTAATTTATGGCAAGAGAAACAGTCATTCTTGAATGCACAGAAGCCAAGGGAGAGGGCAAGCCAGTATCCCGTTACATGGGGCAGCGTAACAAGAAAACCCAGCCTGATCGGCTTGAGATGAAAAAGTACAACCCTAATTTGCGCCGCCATACACTGCATCGCGAGATCAAATAATATGCCAAAGAAGAAGGACAAAAAAAAAGGAGACTCGAACCAAAAGCGTCCACCACGCCCTAAACCGATAATCGATTTCACCATCGACCAATTGCAGTATCGCAACACGGAATTGCTGGAGACATTTGTTACAGGCCACGGGCGCATCCTGCCGCGCAAGTACACCGGGTTGCCCGCGCATTACCAGCGCCGCATGGCCAAAGCCATCAAGCAAGCCCGCACATTGCTCCTGATGAAGTAACCGATTTTGAAGCCGGCTCGACCGGAAGAAGTTTGGCGGTTTTCGTTCCAGCCACCGACAAATGGATTGCAATAAACAAAGTACTCTTGGCCAAGCCGTTGTACATTTACCCGATTGACTTACGCGCTTCTCATATTTTCTGTTTTTGCTGCGGCGATCACGGTATTGTTGTTCAAACCGTCGGATCCGACCAAGCTCAAGTTGCTGATCGCCTTTAGCGGTGCTTACCTGCTGTCGATCACTGCGCTGCATCTCTTGCCAGAAGTCTTCATCGGCGATGACCGGGGGGCGTATTTTGGATCATTCGTTCTGGCTGGTTTTTTCACCCAAGTAATGCTTGAGTTCTTCTCGGGGGGTATTGAGCATGGCCATGCTCACACTCATCGCAGTTCCGGGTTGCCGGTCGGGTTAATGGTTGGCCTGTGCCTTCATGCATTCCTTGAGGGTATGCCGCTGGGCTCCGGCCACAGCCATCACGGCCACGATCACAGCCACGATCACAGCCACGGCGACTCCCACGGTATCGAACCGTTGTTGCTCGGAATTGTTTTACACAAGTACCCCGTGGCCATGGTTTTCCTTGCGATGCTGCTAAACAGTGGCCTGAGCAGGCCCAAGGCATTTGGGCTGCTGGCCCTGTTCGCTGCGATGGCCCCGCTGGGCACCTTGTTGAGCAGTGTCGAGGTGGTTGGTCAATACAACCGTGAAAGTTTGGCCATCGTCATTGGGATTTTCCTGCATGTCTCAACGACTATTCTCTTCGAGAGCAGCGAAGGTCATCGCTTTAATGCCTACAAGATGATGGCGATTGCCGCCGGACTGGCCTTGTCGGCGGCCGGCATGCTGCTGAACGCCCACTAAATCTGGGCTTATGGTTTACGGGCGGGGCGAGGTTTACCGGCGCGGAACAGTTCCATCTGCCGTTCCTTCAGCATCCCGTGCGCCTTGAGAACGCGGATCAACTGCAGCACATCCGAGCGCTGGTAATTACGGTTTTTTTCCACACCATCGATCACGGAGGATAGCACTGTTGGAAACTCAATGACTCCGTCGACCCCCTTGCTGCGGAGGAAGTCAGCGCTTTCCCAGCGCAGTTTTTTCGAGGACGGCAGTGAGGGCGCAACGAGTATCTTGAGGAAAATGGCGTCGGCGCCGAACACAGCCTCCGCCGCCTTGGCAGCCGCCGGTTGCGCAAAGCGAAAAATCTCGGGTGAGTTGGCCATCACCGCCGGGCTGAACGTCTCCGTGTGCCAGCCTTTTACGGCAAAAACAGCGCGGCAAATATGTTTGAAGTCGGCCGGTTGTAACTCGAAAGGCAGGGCGACTTTTGACTCAGTGGCAACCGGGTGTGAGGCAAAAAAATCGATGTGGGAGTCGTGCCGGCGCGACGGCGCGACAAACTTACGCCCCTGTTGTACGAGGAAGCCCTTGCCCTCAAGGAACTCTCGAACAATCGTTTCACTGATGGCGGACATTATTTTAACGCAGCGTTGATGATTGCTTTCGGGACGTCGATCCCAAATTTTACTTGACCGATTTTTTGAGCCAGTACGAACTTGACCTTGCCGCCGCATACTTTTTTGTCGAGTTTCATTGTAGCGAATACCTTGGCCAACTGCGGTTTGGCCAAGCGCACCGATGTTGGCAAGTTGGCTTTTGCGAATAGCGCTTCAATGCGGTCAACTTCTACTTGGCCAAGCCCGAGTACGTCGCGTGATATTTTCGCTGCCGCAACCTGGCCAATTGAGATCGCTTCGCCATGCAGGTATTTCCCGTATCTCGAGACGGCCTCGATTGCGTGGCCAATGGTGTGGCCGTAGTTAAGAATGGCGCGCAGCCCGCCTTCACACTCGTCCTGCGCGACTACCTTGGCCTTAATTTGGCAACTCTTGGAGACAATGTGTGCCATGCCCTTTGCGTCGAGTCGCAGCAACTCCGGCAGTGTGCGCTCGAGTCGGCGGAACAGCGCTGCGTCGTCAATGATCCCGTACTTAATCACCTCGGCAAGCCCGGCGCATAGTTCGCGCTTGGGCAATGTATTGAGCGTGTCGAGGTCGCACAGTACAAGGCGCGGTTGGTAAAACGCACCGACTAGGTTTTTGCCGGCCTTTAGGTTCACACCGACCTTGCCGCCGACTGAGCTGTCAACTTGAGACAATAACGTCGTCGGCACCTGCACGAAGCCGATGCCTCGCAGATAGCTCGCCGCTAGAAAGCCGGCCATGTCGCCCACGACTCCGCCGCCCAATGCCACGATGAATGAGCTGCGCTCTAGCCGGTGCTTGGCCAGTTGGTCGTAGCAGGCTTGGATTGTTCGCAGGCTTTTAGCTGTCTCGCCGGCGGGCCCTCGGAGTTCCAGAGGGGCAAACCCGGCCTGCCGCAGCGAAGCCAGTGCTGCCTTGGCGTAGATCGGTCCCACGGTGCTATCGGTCACAACCGCGCAGCGTTTCCCAAGCTTAAGCCGGCGACACTCGCCTCCCAGCCGGGACAGCAGGCCGTTACCAATCTTGATGGAGTAACTGCGATCCCCAAGGGGCACTTTGACCGTTCGCATACGCAGGAAGATACGGACGAGAGCCCACGAGCCAAAGCCCAAAACGTTCAGTCGGCGAAAATGAGGCGGCCGCGGCGCACCGGCTCGGCGACGCCGTTGAGTCGCAG
>DBNL01000048.1:29625-46608 GCA_002299785.1 Verrucomicrobia bacterium UBA673
CGCAGCGATAGGTCGGGGAGGATATCCGTGACTCTGCCACGAGCGATGAGTTTGGCAGCGTCGCACTCGCCGGCGGTCTCTTCCCAAATCTCCACTTCGTGCCCGATGACGCAGTTGTGTCGTACATAATCGGCATGGAGTGCGCCGGGCCCGTGCTCGAGCAACTGCGCGTACCGCCTAGCAAGGCTCTCGAGTAGCACGGGTAGTATTGCGGGGAGGGTGATGAGGATGTCCGGCGCCAATTCGCGCAGGCTGCCGGGAGGCTGGACGAACTTGCCGCAGGGCAAATCCGGAGTTGTGGCGATGTTGATGCCGATACCCAGCACGGCGTGCTCGATGCACTCACCCTTAGCCACGGTCGAAGTGATTACGCCGGAAACTTTGCGGCCGCCAAGCAGCACGTCGTTGACCCACTTGATGCGAGGCGCTTGGCCAAGCGCGTCGAATTGGCCAAGCGCATCGACCACCGCCACCGTCGGCAGCATGCTGAGGCCAAGGCCAAGTTCGCGTGCGGAACGGTTGGGCGAGAAAAGCGCCGTCAGGTGCAGATTGCCCCCGAGCGCGCGCCACGGCCGGCCCCGGTTACCGTGAAAGTTGTCACCGGTCATGGCGAGACAGGCAAACGGCGTGGGAGGCGGGGGACCGGTGTGGAGCAGTTCGCGCAGGCCGTCCACCTGCGAGGTGGCTGAGTGGTCAACAGCCATGATTTGCCGCCATGGAGCAGGGGCGGGTCGGCGGACAATCTCCGCTTGGCACAGCCCGCCAATAGCCTGCCAAGCGCGCCGGGTATTGTCGCCAAGTTCCTCGAAAAGGGCGGATTCCCAGCCCGCTTGGCCACCGCTTTCGGCGAAGCCGCGCAGCGCCTCCGGGCAATTTGTGATGATGAGCGATCCGGACATGTTCATCCACGCCGAGGTTGGCCTTGGTCAGGCGAGGGCAAAAGAAAAATCAGGCTGGAGCAACCGGGGCGCTTACCCTAAAGTCTGGCCATGCAGCGTTGGACAAGTTCCTTGCTCCTGGCCGCGGTGGTTTTTCTGTCATGGCCAAATAGCTCACCCGCACCGATCATTTTCCGGCCCGGCGAAGGATGGTCGTACGAGAGCCTCAGCGGCGGTAGCGGTTGGCGTCGCTCGAATGCCAAGGATCAGCTTGCGGTGTCGAGGGATGCCTTCGCGGCGGAGGACTGGAAAACCGCCTTCAAGGCTGCCCGTCGTACGGTCGTCGATTGGCCTTTGTCCGACCACGCAGCGGAGGCTCAGTTGCTTTTGGCTCAATCGTACGAAAAACGAGGCGACGATAAGAAGGCATTTGCTGAGTACCAAAACCTTCTGCAGCTCTATCCCCAAAATATCGATTTTGAGGGTGTTCAGGCGCGGCAATTTGCGATAGCCAAGCGTTATTTGGACGGCCAACGTTTCAAACTTTGGGGCCGCATTCCGTTTTACAAGTCGATGAAAAAGGCGGCGGCCATGTTCCAGGACATCGTGAGTAGTGGGCCATTCAGTTCAGTGGCACCCAAGGCGCAGATGAATATTGGCCAGGCCTGGGTCAATGAGGCTGGTGGCTTTCAATTCTCAGAGAGTGAAAAGCACAAAAACTATCGATTGGCGGTCCTAGCTTTTGAGAAAGCAGCCGACCGATATCACGACCGACCCGACATCGCCTCCGGGGGGTTGTTCTCCGCTGGTTCTGCCTATCAACAGCAGTCACTCGATGCGGAATACGACCAGGGGGTGACCCACAAGGCCATCGACGCCTTCTCGGATTTCATCGCACTTTATCCCAATGATGAACGGGTGCCGCAGGCCCGGGAAAAAATTAAAACCATGAAGGTCGAGCAGGCTCTCGGTAACATGAAGATTGCGAGGTATTACGAAAAGCTGGGTAAGTTGGATGGCGCAAAAAACTATTACAACGAGGTGAAGGAACTTGCCCCCGGCACGGAGAGCGCCGCGATCGCACTGCAGAAGATCGACGAATTGCAGCGGCAGATCGATGAAGAAAAGGCACCAGTCACAAAACCGTAATGATCAGCCCTTCCTCCAGTCGAGCAGCCTTCTTTTTGGCCGCTGCTGTGATGGTATCCGGCTGCGCTAGCTACCGGCTTGGCCCGGTGAACCCAGCGATCCCAACCGGCCAGGCCATCGAAGTCGGCCTGTTCAAGAATACCACGCCGCAGCCCGGACTCACCGAGTCGCTCAACGCCTCCATCCGCCGCGAATTGCAGCGCGACGGTACCTTTGAACTGGCCACCGGCGGCGATGGCGACGTGCTGCTCGCCGGCAATATTACCGCGTATCGCCGCTCTGCCGTGAGCTTTCAGCCGCGTGACATCCTCAGTGTGCGCGACTTCGAAGTGGAACTCGTTACCCGTGTTCGCGCCGCCGAGAAGACCACCGGCAAGGTGCTGATCGATCGCGAGTTGACCGGCCGCACCACTGTCCGGTTGGGTGGCGACTTGGCGAGTGCCGAGCGGCAAGCGCTCCCGATGCTCGCCAACGACTTGGCCAAAAAAACCGTCGCGCTCCTAGCCGAGGGCGTATGGTAGTCCGCCGCTTGGCCAATCGGTGATTCTCTTTTCATCCCGCGAATGTATGAGTTGCTAAAAACCAGCCCGCACAGCAAGGCGCGTCTAGGCCGGTTGACCACCAAGCGCGGTACGATTGATACTCCGGTCTTCATGCCGGTCGGCACGCAGGCCAGCGTCAAGGCGCTCGACCTGCGCGAACTCAAAGAGATCGGCACGGAGATTCTGCTTGGCAACACGTATCACCTGTTCCTCCGTCCGGGATTGGACATCATCCGCAAGGCCGGCGGACTGCACCGTTTCATGAATTGGGACAAGCCTATCCTCACCGACAGCGGCGGGTTTCAGGTTTACAGTTTGGCCAAGATTCGTAAGGTGCGAGACGACGGTGTCGAGTTTCGCTCGCACCTCAGCGGCGAGATGCTCTTCCTTGGTCCGAGGGAATCGATGGCCATCCAGCGTGAACTTGGCTCCGACATCGCAATGTTGTTCGACGAATGCCCCCCCCACGGGGCATCCGACAGTGACTTGCAGGCCGCCGTCAAGCGTACGCTCGACTGGGCCGTCATCTGCGCCGAGCAACCCCGCGCCAAGGGCCAGCTGTATTTCGGCATCGTGCAGGGTGCCAATGCTCCCGAGCTCCGCAAGCGTTGTGCGGAGGAACTGGTCGCGATGGACTTCGACGGCTACGCGATCGGTGGAGTCAGCGTCGGCGAACCGGAGCCCGAAATGATGCACGCCGTCGAACTCACTGAGCCACACCTGCCGGCGGACAAGGCTCGCTACGCGATGGGGCTGGGTACCCCGGCGCAGTTGATCGAGCTTGTTGCACGAGGCGTGGATATGTTCGACTGTGTGCTACCGACCCGTGTTGCTCGGAATGGTACCGCCTATACCTCGCGCGGTGCGATCAACCTCCGAGCCAGTCACCAAAAGGAGGAATTCAGCCCGATCGAGGAGGGTTGCGAATGTTTCGCCTGCAAGCACCACACACGTGCCTACCTGCGTCACCTACTCAAGGCCGGTGAAATTCTAGGACTACGAATGCTCAGCGTGCACAACTCGCATTTTTTTATGGAGGTAATGCGCGACATTCGCCGCCACTTGGCCGAGGGCACATTCGATAGTTACCGCGAAGACTTCATCGGAAACTATCAACCCACCTCCAAGGTCCTCGAGGGCCGCGCCAACTCAAGGCTCCCGAAATAAGGCCTTTTTTTGGTTTTGTATGTTTTTTTTAATTTTTATAACACTTCATTTTTCTTCTATTAATGACTTTCGCGTGGGTTAGCCGTTCACAAAGATCGACCTCTTGAGGCGTTGGTTTTGAACATCATATGTGAGTGCGTGCTTTTGGCTGGTTTCGGAGTGTTGGCGAAGAAGTTTGAGGTGTTCCAAAGGTCGATCGAGGCATCCACAAAATAGATTGAGCTGTCCTATAAGTACTTTGGTCGTTGATCATAGTGGATTAGGAGTCCTTCAAAGTGCTTTGACCCGTGACCGAAGTTGTTTGTTCAGCGGCCTTAAGCCTTTTTGGTTACCAAAGATATTTTATTCCGAAGCTAGTTTTGTAGGGAATCCAATATGATTGGCTTGGCTAACCGGGGTTCGAGGGATTTTAATTTTTCAAAGGCAGCGGTGACGTGTTTATTAACGGTAGAGGCATATGGTTGAAGTTGGATGGCTACGGTCCAGCCCAGGTGTTTGCGGATGTTGAGTAAATTTTCGAGTTGGTCTGTGATGGGCTTTTCACCTTGAAAAGCTTGGCCAAGCGCTTCGTCAGCAAATTGAATTGATCCGTCATTGGTGATCCCGAGTTTCACGGTCACAAGGCCCGGTTTTTTGCAAAAAGGTTTCAGCTCTGCTGCGAGTTGTAATTCTTTCAGCAGTTTTTTGCCTTTTTCATTTAAATCTGATGCAGGCACTTGGCCTAGCGTTTGCCTAAGTTCGCCGAGGTGAAGGCGCATCAATTTCAATGGTCGATTTCGCAGGCCGGTTTTTGCGCCGCCGGAGGCCAAGTGGATGAGTTGTTGCAAGTCGGCGACGTTCAACTGCCAGTCGAGTGGCACGGCGTTGGAGTGCGTCCGACTTGTGGCTGTTTTATAATCTACAAACAGTCGATACTGCTCAAGCGACCTGCCATCGAATGCGCCCGGTGTGATCTCGATTCGCTTGACCAAGCGTTGATTTTTTGCGAGCACCAGTTTCTCCGGGGCGGCGCGAATGCTTGTGGGAGCAAGAGGTGAACGCCCGCCGGTGGCATCCAAAAACCAAAGCGCAAAGTCGCTTGGCCAATGGATTGTCTTGGGTGTCTCGGACAAGTTGAGCAGTTCCAATTCGAGCATCGTCGGATCGAGCGGGAGCAATCGATCGGGGCTGTCGAGTCGAAGCGCAATCTCGGCTTGGTTACGCCTGGCGATATAGTCGCTCGGGGTCAGCAGCGTGGCGCGGATCGGCTCGGCCGTGGCGGAGTTTTCCCAGAGTTGCCAGCCGCGTCCAACTTGCGGCTGTTGGTTGTCGAGCAGGCCGGTGTATCGGGCGGTGATTTTGTATTCGCCGGAGCGGTCGATGTTGAGCCAGTCGCCAAGGTTCGTCTCGAAAACGGCCGCCTTGCCAGGGAGTAGTCGCGCGGCGCGGGCGAACAGGTGTGCTGTCAACTGTGCGGCGGAAGTCGCCGGATCAGAGTGAAGAGTGAGTTGGCCAAGCGATGCGGTGACGCGGCCGTTCAACCGGCAGCAGCCTTCCCACATGAACGCCAGTCGTTGATCGCCGCGATTGACGAACTCCCAGCGCAGCGGCACCGGGTCGCCGATAACGTGAAACGGCGCCTCGGGAATCGCGAGCCGCAACTCGACCTCCGCCGCGTTGCCAAGCGGCGCAGTCATGCCAAGCGCCAGCAGGAAAACAGCGAGCCGGTTACTTGGCGGATTTTTTGACGACGATGTCGTCATAACGAATCGGGGTACCGGAGTAGGGGCTTCCCCAAATGGAGGGCTTGCCGTTGCGCGGTTCCTTGGTTTCCTTGTGAGTGATGGTTGGCTTGGCTGGTGCCTTTTTGCCGTCGGCCCAAACCCTGCCGCTGACCGTCCATTCGGCAGCGCCGGTTTGCTCGACTCTCAGCGCGAGTCGAAGCCACTCGCCGCCGCCCCAGCGAAAGGGCACCTTGGCCATGACGGCACTGCCCTTGAGCAACTCGATCGCCCGTTTGGCCGGGGCGACCTGCAGTCGGTAGCCGTTGACGCCGTTCAACGCGATACCGAACACCGGGTAGCGGCGACCTTTTTTTGTGCCGAACATCCGTGCACTGATTTCGTTGCCGTGGCGGGCTGACGGGCCAAACATGAAGCCGAACGCATCGAGCGGTGCTCCTGGCAACTCGAGATATTTGTTGCCCTCTTCCTGCTTCACCGCGAAGTCGCCGTCGAGCACGAGGAAATCTTCCGGTACCTCGCCGGTTTTTGTTTTTTCAAAATTGGTTTGGTACAGCGGTTCCGCAGCGTAAAGGGTTAGAGCCGCGAGTCCAATTAGCAATGCAGAAGCCGTTTGCTTGATTCTGATCATGTTCGTTGTTCTGACGCAGTTAGCTGTTCGGTTGTTCATCCAATTAATCCCCCCGGAAGCCTTCCAGCAGGTTGCCGCGCAGCGAGAGGTTCGTGGCGATCCACGTCCACAGGCCGGCGAGTAGCAACACGCTGCCGAGTGTCATGCCGAGCAAAGAGTACGGCACATCGGAGGTTGGGGAAAGTACGGTTGGAAGCACCGCCAAGCCGGCCGAGACGGTGCCGATTAGCAACCCGCCGATCAGCAACCCGAGGTATTCTCCCAGCACGAATCGTTTGATCGTGCGTTTCTCAAAACCGATCGCGCGTAGCAAGGCAAGTTCACTTTTGCGTTCCTGGACGTTGCGCATCACGACGACGCCCAACCCAAGACTGCCGAGCAACAGGCCCAAACCGCCGAGAACTTGAAACGTGTTGAGGTAAGTGTTCTGCACGGCGTTCAGCTCGCCGAGCCGCTGCGTAGTGCTGACCCACTCGAATCCGTGATTCGCCAGTGCGTCGCCCAACTCGCTGCTCATGGATTTGGTTTTTTCCGCCGGGGCATCGACGAGGAACACTCGGTAGCCGCTCTCGCTGGGGTAGCGCCTGATGAAGTCCGACTCGGCGATGAGCAAGCTGCCTTGCATAATGCTGTCAACGAGTTGGCCGACGAACTTCACCTTGAAGTCGTTGCCGTGTTCGTCAGTGTAATCGATCGTGTCGCCGAGCATTTTAAAGCCAAGTGCCCACATCATGACGCTTTGGTCGGCGATCGCTGGGACGATGTCATCGCCGAGGCCGAGCGACTCGCGCGCGGTCTCGAGGAGCGCCCACGGGTTGTCGCTCGGGTCGAGTCCGTCGAGCGTCGAGGCAAACGTGAAGCGGCCCTTGAGTTGTTCCGGTTTGGCACCGAGCAGGCGCGGTTGCTGGGCGCGGTTGAGGTTGAGGCAGTTGGCGTGGTCGCCGTCGTGCAGCCGGAACGGCACGAAGTCGACGTCCACCATAAGTTTCTCGTCGAGGCTGTAATGATCGGCGCGTTGCCCGGCGTCGTTCATGTCGTGCACGACAGCGATGGTGGCTTCTCCCATTAACGCAAAGCCGCCTGTGCCGGAGGTCGGCGCGTTGGCGTTGATCGTGGCGTCTTTTTGGAACACGCCGATTGAGGCGATCATAAAGCTGCCGCAGGCCAGCATGCCGATGGTGGCCATGCTCCGGCGTCGGCGTCGGGCGGCGTTACGTTGGCCAAGGCCGGCGAGGGAGAGTCTGTCCGCTTGGCCAAGCGCGCCCGCCTTAGTCAAGCGCGTCAACCGTGCCGACGCAAACGCCAGTCCGGCTAGGAGCACCATCGCGCCTGCGCCATAAAATGAATTGGGCGTCAGATCCGTGCCGCCAGTCAACGCACCAACCACAACCGAGGCCGCTCCCAATGCCAGCAAACTACCGATGACTGTGGCGCGCCTGGCTGACCTGTTCGTGTGGGAGTTTTCCGGCGACTCGCCGGCGAGGAGTTCGCGGGCAGTTTGCTTGTTCAACTTGCGAAGCGACCACCAAATTGTCCCGACCGCAATGACGAATGCACTCAGCAGCCCAGCGGCCCAGGCCGCGCCGGAGCTGTGATACGTCAGCGCGGCGGAGGCGACGGCGTCCTTCCAGTTTGTCGCCAAGCCGCCAAGCATCGCTCGGGCGTAAGCCGCGCCAGCGATCCCGCCGAAGGCGCAGCCGGCCAGCGCGATCAAGCCGCCCTCTAGCAGCAGCATGTGGCGGACGCGTCTGGGCGGGATGCCGAGCGCGAGCAGTGTGCCAGTTTCGCGCGTCCGCTTTTCCATTGTGAACTGGAACAGCAACGAGATGAGCATCACGGCCGAGGCGATAAGAAAAAAACTGAAGCTCATGAACAATCCACCGAAGTCCATCGAGTTGTTGACCGAATCGTCGGCTTGGCTGCGAATGTCCCGGAAAGCCAGGCCGGTGTCGGCGGGAGTTAGTTTGTTGAGCAGCGCCCGGCCAAGCACGGCCTTGTCGATGGCGGAGAAGCGTATGGCTGTGAGGTCGCCGAAACGATTGCTCCAGATTTCCTGTCCCGATGCGAGGCTGATAAACGCCTTGGGCGTGCCTTTGTATTCGTCCCAGTAGTCCTCGTCCTTGTCACGGATGGCGTCTAGGTCCATCGGGAAGCCGGTGTCCCAGTCGGCGCAGTTTTCCGAGTCGGTCATGCCGGGGAACTCCGGCATCAGCGTCCTGTCAGCGCGGGGATCCTCCATAGCAATGACTCCGCCGACGGTGAACTTGGCCGTACGCTCTTCGAGTTGGCGCATGATGCCAACGGTATAGTAGGCCAGCTCGACCTCGTCACCGACCTTGGCCTGCAGGTCGTCGGCCGTCCATTGGTTGAGCCAGATTGTGCCTGGCGCAAAGCCTTCCAGCGCGGCGACCATCGAGTACGGGGTGGCCTTGTCGCCAAGTTGGATTTTGTTCACAAAATAAGTCAGCACCGGCTTGGCCTCGGGTGCGACGGCGCGGGCGGCCTTGGCCAGCGGTGGCTCGAGAAAAATACGTGGCGTGCGTAACTCGATATTGTTGCCTCCCGGTAACTCGAGCAACTGCGCTTGCGCGTCGGCGAGTTGCCACTGTTTTGCCAAAGCGGCTTGGGCCTCGTCGGTATTTGAACTGGCGACGAGCATCAGATTGCCCATACCCGGCTTGTCGATTTCCGACTGCAATTGGCCAAGCGACACGAAGGCGGTGTAGGGCGGAATCTGCGAGGCCTGAAGGCTAAACCGGCCAAACTGCCGGTCGGTGACGACGGCGTGGACGTTGAGCTGGGCCATCGACGCGGTGGCATCCTCGATCGGGGCCATCGGTGCGTCGCGGGAAAGCTGCGAGGGGTTGTGCACAAGCAGATTGACGACGTTGCCTTTTTTGACGCCAAGCTGCCTAGCCAAGCGCTCGTTGAGCACGACGGCGTCCTCGGGAATGTCGGTGAAGTTGGGCGGCTCGAGTGCTAGATTCCAGAAACCAGCGTCAACGCCCATGACGACGACGTTGTTGGCACGTGATCCGCCGGATGGTCGCTTGGCCACACCGGGAAGTTGCAGTGCTGCTGCTGTCGCGGTTTGCAACTCGTCGGCGAGATGCCTGGCCAAGTCGGTGCGGAACAGTCGGTCGCCGGAGGGGAGGGCGAGTTCGACCCTGCCCAAGCGGGCTTCGGCCATGTCGCGCAAACTACTGCGAACCGACTCGCCGACGAGCATCGCGCCGACTAAAACCATCGCGCCGACCGCGACCCCCAGCAGCGTGCCAACGTGACTCCGGGCGTAAAACCGGAAGGAGTTAAGTACAAGAGCCCAAGTCGTCATGCCGTCGGGGTGTCAGAGGTTGTCGGCGACGAAACGGCCGTCGAGCAGTTGGCGGATCGCGCCCATCTTGGCGGCGAGTCCGGCGGAGTGCGTGACGACGATCAGCGTCACTTGGTCGTCGCGATTCAGTTCCACCAACAAGTCACCCAGCGACTCGGCGGTGGAGTGGTCGAGCGCGCCGGTCGGCTCGTCGGCAAGGATGAGGCTGGGCCGATTGATCAGCGAGCGTACGACGGCGACACGCTGGCATTCCCCGCCGGAAAGCTGGCCGGGGCGATGGGTGAGTCGATGGCCAAGACCGACGCGCTCGAGGAGTTGGCGAGCGCTTTCGGCGGCATCGGCGGGCGCGCGGCCGGTGTCGGCCAATGTGGGAATGAGAACATTTTCCAACACGGAACATTGGGGCAGCAAATGGTGCGACTGAAAAATGAAGCCAATCTTTTGGTTGCGAATGATGGCGAGTTCAGGCTCGGAGAGGTGCGCGAGTTCTTCGCCGTCCAACTGAATGCTACCGCGAGTGGGGGAGTCGAGCGAGCCGAGGATGTTGAGCAGGGTGCTTTTGCCGCAGCCGGATGGGCCGACGATAGCAAGTGAATCTCCACGACGTATGGTGAACGAGATTCCGTGCAGCACTGGGACGGGTTCACGATCCGTTCTTTCGTACTGCTTGTGTACGTCCTGAAGCCTTAGAACGATCGAGTCATCTGACGCCATGCCCCGAACGCTACGTCACCGGCTTGCAGTCGCAAACCAAAATTGTGGCAACATAAAAAAAACCACCCGAAACTTGTCCGGGTGGTTTGAGAATTGTGCCCTTGTTTTAGCAGTTATTTTTTGTCGTCGGCCTTTTCTTCGGATTTCTCCTTGGCCTTCTCGATCTCGGCGGGGAGATCTTCTTTTTTGATGACCTCGATCTTGGCGCCCTTTTTCATCTCCTCGGCTGAAGGTACCTTGATGATGTCGCTGGTGACGACCTTGTTCTGCTCAGCCGGCTTGGGAGGTTGAACGGTGATTGCAGGAGCGACCGGAGGGGTAGGAGTGACCGAAGGGGCAGGAGGGGCAGGAATGCCTGGGAGGGAAGGGAGAGAAGGTGTTGTCGATGCTGCCTCTTGGGATGCCTCTTCTTTTTCCTCCTCCATCATCTCGGAGCGCGTTTTGTAAATAGAGTCGAAGGTGTAGCTAGAGACCTTGAACGTCCAGCCTTCGAGTTTGGCAAGTTTGGCCAAGTTGTCGGCGAATGTTGAGTCGCGTTCTTCTCGCAGCTTGGATTGACTTTCGGCATGGGCCTTATCGCGGTCTGCTATCAGTTTAGCCAAGGCGACATTGTGCTCCTTATCCAGTCGTTCCGCGTCTTCCGGCTTTTCGTCCTCGTCCTGCGCGCGCGGGTTGCTTTCGTCGGCTTGGGGTGTTCTCGCTGCGGTTTCGTCCTCTTGGGCAAGGCGTGTGCCGCTGGCGGCGAGGCTCATGTAGTGTTCATCATCCTTCTTGGCCATCTTCACAACGTAGTTGTAGCCTTCGAAGGTGTCGATGGTAGCCGTGACGGCCTTGTCCATTCCAGTCTCCTCCGGCTTGGCTGACTTGCTGGCAATGTCATCGAAACTTGGAGAACTAAGTGCGCGGCCGGCACTGTTGCCCTTTGAGGAATCGAGTTTTTCATCCGATTTGGCTTCGGACAGTACCATATCATCCCCTTCCTTGATGCGGGTCAGCGTCCATGAGTCTGCCTCTTTGGGTTGTTTTATCGTGATCGACTTGATTTTTTCGACTTTGAGGAAGTCTTCCTTTTGGAGCCAATCTGCGGGGCTTGTCTTAAGATCACTACTTAATGTTTCGTTAATTTCGCCAACAGTATTCGGCGGAACGAGAACATATCTTCCAGTTCCCGATGGCCCGAAAGGGGAACTTGGATCGGATTGTCCTTGGGTTTCCTTTCCGAATAAAACGCTATGTAGAACATTCCCATCGGCGTCCTTTAATTCCAGTTTGGTTCCGGCGTCCTTGGCTTCGGTAGCAGGATCATTCAATTCGAAACGACCAAGTTGAGACTTTCCGACTTTCTGCTTTGCGAGGATTTTCAACTCGGTAACAGTATCCACAAGGCTTTGAATATTACTGAAGTTGGCTGGAAATCCATCACGATCGGTAACGGACCATTTACCATTCACTTGCTTGACACTAACAGAGTCATCCGAATCGGTTAGTGTTATTGACGCTAGTTTTGTCGCATCAAGAGTCGTGATCACCTGGTTGGTTGGCTTAGTTGATTCCCCACTGGATGAAGATTTCCCTGAATTCTCCTTTGTGGAAAACACAGCCGCCCCTAGAACTATAAGGACGACGACCGCTATTAAGAGTTGTTTGTTTTTCATGCTTAAACTGCTGCAGTTTTACGTCTTTTTATGAAAAAGAATACTATTCCCGAGATGATGATCAGAAGCGGAATGACGCCAACATTGGCCAACTGAAGTCTCAATTGAAGTCGATCGATATCTTTACGCAGATCTTTCCGGACTTGGCGTATTTGACGTTGGGCCTCCGCTTCCTGTTTACGGATTTGTTTCAAGTCTTCCTGATTGATTTTAATCGTTAGTACTTGATTCTCCCCTTGGTTGTTATTTTGTTCCATCTTGGATTTTTCAGCTACGATGCTTTCAAGCTTTTCCTGGGCTCTCTTCAGTTCAGCATTAAATTTTTTCGTAGCCTCTTCCTGCATTTCGTTGATTTTTTCAAACGGACGGTTTTGATCTTCACGACTACGTACCGTAATTAAGTTAGAATCGCCTCCCATGTTTTCCACAGCATTTTGTACGAAAGCCAGGTTTCCGTTAATCATCTGGACCTGATTGCCAAATATGGTTCGTTGAACACGTACAGAAATTTCATTAACCAGTAAGTCTGTGTCACCAATCAAGAGAACGGCGTTTTTCTCTTCAGTCTCCGAGAGGTGATCTTTCTTTGAATCATCATTTTCATTTACGACCTTGTCATCACCCTCTTCTGGTGCTGCAGGTTTACCGTCCGGAAAAGCGGTTTTAAATTTCCCTTCGAGGCGCATGGCAATAATATGCTCAGTTCCAGAAGGAGTGCCAAATTTATCAATGATATCTTGCCCGTTGAACTGTGAAGACATGCCGTCAACCAATTTGGATTGATTTGAACTCTTTAGAAGTATTTCCGATTCTAAACCGTCGTTGACACCGCTATTACGTTTGAAATGCCCTACATAGGGAAGGTGCAATGAATTTATTTGGCTGGTGATCAGGTTTTCCTTTGAAACTGCACTTTTGTCCAAGAGAAGATAAGCAGGCATAACCACGGGTTGTCCATCACGTCCTTGAGCATTCTTAGGTTGGTATTTCAAGTCAGCGATCACTTGGGAATTTTCAAAAGTCAGATTCCAAGCCTTGAAAAGTTTCTCAAGGGTGGAGCCGCCCCCAAGACCGGGGATGCGCATTTGCGGATTTTGATTGCCTGAATCGTCTCGAGTTGCAAGTGGATCTACAAAGGCGATCAATCGGCCGCCACGAAGGACGAATTGGTCCAGCGCATATTCAGTTTGTTCTGAAAGGCTCTTTGGATGTATGACAAGCAAAACATCAACAGTTTTATCAATTTCAGTTGCAGCAGGCTGAATTTGTTGTACGTCGTAATCCTGTCTCAATTGCTGAACGAAAACCCAGGCTGGTTGTTGCTGGCCTCGGTTCATCATAGCCATGGGGTTGCTCCTGTCAGGCCCACCCCAAACATTTAGGCTGCTCATTACACCGACGACCGTTTTTTTAGGTTTTAACACCTTGGTGATTCGACGGGAAATATCGTATTCCAAGTTTCGTTCACGTCGAGGATCAAGGGATGGCAGAGTTTCCACGCTGTCAAGATAGCTGATGGACATACCTAGATAAAAAGTGCCCTGTATTGAAGAGATGCCGTCCTTTACCGCTAAATCTTCTTCGTCGGTATCTGGCGAAGGATTAATTTTTTCCAGTTCCAAATTGCTGCCCGCAGTTTCTTTGTATTGATCCAATAAATCCTCGACCCTTTGGGCGAAGCTGCTGAGCATTATCGGGACATCATTGTTTCCCTTGGTTCGGAAGAAACGAATCTTCAATTTAGCCGAATCGGAATCATCCCCGCGATCCTTGTCAAGGTCCTTTAGGATATTCCGAGTGCCTTCAGACAAAGTAAAAACTTTACCTTCGGTAAAATCTGCACGGAATTTCACTTGGGCTGACACAATGTTGAACAATACGACACAGGTAAATACTACGGCCGCCCCACCGACTCCGTGTAGAAGTATGTCTAACTTACTTTCCTTTTTCATTGGTTGTTCTTTTAAATTATTAGTTTAGGACCGAAGGCTTCGGATTATGACACTGGTGGCAAATAGAGGGAATCCGATGAGAGAAATAAAATAGATTAAATCACGAGAATCAATCACGCCTTGTTGGAGTCGATCGAAGTGGGGCATAACGCTGAAAGCTGCCACGCCTTCAACTATCCAGTTCGGGAAATAAGCGGCTAGTGGATCGGTTACCGGAGGCCAGCCGCAGAGTACGAGGGAGAGGCAAATCACCACTGACAAAATAAAACTAATCACTTGGTTGCGGGTGAGAGCCGATGTCATGCTTGTGATAGCCAAGTAACCACCCGCCATCAATGCGCTACCAATATAACCCGTGAAAATAGCTCCGTTATCTGGTGATCCAAGGTCGTTCACCGTCCACCAAATGGGGAAGGTTAATGACAACGCCAAGATTAGGAATCCCCATGAGGCAATAAATTTGCCGGTGATCGACTGCCATGGGCTTATCGGCATAGTCAAAAGTAATTCTAAAGTGCCCAAGCGGCGTTCTTCCGACCAAAGGCGCATGCCTACAGCCGGCACCAAAAACAGGTATAACCATGGATGCCACATGAAAAATGGCTGCAAGTTTGCCTGAGCTCGATCGAAGAACTGGCCAATGAAGAAGGTGAAAGCTCCAGTCATTAAAAGGAAGATCACCAAAAATACATAGGCAACTGGCGAATTGAAAAACCCCCCTAATTCGCGTTTTGTGATAGTCAGAATAGGATTCATAGCTCTTTGAATTATTGTACTTGGTTGTCGGACAGGGTGATGTTACGGAAGACGTCGTCCAGGCGCCCCTCCTCCTTCTTAATTTCGTTAACTTTCCAGTTGTTCTGTGCGGCGACGTCAAAGATTGCTTGGCCAAGCTCTCCGTCAGCGCCGGCTTTCTTCGGAAAGACGCGGGCGACGACGATCGGTGCCTTGTCGGTCACGATGGTGACCTTGGCTGACTGAATGACGGAGCCAAGACTTTCGCGCACTGCACTGGCTTCGGTCCCGTTGATGGAGACAACGTACGAGTTGGCCAACTCTGATTTGGCCTTGAGTTCCTCCGGCGTGCCGTTGGCGACGATTTTGCCTTGGTCGATGATGATCGCCCGTGTGCAGGAGGCCTCGACCTCCTCGAGAATATGTGTGGAGAAAATTATCGCTTTGGACTGTCCCATGCGGCGGATGAGCGAGCGCACCTCGTGCTTTTGGTTGGGGTCGAGTCCATCGGTCGGCTCGTCCATGATGAGGATGTCTGGGTCGTGAATGATCGCCTGCGCGAAACCGGTGCGATGTCGGAATCCCTTCGAGAGCGTGTCGACGCTTTGATGGCGAACGGATTTGAGGAAGCACATGTCGATGGCGCGATCGATCGCCTTGTCCTTGTCCGCGCCTTTGATGCCGCGCACCTCAGCGCAAAAACCGAGAAAACCCTCGACTGTCATGTCCGTGTATAGCGGTGCACTCTCCGGCAGGTAGCCCATCAGGCGCTTGGCCTCGATCGGTTTTTCCGTCACATCGTTGCCGCCGACTTTCACCACGCCAGCCGTAGGGGGGATGTAGCCGGTGATCATGCGCATGGTGGTGGATTTGCCGGCGCCATTCGGCCCGAGGAAGCCCAGGATCTCTCCCCTTTCCAGGGTGAACGAGACATCGTTCACGGCGACCTTCGGCCCGAAAGTTTTGCTCAGGTTCTCGACTTTTATCATTTCTTTTTGTTTTGTGTGGGAACGCCTCGTAGACCGGGCATTCTAATTGGTTCTCGGCCCGATTAATTCCCTGTTCTCCCAAAAAGGGGGAAAAATTCTACTATTTAAATTGCATCTGTCAAGTGAGGATGACTCTAACTACGCTAAAAACCTTTAATTATTAAAAATATCCGATATAGACTGAAATGAGTTATTTTCTGAGCAAACGCTCATGCTCGAGGATGACGAAGCGATCCGTCATACAGGCAAGGTGATCGCAGATGGAACGCTGCAGCCCGTGCTCGGGAATCAGCGACTGCACAAATTCGCCCATCGCCTTAGGGTGTTGCTCGTAATATTCGAACAATTCGCCGAGCAACATAGTCGCCCTCTTGTGCGGTTCATGGACGACGCTGTTATAGTAGAGGTTCTCGTAGAGGTAGGCGCGCAGTTTCAGGTTGGCTTTGTGCCGGTTCGCACTGTAGGCGACGAGAGCCTTTGATTGGGCACGGACCTCGTCGGCAGATGTCACGCCGGCTTTAGCGATATTGTCTTCGGTCGTGTGAACGACGTCGTGCACTTGGTCGTCGATCAGGCAGCGGATGATGAAATAGTGCCGGCACTCATCCGCCAAGTCGCCATGTTTCGAACGGATGCGCCAGGAGGCATCCCGCCAAAAGTCGATATCACGTTCAAGTTGCTCCTCGGTGAGCAGTCTGGAGTCCAGCCCGTCGTCGATGTCGTGGCTGTAGTAGGTGATCTCGTCGGCGAGATTGGCCACCTGGGCCTCGAGCGAGGGGTGGTGAAACTTGGTGGCTACTTGGCCAAGCGGCGGTTTGGGCACGGTGTCGTGCTTGGCCAGACCCTCGAGCGTTTCCCAAGTGAGATTCAAGCCGGGGAAGGCAGGATACTTGTGCTCGAGCAACTCCACCACCCGGCGGCTCTGTTTGTTGTGCTCGAAGCCGCCGTGGTCGCTCATCAGGTCGTCGAGCGCCTGTTCGCCGGAGTGGCCGAATGGGGAGTGGCCAAGGTCGTGGGCAAGCGCAATCGCCTCGGTGAGATCCTCGTTGAGTCGCAACGCGCGGGCGATATTCCGGGCGATGGCGGCTACTTCCATCGTGTGTGTGAGCCGCGTGCGCAGGTGGTCGCCGCTGCCGCTCAAGAAAACCTGTGTCTTGCAGTCGAGTCGTCGAAAGGCCCTGGAGTGGATGATCCGATCGCGGTCGCGCTGGTATTGTGTCCGCCATTCCGGAGGCGGCTCGTGGACTTTTCGGCCCTTTGAATACTCGCTAAACTGCGCATAAGGTGCGAGGGCATCGCGCTCGCGGGACTCGAGTTCTTCGCTGTTGCATGGCATCCTTTATTGGGCCATGCCATCGGCGCTCTCCGCACGGATGGAGTCAAGTACCTTGCTGGCCGGAGCGCCTCGCAGTTCGTAAGTTTTCAGGATGACTTCCTCGATGAGGTTGTTCGGACAGGAGGCACCGGCGGTGATGCCGACGGTGAGTTCGCCCTCGAGCGGCAGCCAGTTCTCGGC